>NZ_BAABFD010000004.1:0-453664 GCF_039540635.1 Nonomuraea ferruginea | reverse complement strand
ATCCTTGTCGAGACCGAGCCGGGATTGTTCACCCAGCCACGCCCGTAGTCCGACCGGCGGGTCTCCGACCAGCCGACCTAACCCAACCCCACCGATGAAAGGGACATCAACTCGCAGAACGCACTCTCAGCCCAGAGCTTCTCGGCGTCGGAGCCTGCCGGGGGCGGCGCGATCCCGTTGATCATCCAGAGGTCGTCGCTGGTCTCGTCGATGTGGAACTCCCAGTGCAGCCCTGCGTTCCGTTCGAGGTGGGGCTGCAGCATGCCCTTGACCCACTGGGCGGTCCGGCGCCGGCTCTCTCGATCGGCGTTGCGGCGGGCGATGTGGTCGATCACAATGCGGACCCCGACCGGGGCCGGCTCCCCACCAACGTAGAAATCCTCGGGCAGGGTCTGATGGAACAGCGTGATCACGTAGAACCGGGGCAGCCCCACCTGTTCGTAGTGGTCGGCGATCTGGGAGGCGAGTTGGTGCTTCTCCTTGTCGGTGAAGATTCCGGGCGTGTGATGAACAGTCCACAGTGGCATTGCGGGTCAGTACTCCTTAAGTGTTGGGACGCGATGTCAACCGGCGACCGAGAAGGCCAGGCGCTCCACGGGGCCGGACAGCGCCGCCTTGGTGGCGATGGTGACGTCGTCGGCGAGCACCTCCGTGGCCTGGGCCTCCAGGCCGTCGACGATCCGCGCGGCCACCTCGGCCGGCGTCGCCTTCGGCAGGTCCATGGCGGAGACCATTTCGGTGTCGATGAACCCTGCGTGAACGCCGACGACCTGGGTATTCTGGCGCGCTAGTTCGAGTCGGAGCGAGTTCGTGATGGACCACGCCGCCGCCTTGGACGCCCCGTAGGCGCCGGCGCCGGCCAGCCAAGACAGCACGGAGTGCATGTTCACCAGTGCGCCCCCACCGTTCGCGGCCAGGATCGGCGCGAACGCCCGTGCCATCCGCAGGGGTCCGAAGACGTTGACGTCGAACGTCACGGTGGCGCGCTCGAAGTCACCCGTCAGCAGCGGAGCCGGCAACAGGATGCCAGCGTTGTTGAACACGATCTCGACGTCGGCGGCGACCTTCGCGAGGGCGGCGACCGACGCCTCCGAGCGGACCTCCAACTCGGCGGTAACCACCTCTGGACGGTCGTCGATGTACGCCGAGCGCGCAGTCGAGTACACCTTTCGCGCCCCGCGCGCCAGCACCTCATCGACCAGCGCCGCACCGAGCCCACGTCGGCCCCCGGTCACCACAACCACTCTGCCCGCTACTGCAACCACTGCGTTCTCCTCTGGGTAACGATGTCGTTAGTGAGATGTAAGCACGCCATGCTGGATAACGCAAACGTTAGTTACAATGGTGAGATGGCGATGAAGTTCGAGGAACGGCTGCGCGACCGAGATGCGTGGTCGATCGGCGATGGATGCTCGGCGGGGCGGGTGCTGGACCTGCTCAGCACCAAGACGGTGTTCCTGGTGGTCCGCGAATGCTTCTACGGCACGACCAGGTTTGACGACTTCGTGGCGCGGATCGGGACCTCGGCCCCTGCGGTGTCTCGGGCACTCAAACAGCTGAAAGCCGCGGGTATTGTCGCGCCCGTTCTCTATCGGGAGCCGGGGAGCCGGGCCCGCGACGAGTACCGGCTGACCGAGGCGGGCCAGGACCTGCTGCCGGTGTTTCTGTCGCTGATGCAATGGGGCGACACGTACCTACAGGAAGGCCGCCCGCCTCTGTCGTTCGTCGAGACCGACACCGGCCGTCCGATACGGGTCCGCGTAACCGCCGACGCAGCGCCGGAGACGATGTGCGACGACATCGAGATCCGGCTGAACCCCGCCTGGTAGCGCGGCTGGCCCCGTTTTCCGCATGAGCTTCCGCAACCCGCGCATGGCGCCGATCACCTGGCCGACCTCGCCGGCCCCCGCCGTCATAGGCGCGGTGGAAGACTGGGATCGCGCCATCGGAGCTGACTGCGATCCCGGCCTGGATCTGCTTCAGATCGGGCCTGCGGTCCTTGGGATGGCCGAACTTGGGCCGGGCCAAGCCGGGGTCGGTCCCGAACGCCTCTCCCACCGCCCAGTCTCTGGCCGGGTCTACTTCGCCAAGTGCCGGCTGATCACCAACCGCTGGATCTGATTAGTCCCCTCGAAGATCTGCATGATCTTCGCCTCGCGCATGTACCGCTCCACCCGGAACTCCCGTGTGTACCCGTACCCCCCGAACACCTGCACCGCGTCCGTGGTCACCTTCATCGCCGCGTCCGTGGCCACCAGCTTCGCCACCGAAGCCTGCCGCGAGTACCCCAGCCCCGCGTCCCGCCGTCGCGCCGCGTCCAGGTAGGTGGCCCGCGCCGAGTCCACCGCCGCCGCCATGTCCGCCAGCAGGAACCCCAGCCCTTGGTGGTCGATGATGCGCTTGCCGAACGTCTGCCGCTCCTTGGCGTACGTCACCGCCTCGTCCAGAGCCGCCTGGGCCAGGCCGACGGCGCAGGCGGCGATGCCGAGGCGGCCGGAGTCGAGGGCGCTGAACGCGATCTGCAGACCCTCGCCCTCCGAGCCCAGCAGCCGGGAGGAGTCCAGCAGGACGCCGTCGTAGTGGGCGGTGGTGGTGGGGACGGCGTGCAGGCCCATCTTCTCCTCCGGACGCCCGAAGGTCAGCCCGTCGGCCGTGCCGGGAGCCAGGAAGCAGGAGATGCCGCGGCTCCCGGAGCCGGTGCGGGCGAACAGGGCGTAGAAGTCGGCGATGCCGCCGTGGGTGATCCACGCCTTGTTGCCGGTGATCCGGTAGCCGTCGTCGGTCTTGACCGCCTGGCAGGTGAGGGCGGCGGCGTCGGAGCCGGCCTGGGGTTCGGAGAGGCTGTAGCCGCCGATGAGCCGGCCGGCCAGCATGTCGGGCAGCCAGCGCGACTTCTGCTCGTCAGTGCCGTAGGTGAAGACCGGGAAGCAGGCGAGGGTGTGGACGCTCACGGCGACGGCGACCGACGCCCAGCGGGCCGCCAGTTCCTCGATCACCTGGAGGTACACCTCGTACGGCTGGCCGCCGCCGCCGTACTCCTCCGGGTACGCGAGCCCGAGCAGCCCCGCCTCGCCCAGCAGCGGGAACAGACCCGAAGGGTAGGTCTCCTCGCGCTCGTGCCGGTCGGCCCGGCGGGCGAGCTCCTTGTCGGCGATCTCGCGGGTCAGCTCGATGAGGTCCCGGGCGTCCTGGCTGGGGAGCAGGCGGTCGACGGTCATGATCTCTCCCGAGCGGTGGTCCGGAGCCGGTCGTCCTGGGTGAGGGCCGCGAGGGCCGCGGCGGCGCGCTCGCGGTATTCCGCGACGCGGGCCAGCTTGATGTCCTCGTATCCGCGGATGCCCTCCGGCAGCGCCGCCAGCTCGGCCACCGCGTCGGCGGTCGAGGGGGTGAGGCGGTCGAGGGCGTCGTTCATGAGATCACGGTATTCCCCCACGAGCCCGCGCTCGACCCGGCGTACCTCCGCGCGGCCGAACACGTCGAGCGCGGTGCCGCGCAGCACTCGGGCGGCGCGCAGGCCGCGGAAGAGCATCCCGGCCGAGCGGCGCAGCTTGATCTTGCGCTTCATGCCGAGCGCGCGGAACACGGGCGGGTGCAGCAGCACGGACACCTTGGCGTCGGGCCCGAACTCGCGGTCCCGCCGTGCCTGCTCGGCAGGGTCGAGGTGCAGGCGGGCGACCTCGTACTCGTCCTTGTAGGCCATGAGGTGGTGCAGGCTCCTGGCGTAGGCGAGCGCGACGCGGGTGCCGGCCTCCTGGCCGGCCCGTTCGACGGCGAGCGCGGTGACGCGCCGCACGTCTTCCGCGTACGTGCGAGCGTACGTGGCGTTCTGGTAGCCGGTGAGGTCGGCGACGCGGATGGCGAGCGCCTCCTCCAGGCCGGTGGGCTCCGGGACGACGAGCCCGGCGGCCTTGAGCACGGCGTCGCGGTCGTGAGCCAGGGCGCGGCCCCAGCGGAAGGCGGCCACGTTCTTGTCCACGGCGGCCCCGTTGAGCGCGATGGCGCGCTCGAGAGCGGTGGCGGAGACGGGCAGGCAGCCGTGCTGGTAGGCGGCGCCGACCAGGAGCATGTTGGCCGGCATGTGGTCGTCGAAGAGCGCCTCGGCGAGCCCGTGCGCGTCCACGTAGAGGCCCGAACGGGTGGCGGACTCGATGCGGGCCAGCGCGTCGGCGGGCGAGCCGGGCACGGCGGCGCGGCCGGTCACCATGGCGGCGGTGGGCACGACCGAGGTGTCGACGACGGCGATGGTCCGGTCCGGGGCGGCGACGGAGAGGTTGCCGTCGGCGGCGGCGCCGAGCAGGTCGAAGCCGATGAGCACGTCGGCGGCGCCGCGGGTGGCCCGCACCGAGCCGGTGAGCGGCCGGGCGGAGATGCGGACGTCGCTGACGACCGGGCCGCCCTTCTGCGCGAGCCCGGTCTGCTCCAGCCCGGCGGCGTGCAGGCCGTCGAGGTGGGCGGCCATCTGCAGGATCTGGGAGACGGTGACGACGCCGGTGCCGCCGATGCCGGGCATCCTGATGAGCACGGTGTCGCCGACCTTGCGGTCCGGTTCGCCGGGTTCGACGGGCAGGTCCGGCACCTGGTGCGCGCTTCTGGTGCCCGGCTCGACCAGCAGGAACGACGGGCAGTCGCCCTTGAGGCAGCTCAGGTCGGTGTTGCAGGACGGCTGGTGGATGCGGGTCTTGCGGCCGAACTCGGTCTGCACCGGCTGCACCGACAGGCAGGTGGAGACGTCGCCGCAGTCGCCGCAGCCTTCGCAGACGCGCTCGTTCACCACGACCTTGGCGGCCGGGACGGGCAGCTTGCCGCGCTTGCGCAGCCGCCGCTCCTCGGCGGCGCACCGGTCGTCGTGGATGAGCACGGTGACGCCGTCGACCGCGGCCAGCTCCTTCTCGGCCTGCTGGAGCTCGTCGCGGTGGCGGACGCGGGCGATGCCGGGCAGCCGGACGCCCCGGTACGTCTCCGGCTCAGGGGTGGTGACGACGATCTCCCGTACGCCTTCGAGCGCCAGCTCGTGGGCGAGGGCGGGCACGTCCAGGCGGCCCTCGGCGCGCTGGCCTCCGGTCATGGCGACGGCGTCGTTGTAGAGGAGCTTGTACGTCATCGTCACGCCGGCGGCGACGGCGGCGCGGACGGCGAGGGAGCCGGAGTGGTGGAAGGTGCCGTCGCCGAGGTTCTGCACGAAGTGGCGGTCGCCGGTGAACGGGGCGAGCCCGATCCACTGGGCGCCCTCGCCGCCCATCTGGGTGAGCCCGACCTGGGTGCCGCGCCCGTCGCCGTCCAGCGCGATCATGGCGTGGCAGCCGATGCCGACGCCGACGAGCGTGTCGTCGGAGGTGCGGGTGGAGGTGTTGTGCGGGCAGCCCGAGCAGAAGTACGGGGTGCGGGCGGCGACCAGCGGCAGCATGCGGCGCGCGGGCCTGGGCGCGGCCGGTTTCCTGGGCAGCCGGTCCGGGCCGACGCAGCGGGCGACGGCTTCGGCCACCTCGTCGGCGCCGAGCGTGCCCCGGGCGGTGAGCAGGTCGCGGCCGTGCACGGCCGGGGTGTGCTCGCCGCCGTAGAGCGCCTGCTTGAGCTGACCTTCCAGGAACGGCACCTTGTCCTCGACGACGAGCACCCGCTCCAGCCCGGCGGTCTGGGCGGCCAGCGCGGCGTGGTCGAGCGGGAACGGCATGCCGATCTTGATCAGCCGGATCCCGAGGTCCGTCATGGCGCTCTCGTCCAGGCCGAGGTCGGCCAGCGCGCGCCGGACCACGGCGAATCCGGTGCCGGAGGCGAGGATGCCCAGCTTGGCGTGCGGGGCGTCGAACACGACGCGGTTCAGCCCGTGCGCGTGGCCGTAGGCGCGGGCCAGGTCGAGGCGGCGGGTGAGCATGTCGTGCTCGGCGTCCAGCGAGGCCGGGCCGACCAGCACCGGCGGCTTGCGCGGGCCGGGCCGCTCGGGCTCCGGGACGCCGTGGTGGCCGCCGACCTCGACGGTGGCGGCGGCGTCCGCGACGTCGGCGACGATCTTCAGGCCGGTCCACAGGCCGCTGGCGCGGGACAGCGCCACCGCGTGCAGCCCGTACTCGATGATCTCGGCGACGGAGCCGGGCGCGAGCAGCGGCATCGACAGGCTCTGGCACATCGGCTCGCACGAGCTGGGCACGGTGGAGGACTTGCTGCCGGGGTCGTCGCCGATCCAGGCCACGGCCCCGCCGAGCGGCGCGGTGCCGGCCAGGTTGCCGTGGCGGATGGCGTCGGCGGCCCGGTCCAGGCCGGGGTTCTTGCCGTACCAGAAGCCGGTGACCCCCTCGTGGCGGCGGCCGGGCAGCGCGTCGAGGAGCTGGGTGCCGGCCACGGCGGTGGCGGCCAGTTCCTCGTTCAGTCCGGGCCTGAACACCACGCCGGCGGGCTCCAGGAAGCGCGCCGCCCGCCCCATCTCCAGGTCGACGCCGCCCAGCGGGGAGCCCTGGTAGCCGGAGACGAAGACCCGGGTGTCCAGGCCGCGCTCGCGGTCGAGCCTGCGCTGCTCCAGGGTCAGCCGGACCAGGGCCTGGATGCCGGAGATCAGCACCCGGCCGCTCTCGGCCGCGTACTTGTCGTCGATCGACACCTCAGCGGGAGTCACGCTCACGCGAACCTCCTTCGTGCGGGGGGAACCCCCAGCACAGCAACGAGGCCTATGGACGCGCAAGAGTCAAGCGGGGAGGGTGTTGAAAGACGCAAAAAGTTTGAGACTGTTGGGGGATTCGGCTGCTTTCTTTGCGCCGGTGAGGAGGCTTTCCCATGTCAGACGTCGACGAGATCGACCACCGGCTGCTGCGCCTGCTCCGGGAGGACGGCCGCCGCACGTTCTCGGAGATGGCCGAGCGGATCGGCCTGTCGGTGGCGGCGGTCAAGCGGCGCGTCGACCGGCTCAGGGAGCTCGGGGTGATCACCGGCTTCACCGTCCAGATCGACTATGCGAAGCTGGGGTGGGGCATCGAGGCGTTCACCGAGCTGAGCTATCCGGGCACGACCCCGGTCGCCGAGATCGTCCGCACCGCGGCGACCGTGCCGGAGGTGCAGGAGGTGTTCACGATCGCCGGCGACCCCGACGCGCTCATCCACGTCCGGGTGCGCGACCTGGGCCACCTGCAGCAGGTCGTCGACCGGCTGCGCAGGGCGGGCGACGTGACGGGCACCAAGACATTGCTGGTGCTGGGTTCCTGGACGCGCGACACGCTGACGCCGCGGACGTCCTGAAGGGCTCTTGTCGGCATTATTTCGGAATGCCATTCTGGAATCCCGTCCTTCGGAGCGCGCATCGTGGACAAAGAGGCCATTCGCCTGAAATATCGGGAAGAGCGCGACAAGCGGTTGCGTCCCGACGGCAACGACCAGTACGTCCGGCTCACCGGCCGGTTCGCCCGCTACCTCGACGACCCGTACACGCCGAGGACCGAGCGGGAGCCGAAGACCGACGACGTGACGGTCGCGTTCATCGGCGGCGGCTTCGCCGGCCTGCTCACCGGGGCCCGGCTCAAGGAGGCCGGCGTCGAGGACGTGCGCATCGTCGAGAAGGGCGGCGACTTCGGCGGCACGTGGTACTGGAACCGCTACCCGGGCGCGCAGTGCGACACCGCCTCGTACGTGTACATGCCGCTGCTCGAAGAGACCGGCCACATGCCCACGGAGAAGTACGCGCACGCGCCGGAGATCCTCGAACACTGCCGGCGCATCGGCAAGCACTTCGGCCTGTACGACGACGCGCTGTTCCACACCGAGGTCACCGGCCTCGAATGGGACGGGTCCCGGTCCCGCTGGATCGTCACGACTGACCGGGGCGACGCGTTCACGGCGCGCTTCCTGGCCATGGGCATCGGGCCGCTGCACGTGCCGAAGCTGCCCGGCATCCCCGGCATCGAGGACTTCCGCGGCCACTCCTTCCACACCAGCCGGTGGGACTACGACTACACCGGCGGCGACCCGTCCGGCGCGCCCCTGGACCGGCTCGGCGACAAGCGGGTGGGCGTCATCGGCACCGGGGCCACGGCCGTGCAGTGCGTACCCCACCTGGCGCGGGCCTGCGGCGAGCTCCACGTGTTCCAGCGCACGCCGTCGTCGGTGGACGTGCGCGACAACCGGCCGACCGACCCCGAGTGGTTCGCCTCGATCGCCACCCCCGGCTGGCAGCGGCGCTGGCTGGAGAACTTCACCGCCATGCAGACCGGCGTGCTCGCCGACGAGGACCTGGTGATGGACGGCTGGACCGACATCGCGCGCAGGGTCCGCACCAGGATCGCTGAGCTGCCGCCGGAGGAGCGGACCCTGGAGCGGATGCTGGCCGCGTTCGAGGACTCCGACTTCGAGAAGATGGCGGAGATCAGGGACCGCGTGGACGCCGTGGTCGAGGATCCGGAGACGGCCCGCGCGCTGAAGGCGTGGTACCGCCAGCTCTGCAAGCGCCCCTGCTTCCACGACGAGTATCTGCAGGCGTTCAACCGGCCGAACACCCACCTGGTCGACACCGACGGCAAGGGCGTGGAGCGGATCACCGCGAAGGGCGTCGTGGCCGCGGGCCGGGAGTACGATCTCGACTGCCTGATCTACGCCTCCGGGTTCGAGGTGGGCACCGAGTTCACCCGGCGGGCCGGCTACGACCTGGTCGGGCGCGGCGGGGTCAGGCTGTCGGAGCGCTGGGCCGACGGCATGCGCACGCTGCACGGCATCCACGTGCACGGCTTCCCCAACGTCTTCATCGTGCAGCCCACCCAGGGCGCCAACCTCGTCTCCAACATCCCGCACAACCTCACCGAATCCGGCAGGACCATCGCGGCGATCGTCCGGCACGCACTCGACCACGGTCACCGCGAGGTCGAGGTGACCGCCGAGGCCGAGGACGCCTGGGTGGAGCTGCTGCTGACGGGGACGGGCGGGCTGCTCGGCGGGGCCGACTGCACTCCCGGCTACTACAACAACGAGGGTCAGGACGCCGGGATGCTCGGCCGCCTCTTCGTCGGCTACCCGCACGGCGCGACCGCGTTCTTCGACTACATCGACCGGTGGCGCGCGTCCGGCACGTTCGAGGGACTCGCCTTCCGCTGAGGTCGCGTCTCCTGTGAGGTTCCGGCCGTCCGGGGTAGCGGGCGATGGACGGCCTGAAAACCTGGAGGGGACGCTGTGACTGAGCACATACCTGAACACGATCCGCGCTCGCGGTTCGAGGACGAGGGGATCCCGGATCTTCAGGACGGCACGCCGGAGCAGCAGTGGGCCGAGGACCCGCAGGAGGCTCCGCTCCCGGCGGACCATCCCACCGCCGTCGACGACTTCGGCACCACCGTCGACGAGCAGATCCGGGGCGAGCCCTTGGAGGGCCGGCTGGAGCGCGAGGTGCCGGAGGAGGAGGCGTCGTTCGGCACGGACACGCCGGTGACCGTGCAGCGGGCCCCGTCCCCCGACCCCGACGAGCAACCGCTCACCGACGAAGGCGGACTGGGCGTCGGTTCCGACCTCGACACCGACTTCCAGCAGGACAGCGGGGTGGACGAGGGGGACTACCCGGACCGTGCCGGCCGCCTGGTGGCCGCCGACGAGGGCGCGCACCCCGACACCGAACCGGACGAGGTGGCCCGCGACGTCGGCCCGGACGCCGACGGTTACTCCGCCGAGGAGTCCGCCATGCGGGTCGAGCCGGAATAGGGAGACCACATGACCAGAAAAGAAAGGGACAAGGGCGGTTACTCCGAGGAGGCCGGCTACATGGCCGGTCGCGACGACGAGTACGCCGTCACGGCAGGCTCCGACGAGAAGGCCGTGGCCGCCCGCACCGACGAGATCGAGGGCCACGAGGAGGTCGTCGCCGGTCCCAGCCCGCACCCGATGCCGCCCGGCGCGCGTGGCGACCAGGGCCACGGCGGCGATCCGGGCTTCCGCGTGCGAGGTCCGGTGGACGAGGCCAGGGAGGGCGAGGTCGAGGACGACGGCGAGAACCTCGCCGAGCGCGTGCCGGCCGGCGGCCACCTGAGCGGCGACACCGAATGGGTCGACTCCGACCTCGCCGAGGACCCGGACGCCGGCTCCGGCCGCACCGACGCGGATGACGGCGACTACCTGCCGGGCGAGGGCACCGGCCGGCCTTACTGACACGTACCGAACGAGGGAACGGTGGCATGGAGCAGCAGCGAGGCAGCGACAAGCACAGCCCCCGCATGGACGAGGAGCAGAAGCACGACAGCCGGTCGGAGGAGCACCAGCGGCCCGAGCCGACGGGCGACGCGCCGGGCGAGGAGAGGCTCTCCGCGCCGCGCGCGCAGGAGCCCGGCTCTCCGGAGGGCATGACCGCCGAGGAGGTGGACAGCCGCAGCAACCTGGCCCGCTGGGTCAGCGGCGTGCACGCCTTCCCGGCGGACAAGAAGGAGCTGGTGGAGCGGGCCCAGGAGCAGTTCGCGCCGGACGCGGTGCTGTCCGCGCTGCGGTCGCTGCCGGACCGCAGCTACGAGAACATGAACGAGGTGGCCGAGCAGCTCGGCATCGCCGGGCGGGGCCAGTTCGACTGACGGCAGGGACCGACCATGAAGGCTCCGCCCTCGCCCCGCGTCGCGCGTCCGGTGCTGTACCACCGCTGGTCCAGCATGACCTTCCTGCACTGGCGCTACCCGGCGGAGACGGTCCGGCCGCTGGTGCCCGGCCATCTCACGGTCGAGACGTTCGATGGCAGCGCCTGGGTGGGGATGACGCCGTTCCTCATGGAGGACGTGCGGGCGCCGGGTCTGCCCAGGCTGCCGTGGGTGTCGCGGTTCCCGGAGACCAACCTGCGCACCTACGTGCGTGACGAGCACGGGCGCGGCGGGATCTGGTTCCTGTCGCTCGACGCCGGGCGGCTGCCCGCCGTGCTGGGCGGCCGGGCCGGCTACTGGCTGCCGTACCACTGGTCTGACATGTCGGTACGGGTCGACGCCGGTCGATGGCGTTACCGGTGCCGCAGGATCTGGCCGGGGCCGCGGGGCGCCCGCTGCCACGCCGAGTCCAAGGTCGGCCTGGTGCTGTCGGAGCGCGAGCGGGACGAGACGGCGCACTTCCTGACGGCCAGGTTCAGGCTGTTCTCGCAGGTCGCGGGGCGGCCCGTCACCGCCGAGGTGGAGCACCCGCCCTGGCCGCTGCACCGCGCGGGACTGCTGGACCTGGACGAGACGCTGCGGCGCGCGGCGGGCCTGCCCGACACCGATGACGAGCCCCTCGTGCACGCCTCCCCCGGCGTGCCGGTCCGCATCGGCATGTGGAAGCCGCTCTGAGTCAGGCCGTGATCCGGTCCCAGGCCGGGATCGGCAGGACGATCACGGAGGCGGGGAACAGGCCGTGCTCCTCCTTGTCGATGTGCTCGTGCAGCCGCTTCACCGCGCCGAGCACCCGGTCCCAGTCGGGGTCCGCCCGATCGACGGCGGCGAGCACGCCGTGGATCTCCGCGTGCTCCCCGCACAGCCGGTCGACCTCCCCGGCCAGGGTGCCCTCCTCGCGCAGCTCGGCGAACAGGCCCCGCTCCTCCTCCGCGGTGTGCGGCAGGAGCAGGGCGAGCAGGTCGTCGAGCAGGTCGCGCGCCTCGGCGTAGGCGGCCCGGTCGACGGCCATGCGCAGCGTGCGGGCGACCTCCCCGATCTCCACGTGCTCCGCCGAGAGCCGTCCGATCAGCGGGAAGTCGCGGCATCCGCAGTAGTTGCACATGCCTCCAGTCTCACCGCCGGGCGCCGGGCCGGGCAGGGACCTTGGTCCCGGGTCAGGCGGCCGGAAGCCACAGGTCGGGGCCGAAGACCTCGTAGTGGAGGTCACGCGGCGCCACCCCGGCGCCGATCAGGCGCTCCCGCGCGTCCCGCATGAACTCGAGCGGGCCGCACAGGTAGGCGACCGCGTTCTCCGGGACGTCCACCCCGGTCAGGTCGATCCGGCCGGCCCGGCCGCCGGGGCCGTGCTCGTACCAGAAGACCCGGTCGGCGCCGGGCAGCGCGTCCGCCAGCTCCTCCATGTCGCGGCGGAGCGCGTGGTGCGCGGCCGAGCGGTCGGCGTGCAGCAGCAGGACGCGGCGCCGGTCGGCGGTGAGCGCCAGGTGCTGGAGCATCGCGGTGATGGGGGTGCAGCCGATCCCGGCGGAGGCGAGCACCAGCGGCCGGTCGCCGTCGCCGAGCGCGACGTCGCCGAACGGCGCCGACAGGGTCAGCTCGTCGCCGGGCCTGGCGGTGGCGTGCAGCAGGTTCGACACCTCGCCGTCGGGTGCGCCCTCGCCGCGCACCCGCTTGACGGTGATGCGGCGCTGCCCGCCCTCGCCGAAGCCGGAGATCGTGTACTGCCGGAGCTGCCGGACCCCGTCGGGCATGCGCACCCGGACGCTGACGTACTGCCCCGGCAGGGCCGGCTGGACGGGCTCGTCGCCCACGGGAGCCAGCACGAGCGACATGACGTCGGCCGTCTCCTCCCGCCGGTCGGCGACCCGCCAGGGGCGCCAGGTGCGGCCGTCGCGCGCGCCGGCCTCGGCGTAGATGCGGGCCTCCATGGCGATCAGCGCGCCGGCCATCAGCCAGTAGACCTCGTCCCAGGCGGCGGCGACCCCGGGCGTGACGGCGTCGCCGAGCACCTCGGCGATGGCGCCGAAGAGGTACTTGTGGACGATCACGTACTGGTCCTCGGTGATGCCGACGGCGGCGTGCTTGTGCGCGATGCGGGCCAGCAGGGCGTCGGGGCGCTCGTCCGGGTGCTCCAGGAGCGCGGCGGCGAAGCCGGCGATGGACCCGGCGAGCGCCCTGCGCTGTTCGCCGCTGCGCTGGTTGCCCCGGTTGAACAGGCCGTCGAGCAGTTCGGGACGGTCGGCGAACATCGTCTCGTAGAACCTGGTGGTGATCGTGTCCAGCGCCTCGCCGACGACGGGCAGCGTGGCGCGGACGACGGCCGCGCTCTCCGCGGAAAGCATGGGGGAACCTCCCAGATAATTGGAATCTGAGATGCATATTAAGTGGGCGGTCCTCCGGTCCCTCATTCGGGCGGGGCGGTCAGCGACAGCAGCACCGGCCCGGCGGGCGCCGCCACCAGCGAGGCGATCGTGATCTCGTCGAGCGAGGCGTAGAAGGCCTCCTGCGCCTCGCGGAGCGCGGCCCGCAGCCGGCAGGCGGCGCGCAGCGGGCACGGCATCAGCGCGTCCTCGCAGCCCACCACCTCGCCGTCGCCCTCCAGGCCGCGCACGACGGACCCCACCGACGCGCCGCGCCCCAGCTCCGTGAGCTGCAGCCCGCCGCCGCGCCCGCGCCGGGCCTCCACCAGCCCCATCTCGCTCAGCCGCGCCACCGCCTTGGCGGCATGCGTGTACGGGACGGCGAGCACGTCGGAGATGGCCCGCGTCGTCATCAGCTCGTCGCCCCGCTCCACGGCCAGGCGCATCACGATCCGCAGCGAGATGTCGGTGAAAGCGGTCAGGCGCATGGCCCACAGGTTAGGCCGTCCCCACCCGCGCTCCCGTCAGGATCCGGTCGATCACGTCGGCCGCCGAGTGGTCCCGCGGCAGTTCGGCCAGGAAGCCGGTGTCCTGGCCCAGCGTGAGCAGGGGCGGCTCGGCGTAGCCGTCGGGACGGTGCTGACCGAGCCCGATGGCCGCGAGCAGCCCGTTGCACAGGCAGCGCCGCTCCTCGGCCTCCTCCGCCGGGCGGCCCTTGCGCACGTAGACGTCGACCGGCTCCGCCGCGCACCGGTAGCCGATCGCGCCGTCCGCCTTCTCGTACGGGGTGCGCAGGTAACCGAGATCGCACAGGCGCGGGCGATCGGCGTAGACCACCGGGTCGGCGAGCGTGCCGGGCAGATCGGCGACCTTGAAGGGGAAGCCGGTCGGCGAGGCCAGCGGGTCGTTGCGCACCCGGAGCGTGCCGTCGGCGGCGCCCCGCAGCAGGCGGTCCCGCAGCGCCGGGTCCAGGCCCGACTCCCGGCAGAGCGCGAAGGCCGAGCCCACCTGGATGCCGTTCGCGCCCGCGGCCAGCGCCCCGGCCAGGCCGTCGGCGGTGCCGTAGCCTCCGGCGAGCCAGAACGGCAGCCCGATCGCGGCCACCTTGGCGACGTCCACCTCGTCGCGCGGCCCGTACACCGGCTCGCCCGCCTCGTCGAGCGTCATCCGGCCGCGCGGCGGCGCGCTGTGGCCGCCCGCCACCGGCGACTCCAGCACGAACCCGTCGGGCCTGGTGCGCGGCGTACGGGCCAGGTAGGCGGCCAGCACGTGCGAGGACACGATCGCGAGCAGCCGGGGCCGCGGCAGCGGCGGGAGCGTCCGCCCGAACAGCCGGTTCGGCTCGACCGCGACCGGCCGCCGGTCGCCGTCCGCCACGGTGACGGCCACCTCGCCCCGGCGGTGCGCGGCCAGCTCGTCCAGCAGGTGCGGGATCTCCGCCGGGATGCCGGCGCCGACCAGCACGTAGTCGACCCCGGCCAGCATCGCGCCGTAGACGGCGGCGGGCGTGGCCATCTGGATCTTCTCCAGGTAGTTGACGCCGACCAGTCCGTCGTGCCCCTCCTTGGCCAGGTACACCTCGGCGAAGTTGGCCACCACGGTCAGCTCGTCCAGCGCGCGGCTCTGCCGCAGGCCCAGCCGGGGCACGGGCCGGTACGGCGTGCCCTCGGGGATGCCGCCCGGCACGAAGTAGCGCCGCAGCACCCGCGCGGCCACCTCGGGCACCGGGAAGGCGGCCAGCGCCCGGCGCAGGTCTCCGCCGGGATCGCCCCGCTGCAGCCGCCGGGCCAGGGTGAGGTCCAGGGCCGTCCCCGACACCACGCCCAGCTGCCCGGCGCGGGACACCGCCCGCGCCAGCCGCCATCCTGACACTCCCACGCCCATGCCGCCCTGGATCAGGACGGGCGGGGCGTCGTGCACACTCCTGCCCATGGTGGCCAGTGCAGCACGCGGGCCGGGTGGTGCTGTAGGGGCCAAAGTCCTTCCCGCCGGTGACCCCCGCCCCTACCGAGGGACCGCCACCGGCCGATGTCATGCTGGCAGGCCCTCGCACCGTTGGAGGAGTGACCGCTCGTGACCGCACGCATCAAGGCCGGGCTCCCGCCGCCCTACGACGGGATGTACACGGCCTACGCCACCGCCCTGGCCGGCGCCCGGCTCGCCGAATCCAGCAAGTCCCGCTACCTCACCCGGGTGCGCGCCTTCCTGACCTGGACCGCGGACGCCTCCGCCCGCGGCGTGCTGGGCCACGACCCGCTCGGCGACATGTCCGCCGCCATCCGCGCCGCGCACGGCTACCACCGCCATCTCAGGGACGGCGGGTACGCGCCCGCGACGATCGACGGCGTGCTGGCGGCGGTCGACGACTTCTACGGCCGCCACGGCATCGGCGCCACGGGCGCCCGCCGCGAACGCTCCCGCGCCTAGTCCGGGAAGTCGAGGACCAGGTACTCGTACTCGGCCGGGCCGGTCAGGTCGAACCGCTTGTCGCCGTCACGGTCGATGAAGATCGACAGATGGAGGCCGCCCTTCCACTCGGCGGCCGGGGTCGTGGCGTCCCCCTTCTGGATGGTCGAGAACAGGACCTTGTCCGTGGTGTCCGAGTGCTCGGCGAGCCGGTCGCCGACCAGGTAGTTGTGGGCCTCCTCGTTCAGGTAGAGCGTGCCCGACCCGTGCTCGTAGTCGGCGATGCCGGTGCCGGGGCTGTAGCAGGTGTGGTCCTCGACCTTGGTGTCCCGCTCGATGCGGAAGACCGAGTCGTCGGTCCAGGCGCAGATCTGGGCGGCGGTGTCCTTCGGGAGCTTCGGCAGGCGCAGCTCGAACGGCTCCGCCTTCATGGAGACGGTGCTGATCTCCTTGTCCTCGTCGGTGAACGCCATCGTGCTCGCCGCGCCGCCCTGCCATACCTCGATGCCCAGGCGGGGCGAGCGGGCGATCTGGTTCTCGACCGGTGAGGGGCTGCCGGAGGCCGCCGACCCGCCGGGGCTCGGGGTGGGGGTGGGGGTCGCCGGGCGGTCCAGGTTGAGCACGAGCGTCACGGCCACGGTGGCCACCGTCACGGCCGCGGCGACGAGCGACGCGCCGATGGCCATCCCGGCACGCCTGCGGCCGGGCTCGGTGGTGGGCGACCCGGTCGGCCCGGACCCCCACGGGGTGTTCACGTACCCGGGCTGGGGCGTGGAACCGGGCGGGGGCGTGGAACCGGGCGGGGGAAGCGGCACCGGCGGGCCGCTCGGCGGCGGGAGGGATCCCGGCCTGGCCGTCGGGAAGGCTTCCTGGCGCTTGTCCATCAGGCCGAGCAGCGTCTGCTGGGCCGTCGGCCGCCGGGCCGGGTCCTTGACCAGGCAGGCGGCCACGTACTCGCGCAGCCGTCCCGACAGCCTCCCCAGGTCGGGCTCGCCGTTGAGTATCCGGTTGATCACGGCGGGCATCGGCTCCTGCCCGAACGGCGGGCGCCCGTTGGCCGCGAACGCGATCGTGCACGCCCAGGCGAACATGTCGAGCGGTGCCCCCGCCGGATGCCCCGCCAGCTGCTCGGGCGACATGTACGCGGGAGTGCCGACGATCCCGCTGGCCGGAGCGGCGGTGCCCTCGAACGGCCGGGCGATGCCGAAGTCGATCACCCGTGGGCCGTCGGCGGCCAGCAGCACGTTGCCGGGCTTGAAGTCGCGGTGCACGATGCCCGCCGCGTGGATGGCGCCCAGGGCCGTCGCGGTGGCCACGGCCAGCCGGTCCAGGTCGGTGCCGGTCAGCACGCCGCGGTCGCGCACGGCCTCGTGCAGGGACGGGCCTTCCACGTACTCGCTGATCACGTACGGCGGGTCGGACTCGGGGTCGGCGGCGAGCACCCGCGCGGTGCAGAACGGCGCGACCCGCTGGAGCGCGGCCAGCTCGCGGTGGAAGTAGCGCCGGGCGTCGGTGTCGTTGCCGAAGTCGGCATGCAGGAGCTTGACCGCCACCTGCTGCCCGGAGTCCGACTCGCCGAGGAACACCACCCCTTGCCCGCCCTCGCCGAGGCGCCCCCGCAGCGCGTAGCCGGCGATCTGGGTGGGGTCGTTGGCGCGGAGGGGACGGATGCCGCTGATCGAAGGCATGCCGTCGATTGTGCCGGACGAGGCGATCGTCCGGCTTGCAGGCTGCTTGACGACGGCCTCCGGCAGAGGTTATCTTCGGAACGAATATAAAGGAAACTTTACTAATAGTTTCCTGGACGCGCGACTCCCATCCCACCCCCCTGTTCACCCCTCCAACCGGATGTCGGAGCATCATGAAACACAGAGTCCTGGCCATCCTTGCCGCGTTACTCATGCCGCTCACCGTGCTGGTCGCCGTGCCGGCGACGGCCTCCGCCTCCTCCTCGGGCATGTCCGCGCTCGCCGAGTGGGCGCCGTGGACCTCGTACACGACAGGCACCCGGATCACCTATCAGGGCGTCGAGTACGAGTGCCGTCAGAGTCACACGTCGCAGCCCGGCTGGGAGCCGCCGAACGTGCCGGCGCTGTGGCTGCCGACCGGCGGCCAAGGCGGTGACACCCAGGCCCCGTCGGTGCCGGGCAACCTGCGCTCCACCGGCGTCACCAGCACCAGCGTCTCCCTCGCCTGGAACGCCTCCACCGACAACGTCGGCGTCACCGGCTACGAGGTCTACCGAGGCTCCACCCTCGTCACCACCGTCACCGGCACCACCCACACCGACACCGGCCTGAACGCCGACACCAGCTACACCTACACCGTCCGCGCCCGCGACGCCGCCGGCAACCGCTCCGCCGCCAGCGCCGCCGTCACCGCCAGAACCTCCACCGGAGGCGGCGGAGGCGGGGACAAGGTCCTCGGCTACTTCGTCAACTGGGGCGTCTACCAGCGGAACTACCACGTCAAGAACATCGACACCAGCGGCTCGGCGGCCAAGCTCACGCACATCAACTACGCCTTCGCCGACGCGCGGAACGGCGGCTGCGCGCTGACCGACACCTACGCCGACTACGACCGCTTCTACAGCGCGGCCGAGAGCGTGGACGGCGTCGCCGACACCTGGGACACCGGAGCCCTGCGCGGCAACTTCAACCAGCTGCGCAAGCTCAAGCAGAAGCACCCGCACATCAAGGTGCTGCTCTCGGTCGGCGGCTGGACCCTGTCCGGCGGCTTCGGCCAGGCGGCCCGGAACCCGGCCGCGTTCGCCGAGTCCTGCTACCGCCTGGTCGAGGACCCGCGCTGGGCGGACGTCTTCGACGGCATCGACATCGACTGGGAGTACCCGAACGCCTGCGGCCTGACCTGCGACACCAGCGGCCCGGCCGCGTTCCGGAACCTGATGCAGGCGCTGCGCGCCCGGTTCGGCTCCGGCAACCTGGTGACCGCCGCCATCACCGCCGACGGCACCAACGGCGGCAAGATCGACGCCGCCGACTACGCGGGCGCCGCCCAGTACGTCGACTGGTACAACGTCATGACCTACGACTACTTCGGCGCCTTCGCGGCGCAGGGCCCGACCGCCCCGCACTCGCCGCTCACCTCCTACAACGGGATCCCGACGGCCGGGTTCTACTCCGACGCCGCGATCCAGAAGCTGAAGAGCAAGGGCATCCCGTCGAGCAAGCTGCTGCTCGGCATCGGCTTCTACGGCCGCGGCTGGACCGGCGTCTCCCAGGCCGCCCCCGGCGGCACCGCCTCCGGCGCGGCTCCGGGCACCTACGAGGCGGGCATCGAGGACTACAAGGTGCTCAAGACCCGCTGCCCCGCCACCGGCACCGTCGCGGGCACCGCGTACGCGCACTGCGGCAACCAGTGGTGGAGCTACGACACGCCGGCCACGATCGGCGGCAAGATGGGCTACTCGAAGAACCAGGGCCTCGGCGGCGCGTTCTTCTGGGAGCTCAGCGGTGACACGACCAACGGGGAACTGATCACCGCGATGCGGAACGGCCTGCGCTGACCCGCTGACAGGTGAAGGGCCGGCCCCGCGATCCGGGGCCGGCCCTTTCACGTCCGCCGGTAACCGCGCACGTGATCGACGGTGAACTCCTTCGGGTACGGGCCGCTTTCGGGCCCGGGGAACTCGTAGACGTTGAGCATGAGCTGCATCGGATAGGCCGGTGACTGGCGGACCGTCCTGATGTGCTCGCCGTCCACGAAGAAGGACACGCGGTCAGGCGTCCACTCCGCCGCGTAGGTGTGGAAGTCGCGGGCGTCGATGGGCAGCGTCTCGCGGGTGAAGTCGTCGGTGATGGCGGGGTCGCCGAACGGGTGCACGCCCATGCCGACGCCCGTCGAGTCCGGGCCGACGTCGCGGCCGAAGATCTCGCAGACGCAGATCTCGGCCGAGCGCTCCGGAGCGTCCTCGTATCCGATCATCCAGAGCGCGCACATGGCGCGCGGGTCGTCGGTGACCTTGGCCCGCATCTCGATCAGCCCGTAATGAGGGGTGTAGAGGCGGACGTTCGCCTGGGCCTCGCGGACCACGGCGGCGCCGCGCCCGTGCTGGCCGACCGAGCTGCCGACCGGGCCCGCGAACACGCCGGTCTGCAGCGACGAAACACGTAGGCCGCCCTCCAGCTCGGGGCTCCACGGCGGCTGGTCCTCCTCGATCAGCAGCCGCAGCCGCCCGCCGCCGGTGCGGTAACGGGCCGGCGAGCGGTCGCCGGTGGTCCACTGCGGCAGGTAGCGCGCCACCCACCTGCGCGCGTCCAGCTCGTCGTCGTCGAAGGTGTCTTCGAACTCCAGCTCGTACCCGTCCTCACGCACCAGCACACGGTACGTCAGCGGACCGACATATCAGTGCCGGAGGCCCACCGCCTGAACTTGATCGGGCTGCGCGGCGCCACGGGCTCCAGGTCGATCACCCGGGCGTCCTCAGGGACGTGCCGCAGGTCGTGGGTGATCATGATGGTGGTACGGCCCGTCATCAGCCGGCGCAGCGGCTCCATCACGCGGGCGACCGTGGCCTCGTCCAGCCCGGTCATGGGCTCGTCCAGCACCAGCACCGGGGCGTCGCGCAGGATCGCCCTGGCGATCGCCAGCCGCTGCCGCTGGCCGCCCGACAGCAGCCGGCCGCGCTGGCCCACCGCGCTGTCGTAGCCGTGCGGCAGGCTTCGTACGAAGTCGTGCACCCCGGCCAGCACGGCCGCCTTGATCACCTCGTCGGTCGAGGCGTCCGGCCGCCCGTAGGCGATGTTGTCGCGTACCGACCCCGAGAACAGCAGCGTCTCCTGGTGCAGGATCGTGATGTTGTCGCGCAGCGACTCCGTGGTCAGATCCCGGATGTCCGAACCGTCCAGCAGCACGCGCCCGGACTCCGGGTCGTAGAACCGCAGCAGCAGCTTGGCCAGCGTCGACTTGCCCGCGCCGCTCGGCCCGGTGAACACGACCAGTTCGCCGGGCTCGACGGCGAACGAGAGGTCCACCAGCGTGGGCCGCCTGCGACCCGGATAGGTGAAGGTGACGCCGTCGAACGCGATCCGCCCGCGGCTGCGGCCCGGCAGCGGCTTCGCGTCCTCCCGGTCGGTCACCGCGGGCCGCACCTTGAGCACCTCGATGACCCGGTCGGAACCGGCGGCCGCCTCCGACACGGTGAGCGCGATCTCCCCCAGGTTCTGCACCGCCGGGTAGAGCATGGCCAGGTACGCGGCGAAGGCCAGCAGCCCGCCGAGCGTGAGCCGGCCCGTGGTGATCTCCCAGGCGCCCACGCCGAGTATGACGATCAGGCAGACGGTCTCCAGCACCTGCATCAGCGGCCCGTACACGCCCGAGAGCCACGCCTGCCGCAGGTTCGCGTACAGCCAGCGGCGTCCCGCGCGGTGCAGCCGCCGCGATTCGGTCTCCTCACGGTTGTACGCGTGCACCAGCGCCTGGTTGGCCAGGCCCTCCTCGATGACGCTGTTCATGTCGCCGTTGCTGGCCCGCTCGCTGGCAGAGGCCGTCCGGAACCGGGACGCGAACACCTTCGAGGCGATCAGGAAGGCCGGGAACAGCGCGATCGTGATCAGCGCCAGGTCCCAGCGGATGAGGAACGCCGCCCCCGCGAAGAAGATGGCACTCGTCACCGTCGTCAGCAGCTTGACCAGCCCCGAGCCCATCAGCTCCTGGATGGCCGCGATGTCGTCGGTCAGCCGCGCCATCAGGTCGCCCAGGCGGCGGTTCTCGGCGAAGTCCGGCGACAGCTTCTGCAGGTGCGCGAACACCCGGTCACGCAGCCGCAGCAGGAACCGCTCGGCTCCCACCGCCGTCGCGTACGCGCCCCCGATCGACGCCACGGCGGCCACGGCCGCCAGCCCCAGCCAGGCGAACGCCGGCGTCCAGAACGACGTCATGTCGCGAGTGGCGAGCACCTCGTCGGTGATGTAGCCGAACAACCGGATCGCGGCCACCTCACAGAGGGAGGCCAGCACCGCGAAGAGCACCCCGGCTGCGAAGAACCACCGCAGCCCACGGGTATCGGGCCAGAATTCACGAAATGTCCGGCGCAACGTCACCGTCGGCGCCAGCATCCCCCGCTCGCCCCGATCGGAGAACTGGAGGGAGAGCCGACGGGTAACCCGCCGGCCCTCCCGACTTTCCACTACCAACACCACCACCTACGGCAGCATCGGTTGCAGCGACAGCCGCCGCAGCACCTACGCCTTCTGCAGCAGCCTCGCCTTCCGCATCCACTCGTCAGAGCCATTTCTGCCTCCCCCGATCGGATTCGAACCGTCTTTTTCGGACGGTAGCACCGATATACCCAGGAATCCCCCCAAACACATCTGTCGAAAGAGACTTTGACTTCTCTCCGGCATCAGGAATAGTCGTGCTCTATTCCCGGCAAATCCTTCACAAAAGTCGTCCAGTTCGCCTACATACGATCTTGAAAGACCGGAAATTCCCGACCTCGATTTCCGGGACACCACTTCTCAGGCCCTTCAAGGCACGCCATGCCTGTGGACAAACATGCCGCCGGTCAAGGATCACCCTCGCTCCGGCCGAGAACCCGTCACCCCAAACCGGACACGGTGCCACGCGAGCATGGAACTGCGCAGAGTAGCGCATCGGCAACAGAACGAGTTCGTCTCCCCGGCCCTCAGCTTGATTCCTGTTGGCCCACGGAAAGCGCGTCCGTGTTCCGTGCCGCCAGCACCGTCACCGCCGCCAGCCCCGCCAGCCCCGCCCCCGCCACGTAAGGCAGCGCCACTCCCGCGTCGAACAGCACCCCCGCGCCCGCCGGTCCCACGATCCTGGCGAAGGCGCTCGCCGACTGGCCGGCGCCCAGGCGGGCGCCGCGGCGGTCCGGTGGGCCCGCCGCCGCGAGGAGGCTGGCCACGGTGGGGGTGACCAGGCCGTTCCCGGCCGACAGGACGCACACGGCCAGCACGCACAGCCAGGCGGGGCCCGCGGGGACGACCGGCAGGCAGGCCGCCATCACCACCGCCCCGGCCGCCGCCACCCTGGCGTCGCCCCACCGTCTGGCCAGCAGCGTGACCGGCCCCGCCTGGACGGCCGCCATGGAGAGGCCGGCGGCGGCCATGGCCAGGCCGATCGCCTCGGGCCCCCAGCCGTACCTGTCTCTGCCGAGGAAGGCGAGCGTGGTCTCCATGCCGACGAACGCCGCCATGGTCAGGAAACCCGTCCCGGACAGGAGCAGCACGCCGGTTCCCGGCGGGCCGGTGCGGCCGGGGGCCCGCCGGCGTCCGGGCGGCTCGGGGAGCAGGAGCCAGGCCGCGACCAGGTTGGCGGCGGCGAGCGCCGCGGCGGCGTACGCGGATGCCTGGAAGCCCCATGGGGCGAGGACCGCACCCAGCGCGGGGCCGGCCACGAACGCGGTGCCGATGGCCATGCCGAGCCGCGCCATCGCGGCCGTGCGGCGTTCCTCCGGCACGGCGTCGGCGAGGTATGCCTGGGCGACCGAGATGCTGCCGCCGAAGGCCCCGGCCAGCGCCCTGGCGGCGATGAGCCAGCCCAGCGACGTGGCCGCGCCGGACAGGGCCAGCGACAGGGCGGAGCCGGCGAGCGCCAGCAGCAGGACGGGGCGCCGCCCGTACAGGTCGGAGAGCCGGCCGAGCAGGGGCGCGGCCAGGAACTGCGCGACGGAGTAGGCCGTCACCGTGAACCCGTACAGGATGCCGGTGGCGCCCAGGTCGGCGGCGAAGAACGGCAGCGACGGCAGGATCACCGTGAACCCCAGCAGGTCGATGAAGACCGTCAGGACGATCACGAGCTGGACCGGCCGCCGCATCGGCACTCCAAGGAGGTGGGTCTCTGTTCGGCGTGTCATGCTACAAGCCGTCGTGGCCGGTCCCCGTGACAGGACTGAGGCGGCCGATACGCTGGCGGCCCCTTCTTACGGGTGATAGACAGCGATATGCCGGGACAAAGGAGCAGGCCGCCGTCCGGCCGGGTCGGGTGGCCGTGACATGGACGGTCCTGAACAACCGATGGAGCCCTCGCAGAACTACTTCGACCGCCTGGCCGACCTCGACGCGCGGCTGGGGCGGGTTCGCGGCGATCACGCGCTGGCGCTGGAACGGGCCGCCGGGATCCTCGCCGGGCGCACGTCGTGCCGCATCGCCGAGGCGCACGCGTACCTGCGCGGGCTCGCCGCCGACCAGGGGCGCGACGTGTCCGAGCTGGCCGCCGAGGTGGTGGCGGCGTTGGAGGGGCACTCCGATGAGGGGCCCGAGCGGCTGCGCGCCACCGTGGCGTCGGCGCTGCGGCCGCTGCGGCAGGCGCCGCAGACGGGCGACTGGGCGCGCATCGCCCAGCAGGTCCTGGACGGCGTGGCCGGCAACCACACGGTGCTGATGCCGGTACGCGCCGAGGACGGGAGCGTCGAGGACTACCTGTTCATGGCGGCGGGCCCGGAGCTCGTGGACATCTCGGGACGGCGCGGCTCGGAGATCGTCGGCCTGCGGCTCAGCGAGGTCTACCCCACGCTCGTGGGCGGCCCCGTGTGGGACGCGTGGGAGCGGTGTCTCGCCGACGGGATGCCGCGCCAGGTCGGCCCCATCCCGTACGTGAGCGTGGCGGCGCGGGCGCCGGCCGAGATGACCATCTCGGTGCAGATCAGGCCGGTGGGCCCCGGTGTGATCAACAGCTGGGTCAGGCACGACGTGCAGAGCCAGCTGGAGGGGCGCGCGGCGCAGACCGAGCGGCTGGGCAACCTCGGGTGGGGCGAGTGGGACCTGGTCACCGGCGAGGTGGACTGGTCGCCTGGCCTCTACCGCGTGTACGAGCGCGACCCCGCGAGCGGTCCGCTGCCCCGCGACGTGCTCGACACCCTCACGGTCGAGGAGGACATGCCGCTGCGGGCGCAGGCGGCCGAGGACTTCAGCAGGGGCAAGACCATCGACCTCACCTACCGGGTCAGGATCGGCGGCCGGGTCAAACACCTGCGCATGGTCGCCGACGCGGTGCGCGACGCCGAGGGCCGGCCGGCCAAGATCTTCGGCGTCATCCAGGACGTCACCGCGCGCGAGACCACCCGGGCCAAGCTGTCCAAGGTCGAGCAGGAGCTGCGCGAGCACCAGCGGAACCTGGAGGCCGAGCACCGGCTCGCCGTCACCCTCCAGCAGATCGTGCTGCCCATCCCGACCGAGCCGATCGACCTGCCGCGGCTGCGGGTGGCGGTCCGCTACCTGCCCGCCGTGCAGGCGGAGCGGGTCGGCGGCGACTGGTATCACGCGGCGCAGGCGGGCGACGGCAGCGTGGTGCTCGCCATCGGCGACGTCGCGGGTCACGGGGTGCGCGCGGCGGCCTGCATGGCGCAGCTCCGGCACGCGCTGGCGGCACTGGCCGTCACCACCACGAGCGAACCGGCCGAGCTGCTCGGCCACCTCAACCGCCTGCTGTACATGGGAGGCACCGGGACGAGCACGGCCACCGCCGTGGTGGCCCGCTACCTGCCGGAGACCGGCGAGCTGCGCTGGGCGCAGGCCGGGCACCCGCCGCCGCTGCACAGCCGGGGCGGGCACACCATCGAGCTGGACCGCCCGGACGGCTCGGTGCTCGGCGCCGTGCCCGCCGCCGCCTACGGCACCGCCGCCGTCACCATCGCGCCGGGCGACCTGTTGCTGCTCTACACCGACGGCATGGTCGAGCGGCGGGACAAGACGCTGCGCGAGGGGCTCGCCCCCGTGATCGAGACCCTCGACAGGACCTTCACCCGGCGCAGCCGGCATCCGGTCGCCGACGTGATAGCCCAGCTTCCCGACGCCAACCCGGAAGACGACACCTGTGTGCTCGCCGCCCGCCGGCTGCCCCTCTCCCCGGAAGGCGCCCATGGCTGAGGAGCTGGAGACGCTGCTCAGCCGCGACTTCGATCTGGAGTCCCTGATCAGCCTGCGCCGGGAGGTGGAACGGCACAGCGAGGAGGAAGGGCTGGCCGGGCTGGCGCTGTACCGGTTCGTGGTGGCGGTCAACGAGATCACCACCAACTCCGTACGGCACGGCGGCGGGCACGGCCGGCTGACCCTGTGGAAGGGCGCCGACCGGCTCTACTGCGAGGTCACCGACCGGGGCCGCGGCCTGCCCCCCGGCCGGGAGCGGGCGCAGCCGCCGCCGTCCACCAGCGCCAACGGCCGGGGCCTGCTGCTGGCCAGGCACGGCGCCAGCCGGCTCAGCATCCACAGCGACGGCGACGGCACCAGCGTCATGCTGGAGGTCACGTACACCTGAGCGAGGGCTCCGCTAGGAGTCGCCGAGCGGTGCGTCGCCGTCGACCAGGTCGCACGGCGCCACGGGGCCGTCGGAGACCCGCGCCCAGATCGCCGCCACGACGTCGCCCGCCTCGGGGTTGTCGTTCACCGCGAACTCCAGCACGCCGGTCTGGCCGGGCTTGATCTGTGACGGGTCGATCTGGAAGCCGGTCGTCTCGACGGTGGGCGGGAAGACGGCGAGCGGGGCCTCCTCCTTCGACAGCCAGTTCTCGCCGCGCGGACGGGTGGCGCACTTCTTGCCGGCGGGCAGGTAGTCGACGACGAAGTCGTGGCCCATCCCCCTCAGCTCGGCCTCCAGGGCCTCGGGGTCCTTGGCCTCGTTGATGGTGATGGTCACGGTGCCGTCGGGGTTCTCGGCCACCGCGTACGCGGGGGCACTGCCGAACAGCAGCGGGAGCGCCACTGCGGCCGCGGCGGCGAGACCCAGCGCGGGGGCCAGCACGCCGGCGCGCGGCAGCTTGCGACGTGCCTTGGGCTGGTCCTGAAGAGAGGTCATCACGAACTCCTTGAGCAGTTGGTGACGGCCCTCGGGAAGGTCCCGTTCCTGCGGGAAGATGTTCATCGGGTGCTCTCCTTGACGGGCCGGACCGCGGTGCCGCGGTCACCATTCATCTGTCGTCGGGACAGGGCCAGTTCCAGCTTTTTCCTGGCCCGGGACAACCGGGATCTGACAGTGCCGATCGGGATGCCCAGCGCCTCGGCCGCCTCGGCGTAGTCGAGCCCGGCCCCCACGCACAGCAGCAGCACGTCCTGCTCGTGCTGGCGCATTCGGCCGATCGCCTCGCGCACCTCGGCCAGCCGCTCCTGGTCGGCGAGCTGACCGACCAGCTCGTCGGCGAAATCGGGGACGGCGTCGGCACGGGGCATCCTGGCCATGACGTCCTCGTGGCGCCGCCTGGTTCGCCGCAGGTTGCGCGTCACGTGGGTGGCCACCCCGAGCAGCCAGGGCCGCAGTGAGCCCCCGTCCGGTGTGAGCCGCTCCCGTGACCGCCACGCCTCCAGGAAGGTCAGCGACACCACGTCCTCGGCCACCGACCAGTCGCCGGTCAGCCGCCAGGCGTGGTTGTAGACGCTTCTGGCGTACTGGTCGAAAAGCTCCTCGAACGCTCGTTGATCGCCGTCCCGTATGCGGGTCCGCATCACATCCATACGCCGTACTGTCCGGCAATCCCGGACGAGTTCCCTGCCCGCTAGATCCGATCTAGCGGGTTTCTCGCGCCTCACAGGTGACGGCGGCGAGAGAGGAGAAGGCGATGCTGGGCGTCTCGGTGATCCTGGGCAGCACCCGGGACGGCCGCGCCTGCGACACGGTCGGCCGGTGGTTCGCCAGGCTGGCCCGCGGGCGCGCCGATGTCGCGGTCGAGGTGCTCGACCTGGCCGGGTACGCGTTCCCCGGCAGCTATCCGGGGACGGCGACCCCCGCCATGCGGGAGTTCACCGCGGCGGTGGGGAGCGCGGACGCGTTCGTGGTCGTCACCCCGGAGTACCACCGCAGCTTCCCCGCCCCGCTCAAGCAGGCGATCGACTACGCCTACGACGAGTGGCACGCCAAGCCGGTGGGCTTCGTCTCCTACGGCTGCGGCTCGACCGGTTTCTACGCCGTCGAGCAGCTCCGCACCGTCTTCGGCGCCCTGCACGCCGTCACCGTCCGCGACTGGGTCGGGCTCGACCTGCTCGCCGACGCCGACGGCGACGGGTGCCCCCGCGACACCGACGGCAGGCTCCGCGCCGTCGCCACCATGCTCGACCAGCTGACCTGGTGGGGCCGCGCGCTGCGGGACGCGCGCCTCGCCCATCCGTACGTCTCTTGAGAGGAAGCCCATGAACGAGCCGGCGATTCGGCTATCGAAACTGGTGAAGGTCTTCGGCGAGACCCGCGCCGTGGACGGACTCGACCTGGAGGTGCCGGCCGGCGCCGTGTACGGGGTCCTCGGACCCAACGGGGCCGGCAAGACCACCGCCGTACGCATGATCGCCACGCTGCTGCGGCCCGACGGCGGCGAGGCCACCGTGTTCGGGCACGACGTGGTGCGCGAGGCCGACGCGGTCCGTTCCCGCGTCAGCCTGACCGGACAGTACGCGTCGGTCGACGAGGAGATGACCGGGGCGGAGAACCTCATCCTGCTGTCCCGGCTGCTCGGCCACCGCAAGCCTGCGGCCAGGGACAGGGCGGCCGAGCTGCTGGAGGCGTTCGGGCTGACGGACGCCGCCGGGCGGCAGGTCAAGACGTACTCCGGCGGCATGCGGCGGCGGCTCGACATCGCCGCCAGCATCCTCAGCACGCCGGACCTGCTCGTCCTCGACGAGCCCACCACCGGGCTCGACCCGCGCAGCCGCAACCAGGTGTGGGACATCGTGCGCGTCGTCGTCGCGCACGGCACCACGGTGCTGCTCACCACCCAGTATCTGGAGGAGGCCGACCGGCTCGCGTCCAGGATCGCGGTCATCGACCACGGCCGGTTGATCGCGGAAGGCACCCCGGGCGAGCTGAAGTCGTCCGTCGGCGCGGGCTCCGTGCACGTGCGGCTGCGCGAGGCCGCCGACCGCCCGGAGGCCGAGCGGCTGCTCGCCGAGGCCCTGGACGCGCCCGTCCACCTGGAGGCCGACCCGGTCGCGCTGACCGCGCGCATCGGCGACGGCCGGGACGAGGTCGCCGCGGCGCAGGCCTCGGCCGCCCTGGCCCGGCTCGCCGGGGCGGGCATCGTCGTGGACGACTTCTCCCTCGGCCAGCCCAGTCTGGACGAGGTCTTCCTGGCACTCACCGACCACCCCGCCACCGAGGAGGCAGCGGCATGACCACCACCGCGGAGACCACCGCTTACGTTCCCACCCCCGGCATGCTCTCCTCGGTCCTGGCGCCGGCGACCAGGCCGCCCCGGCCGAGCGCGCTGTCGGCGTCGGTCACGTTCGGCTGGCGGGCGATGCTGAAGATCAAGCACGTGCCCGAGCAGCTCTTCGACGTGACCGCGTTCCCGATCATGATGACGCTGATGTTCACGTACCTGTTCGGCGGGGCGCTGGCCGGCTCGCCGACCGAGTATCTGCAGTTCCTGCTGCCGGGCATCATGGTGACGAGCGTCGTGATGATCACCATGTACACCGGTGTCGAGGTGAACAAGGACATCGAGAAGGGCGTCTTCGACAGGTTCCGCACCCTGCCGATCTGGCGGCCGTCGACCATGGTCGGCTACCTGCTGGGCGACATGCTGCGCTACATCATGGCCTCGGTGGTCATCCTCTGCGTCGGCCTGGTCATGGGCTTCCGTCCGGAGGGCGGTTTCGTGGGGGTGATCGCCGGGATCGCGCTGCTGCTGGTCTTCTCGTTCGCGTTCTCGTGGGTGTGGACGATGTTCGGGCTGCTGCTGCGCAGCGAGAAGTCGGTGATGGGGGTCAGCATGCTGGTGCTGTTCCCGCTCACGTTCCTCAGCAACGTGTACGTGGACCCGTCGACGATGCCGGGCTGGCTGCAGTCCTTCGTGAACGTCAACCCGATCACCCTGCTGGTCTCGGCGGTCCGCTCCCTGATGGGCGGAGCCCCCGACACCGGCGCCGTCACCGGGGTGCTGGTGGCCTCCGCGCTCTTCGTCGCCGTCTTCGGCGCGCTGACCATGAGGCTCTACAACCGCAAGTGACCACCCGCACGGCCCGGCCCTCTTCCAAGGGCCGGGTCTTTTCTTTTATTATAGTAATGATTCGACGTTAGGAGTGGTATGCGGGCGGGCAGGATCGGCACGGTGCACTGCTACGGCAGGTTCGCCGTGGACGCCGTGTCCCGGGCGGGAGCCGTGCTCGGGGACCGTGAGGTGGTGGCCTGCCGCACGCCGGAGAGCTTCCTCGCCGAGCTCGACCGGGTGGAAGCCGTGCTGGGGCTGGGGATGCGGGTGCCCGACTGGTCCGTGGCCCGCCGGCTGCGGCTGATCCACCTCGTGGGCTCGGGGGCCGACAGCATCCTCCCGGCGGCCGGGCTGTCGCCTGACGTGCGGGTGGCCGCCGCCAAGGGGCTGTCCGCGCCGGCGATGGCCGAGTTCGCCGTGGCCATGCTCCTCGCGCTGGCCAAGCGGCTGCCCGAGGTGCTGGCCAGCCAGCGGTCGCGGGCGTGGGAGCCGCATCATCCCGTCGTCCTGTCCGGGGGGACCCTCCTGGTGGCGGGGGCGGGGCCGGTGGGGCGCGAGGTGGCCCGCCGCGCCAAGGCGCTGGGCATGGACGTGATCGGGGTGCGCAACGGCCCGGACCCGGTGCCGGAGTTCGACGAGACGCATCCCGCCGGGCGCTTCGCCGAGCTGGCCGGGCGGGCCGACGCCATCGTCCTGGCCGTCCCGGCGACCCCGCTGACCCGCCACCTGCTGGACGGGAAGGTCCTGGACCGGTGCCGGCCGTCGTGCCTGATCGTCAACGTGTCGCGCGGCGAGGTGGTGGACGAGCGCGAGCTGGCCGGCCGGCTGCGCGCGGGCTCGATCGGCGGCGCGGCGCTCGACGTGTTCGAGAAGGAGCCGCTGCCGCCCGTCAGCCCGCTGTGGGACGCGCCCGGCGCCATCCTCACCCCGCACGTCTCGTGGAGCTCCCCCGGCTACGGCAGGCAGGTGGTCGAGCTGTTCGCCCGCAACCTGGAACGGGTCGAGCGGGGTGAACCGGTGGTCAACCCGGTCGACCTGGCGCGCGGATACTGAGCCCATGATCCCCTCCTGGTTCCGCGACGCGCTCGCCCATCCGGTCGACACCGGCGAGGTGACCGTCGCCGGCGTGCCCATCCGCTACCGGGCCTGGGGCGCGGCGGGACGCCCCGGCATCGTGTTCGTGCACGGCGGCGCGGCCCACAGCAGGTGGTGGGACCACATCGCGCCGCTGTACGCCGGCGGCCACCGGGCCGTCGCCCTCGACCTGTCCGGGCACGGCGACAGCGGCCACGCCCCGCGCTACGGCCACGACACCTGGGCCGAGCAGGTGCTGGCGGTCGCGGCCGACGCCGGGATCACGGGCCCGCCGGTGCTCGTCGGGCACAGCATGGGCGGGCTGGTCTGCCTCCGCGCGGCTCTCTCGTACGGGCCCGAACTCGGCGGCGTGGTCAGCGTGGACTCGGTCCTGCGCGAGGAGGCCGACACCCCGGCGCACGTGGCGCGGCGGCAGGAGGCGCTGCGGCGGCCGCGCCTCTACCCGACCAGGGAGGAGGCGGTGGCGCGCTTCCATCCGATCCCGGAGGTCGGGCGGGCGCACCGGTTCGTCGTCGACCATCTCGCCGAGACCTCCGTCAGGGCCGTCGAGGGCGGCTGGACGTGGAAGTTCGACCCGCTCCTGTTCGGCCAGCCCAGGCTCACCATGGAAGAGCTGTTCCCGCCGGACTGCCCGGTCGCGCTCATGAGGGCCGGTGACGGCCTGCCGCCGCCGGAGATGACCGCCGCCATGCACCGGCGGCTGGGCGTCTCGCTGCCGGTCGTCGAGATCGCCGACTGCGGCCACCACGTCATGCTCGACCAGCCGCTGTCCTTCGTCGCCGCGCTGGACGGGGTGTTCGCGGGCTGGGGCCTCTCGACGACGCCCGCCAGGACCGACCAGGAAGTGTGATGACATGACAGGTCTGCCGGAGCGGCTGGAAGCGGTCCTCGACGTGGACACGGACGCGCGGGCGCTGGAGCTGGACGGCCGGTGGTGCGCGTGGGGCGACCTGGCCGCGGGCGCCCGCGCGCTGGACGAGCGGCTGCGGGCGGTCGGGGCGCCGGAGGGCGCGCGGGTGGGCGTGGTGATGCGCAACCGGCCCGGCGTCGTCGGGGCGGTGCTCGGGTCGCTGGCCGGGCGTTACTGCGTCGTCTCGCTCAGCCCCGTGCAGCCGGCGGACGCGCTGGCGAAGGACGTCGGTGACCTGGATCTGGTGGCGGTGGTCGCCGACGCGGCCGACTGGGAGTCGGAGAGCCTGGTGACGGCCGCCCGGTCGGCCGGGGTGCTCGGGCTGTCCGTGCCCGCGTACGAGCCTGGCACGGTCACGGTGGTCACCGGGTGCGCGCTGGACGCCGGGGAGATCGCGGCGCGGGCGCTGCCCGGGGTCGCGGTGAGCATGCTGACGAGCGGCACCACCGGCCCGCCCAAGCGCGTCCCGGTCGGCTTCCGCAACCTGGAGGCCAGCTTCGCCGGGGCCGCGCACTACGAGTCGGGACGGCCGTGGCGGGCGCGGCTGCGCTCCGGGGTGGCGATCGTGGTCGCGCCCATCCTGCACACCAGCGGGCTGTTCCGGCTGCTGCTCAACCTGTTGGAGGGGCGGAGCGTGGCGATGCTGGAGCGGTTCACGGTGGACGGCCTGGTGCGGCTGGTGACCTCGTACGACGCGCGGGTGCTGGCGCTCACGCCGACCTCGCTGCGGATGGTCCTGGACGCCGGGGTCGATCCGGCGGTGTTCGCCGGGGTCCGCGCGGTGGTGTGCGGCACCGCGCCGCTCAGGCCGGAGGTCGCGCGCCGGTTCGAGGACGTCTACGACGTCGCGGTGCTGGTCACGTACGGGGCGACCGAGTTCGCCGGCGGCATCGCGGGCTGGACGATGAAGGACTGGGAGCGCCACCGCGACGCCAAGTGGGGCAGCGTGGGCCGGGTGCATCCGGGGGTGGGCGTACGGGTGCGCGACCCGGAGACGGGCGAGCCGGTGCCCACGGGCGAGGTCGGCCGGCTGGACGTGCGCACGCCGCAGTCGCCGGACCCCGACCGCTGGCAGGAGACCACCGACCTGGCGCGGGTCGACGAGGACGGCTTCCTGTGGGTCGTCGGCCGGACCGACGACGTGATCATCCGGGGCGGTTTCAAGGTGTCGGCGGGCGCGGTGGCCGAGGTGCTCAAGGAGCATCCCTCGGTACGCGACGCCGCCGTGGTCGGCCTGCCCGACCAGCGGCTCGGCGAGGTGCCGGTCGCGGCCGTCGAGGTGGCCGACGGCGCCGCCTTCGACCCGGCCGAGCTGGAGACCTGGGCGCGCGCCCGGCTGACGCCTTACCAGGTGCCGGTCCGCTTCGTCCCGCTGGACGCGCTCCCTCGTACGCCGTCAATGAAGGTGAGCCAGGAGCGCCTGAAGGCACTCCTGGCATCCGGCTCGTGATCGTCAGGTGATCCGCTCGAAGACGGCGGCGATGCCCTGGCCGCCGCCGATGCAGAGAGTGGCCAGGCCGTAGCGTTGCTCGCGGCGGTGCAGTTCGCGGGCGAGGGCGCCGACCATGCGGGTGCCGGTGGCGCCGACCGGGTGGCCGAGCGAGATGCCGGAGCCGCGCGGGTTCGTACGCTCCAGGTCCTTCTCGCCGAACCGCCACTCGCGCATGACCGCGAGGGCCTGGGCCGCGAACGCCTCGTTGAGCTCGATGAGGTCCATGTCGGCCAGCCGCAGCCCGGCCCGGTCCAGCGCGACGCGGGTGGCCGGGACCGGCCCGATGCCCATCCGGTGCGGCTCGACCGCGCCGACTCCCGACGACACGAGCCGCACCAGCGGGCGCAGGCCGAGCGCCGCGGCCCGGTCGAGGGTGGTGACGACGCAGAGCGCGGCGGCGTCGTTCTGGCCGCTGGCGTTGCCCGCGGTGACCGTCGACTCGGGGTCGGCGGCGGCGCGGATGGGGCGCAGCCGGGCCAGTGACTCCAGCGTGGTATCGGCGCGCGGGTGCTCGTCGCGGTCCACGGTCGTCTCGCCGCCCTTGACGGGGACCGTGACCGGGATGATCTCCTCGGCGCTCCTGCCGTCGCGCTGCGCCTCGACGGCCCGCCGGTGCGACAGCAGCGCGAGCTCGTCCTGCTCCTCGCGGGGGATGGCGTACTCGCGGCGCAGGTTCTCCGCCGTCTCCAGCATCCCGCCGGGCACCGGGTGGTGGCGGCCGCCCGCGGTGACCCGGCCGCGCTCCAGGCTGTCGTGCAGCTGGACCCCGCCCTGCCGGGCGCCCCACCGGAGGTCGAAGGAGAAGTGGGCGGCGTTGCTCATGCTCTCGACGCCGCCGGCGACGACCACGTCGGCGTTTCCTGTCGCGACCTCCCTGGCCGCGTACAGGATCGCCTGCAGGCCGGAGCCGCAGCGCCGGTCGACGGTGAGCCCCGGCACGGTGACGGGCAGCCCCGCGTCCAGCGCGACGACGCGGCCGATGGCCGGGGCCTCGCTCGTCGGGTAGCAGTGGCCGAGCACGACGTCGTCGATCGCCTCGGGCTGGAGTCCGGTGCGGGCGAGCAGCCCGCGCAGCGCCTGGGCGCCCAGCTCGGGGGCGGGGAGCGCCTTGAGCGAGCCGCCGTAACGGCCGATCGGGGTCCGCACCGGCTCGCAGATCACGGCGTCACGGGAGCCGGTCATCGGGTGGCCACCTCACGCATCAGATTCCTGGCGATGATCAACTTCTGCACCTCGCTGGTCCCTTCGTAGATGCGGTAGAGCCGGGCGTCGCGGTAGAGGCGCTCGACCGGCACCCCGTGCATGTAGCCGCTGCCGCCGTGGATCTGCACCGCGCGGTCGGCGACCCGGCCGGCCATCTCGCTGCAGAACAGCTTCGCGCTGGACGGCCCGATCCGCCGGTCGGTGCCGTCGTCGTAGGCGCGGGCGGCGGAGAGCACGAGCGCGCGGCCGGCCATCAGCTCGGTCTGCGAGTCCGCGATCATCGCCTGCACCTGCTGGAAGGTGCCGATCACGGTGCCGCCCTGCTTCGCCGACGCGGCGTACCGCACGCTCTCGTCGACCAGCCGCTGCGCCAGGCCGACGCAGCAGGCCGCGATGTGCAGCCGGCCCTTGGCCAGCGAGCGCATGGCGGCGGCGAACCCTTCGTTCTCCACCTCGCCGATCAGCCGCGAGGCGGGCACCCGGACACCGTCGAAGTGGATCTCGCTGGTGTGGGAGCCGCGCTGCCCCATCTTCTTGTCCCTGGGGCCCACGGTCACACCCGGCGTGCGCGTGTCCACGGCGAAGACCGAGATGCCCTTCGGGCCGGCCTCCCCGGTACGGGCGAACACCATGAGGACGTCCGACCGGTCGGCGTTGGTGATGAAGCGCTTGTGGCCGTCGATGACGTAGTCGTCGCCGTCGCGCACGGCGCGGGTGCGCAGGCCGCTCGGGTCGGACCCGGCCTCCGGCTCCGTCAGCGCGAACGAGGCCACGCACTCCCCCGCCGCCATCCGCGGCAGGAACTCCGCCTTCTGCCGCTCGGTGCCGAAGTTGACCAGCACCTGCCCGGCGATGCCGTTGTTGGTGCCGAACATCGAGCGGAACGACGGGGTGGTGTAACCGAGCTCCATGGCCAGGCGGGCGTCCTGCTCGGCGTCGCAGCCGAGCCCGCCGTACTCCTCGGGGACGGTGTAGCCGAACAGGCCCATCCCGGCGGCGGCGCCGCGGATCCGCTCGGGGATCTCGTCGGTCTCCTCGATCACGTCCTCCGCGGGCACCACGACCTCGCGTACGAACTCCCGTACGGTGCTCAGAACGGCGGCGAAGTCCCCGCTGTCCATGTGTCGTCTTCCTTTCTCACGTCACCTGCCCATGCAGGCGTCCTTGATCCGCTCCAGGTCGTCGATCTCGGCCACCGGGGAGCTCACCACGACCTTGCCGACGTCGATCACCGTCACGTGGTCGGCGACCTCGACCGCGGCCTCGACCGCCTGCTCCACCAGCACGATCGCCAGCCCCGACGCCTTCAGCTCCGACACCCTGGCCATCACCTCGGCCACCACCGACGGCGCCAGGCCGCCGGACGGCTCGTCGAGCATGAGCAGGCGCGGCCTGGCCATCAGGGCCTGCCCGATGGCGACCATCTGCTGCTGGCCGCCGGACAGCGCGCCCGCCGGGGAGTCGCGCTTCTCGCGCAGGATCGGGAACAGCTCGTGGATCCGGTCCAGCTCGCCTTCCAGCGCCCTGCGGCGCAGGCCGAGGCTGTAGCCGCCGAGGAGCAGGTTCTCCTGTACGGACTGCTCCCGGAAGACCCGCTTGCCCTCCTGGACGTAGCTGATCCCGAGCTTGACCCGGGCGTGCGCCGGAACGGAGGCCAGCGGGCGGCCGTCGTAGACCAGCTCGCCGCCGTGCACCGGGTTGAGCCCGGCGACGGCGCGCAGCGTGGTGGTCTTGCCCGAGCCGTTGCGGCCGAGCAGCGCGGTGACCTGGCCGGGCCTGGCCTCGAACGAGACGTCCCAGACCGCGCGCAGGTCGCCGTAGCCGGTGGCGAGGCCGGCCACGGTCAGCAGGGCGTCGCTCATGCGTGTCCCTCCTTGCCGGTGGTGACCGAGTCGTCGGTCACGCCGAGGTACTCGTCGCGCACCCGCGGGTCGGCCTCGATCTCGGCCGGGGTGCCGGAGGCGAGCACGGAGCCGCGGGCCAGCACCACGATCTCGTCGGCCAGCGACAGCACCAGGCCGAAGTTGTGCTCGACCAGGATGACCGTGCAGCCCGCGTCGCGGATCCGGCGGATGAGCGCGGCCAGGGTCTCCACCTCGGCCTCGTCCAGCCCGGAGGCCACCTCGTCGAGCAGCAGCACCTTGGGCTCGGCGACCAGAGCCCGCGCGACCTCCAGCAGCCTGCGCATGCCGAGCGGCAGCGTGGCCGCCTCGGTGTCGGCCAGGTGGCCCAGCCCGACGAGCGCGAGGGCCTGGCCGGCCTGCTCACGGTCGCGCCGCTGGACCCGGCGGAAGCGCCGGGTGCGCAGGATCGCGCCGCCGAACGAGGCGGGCTCGGCGGTGTAGCGGCCGGAGGCCACGACGTCCCTGACGGAGATGCCGGGCGGGATCAGCGGGGTCTGGAACGTCCGCGCCACGCCCAGCCTGGCGATGGCGTGCGTCGCCGCCGTGCCGATCTCCTTGCCGTCCAGCGTGATCGTGCCCGCGTCCCTGCGGTAGTAGCCGCAGACGAGGTTGAGCAGCGTGGTCTTGCCGGAGCCGTTGGGGCCGATCAGGGCCGTGACCCGGCCGGGTTCGGCACGCAGCGCCGCGTTCGTGAGCGCCTGGTTGCCGCCGAAGGCCTTGGCCACGCCGGTGACCTCCATCGTGCCGCCGGTGATGGGCGCGATCTCCGTCTCCGTGCCGGCCTTCGCGCCGGGCAGCACGCCGGCGGCCCGATCGAGACGGGCGGCCAGCTTGCGTGCCGCGCCGGCCACGCCGCCGCTCATCAGCACGCCGCCGATCAGGAGGAACAGGCCGAAGAACACCAGCGAGTACTCCTGGAAGCTGCTCGACTGGGAGTTGCCGTACTCCACGACTCCCGCGCCGAGCAGCGCCCCGTACACGCTGACCGAGCCGCCCAGGATGGAGGCGGCCAGCGCGCCGGTCGCGACGTGGAAGCTGAAGGCGTCCAGCGAGACGAACAGGTCCAGGTTGGCGAAGAGCGCGCCCGCGAGCCCGGCGGGGACGGCGCCGATCGCGTACCCGGCCAGCTTGGTGCGGAAGACGGACATGCCGACCGACGACGCCAGCACCGGGCTCTGCTTGAGCACCTGGAAGGCGATCCCGTGCCGGGAGGCCACGATGTTGCGGAACGCCGCGAACCACAGGATCGTGACCGCGACCACGCAGAAGTAGAACTCCTCGGGCCCGAGCTGGTAGCCGAACAGCGTGGCGGGCGGGATGCCGGAGAGGCCGTGCGCGCCTCCGGTGTGCTCCTCCAGGATCGTCACCACGTCGGGCACCAGCAGCACCAGGAAGAACGAGGTCATGGCCAGCGACCAGGAGCCCAGCCGGAGCCCGGGGATGCCGGTGAGGATGCCGACGACCAGCGCCGCCAGCCCCGCCACGAGCAGGTGGACCAGCAGGTCGGTGGTCCCGGCCTTGGAGATGATCGCCGCCGTGTAGGCGCCGGCCGCGTACATGGCCACCTGACCGATGGCGAGCTGGCCCGCGTACCCGAGCGACAGGTTCAGGCCGCTGACGATGAGCGCCATGATGAGCGTCAGCTCCACCTGCCGGGTGAGCCCGTAGTCCGCGCCCAGGAACGGCAGCGCCAGCAGCAGAGCGCCCAGCAGCGCCGGGTACACCCACGACGGCACCGCCCGGAGGGCTGCCCACGCCTTCAACGTCGTCACACCGCCCGTTCCTGGACCTTGCCGAACAGACCCGTGGGCCGGATCATCAGCACCAGCAGGAGGATCGCGAAGACGCTCAGGTTGCTGAACTCCGAGCCGAGGTAGCGGGCCGCGTGCTCCTCCACCAGCCCGACGGTGAAGCCGCCGGCCAGCCCGCCGTAGAAGCTGCCGAAGCCGCCGATCGCCAGCGCCACGAAGCCCTTCAGGGCCAGCGCCGAGCCGAGCGTCGCGACGGCGAACGTCTTGGGGCCGATGAAGAAGCCCATCAGCCCGGCGAGCAGCCCGGTGACGGCGAACGCGGCGAAGGCCAGCGTGCGCACGTTGACCCCGCGCAGCACGGCCGCCTCGGCGTCCTGCGACATCGCGACCACGGCGAGGCCGTTGAGCCGCCTGCGGGTGTAGAGGTGGATGCCCACCACGAGCAGCACGGCCATGGCGATCAGGCCGAGCTCGAAGGTGTACACCCGGCCGCCGGCGAGCGTGATCGCCTCCTTGGAGCCGATGAACGGCACCTCCAGCGGCTGGGTGCCCCAGATGAGCTGGGCCAGGCCCGTCAGGACCGTGCCGAAGCCGAGCGTGGTGATCAGCTGGGTCTGGTGGTCCGCGACGGGCCGGACGGCGACGCGCTCCAGGATGGCGGCGATGAGCATGACCACGGCCATCGTCAGGAGGATGACGGCCGGCGCCGGGAGCCCGAACGTGACGTGGCCGGCGTAGGCGACGAAGGCGCCGATCATCATCAGCTGGGCCTGCGCGAAGTTGAACGACCGCGAGGCCACGTAGACGATGTTGTAACCGATGGCCACGAGCGCGTACACGGCTCCCAGCGACAGCCCTGCGTAGACGAGCGTCACTTGGACGCGCCCATCTGGCCGTTGACGATCGGGGCGGGGTCCACGAACGTGTGGGTGCCGCGCGCCAGCTTCGGCTCGTGCGACTCCGCCGAGTACGGGTAGCTCGCGTAGACCGCGGTGCCCGCGTTGCCGTTGACCTCCGGCTTCTCCAGCGACTTGGCGATGGCCGCGGCGTCGGTGCTGCCGGCGTCCTTGGCCCCGGCGGCGATGAGCAGGACGCCGTCGTAGCCGAGGACGTTGACCATCGCGCCCTTGATGCCGCCGAGCTCCTTCATCTTCGCGACGGCCTTGTTCGTGGCCTCCGCCGCCGGGTCGTAGACCGTGGCCGCGTTCACCTCGATCTTGAGATTCTTCACCTCGGCCGAGCCCAGCAGGCCCTCGGGGGGCTCCTGGGTGACCAGCGGGGTCGAGGCGACCGACGTCTCACCGAGCAGCGGGACGTCCCAGCCCAGCTTGGTGATGCCCTTGAGCACGTACCCGGTGGGGGCGCCGTAGGCGTTGAAGACGACCACGTCGGGGTCGGCGTCGCGGAGCGCGGAGATCTGGGCGGTCATGTCGAGCGCGGCGGAGTCGTACTCGACCTTGCCCACGACCTCGTAGCCGTTCTCCTTGAACACGGTCTCGGACAGTTCGCCGAAGTTCTTGGCGTACGGGGAGTTGCCGTGCAGGATGCCGATCTTCTTGTAGCCGTTGGACTCGAACACCGGCAGGTAGTCCTCGACCACCACGCGGGGTGAGGCGGCCAGGTTGAAGGCCAGCGGGTGCTGCTTGGGGTCGGCCGTGTCGTCGATGTTGGCCGAGTTCATGAACAGGATCTTGTTCTGGTTCAGGATCGGCGCGACCGCCGAGCTGACCTGGGTGCCGGCCGTCACGATGTAGGCGTCGGGCTTCTCCTTGGCGAGCTGCGCGCGCAGGCCGGACACCGCCTTGGTGGGGTTGGCGTTGTCCGGCGACTCGATGAGCTTGATCTGCCGCCCGTTTACGCCACCGGACTCGTTGACCGTCGCGACGCCGGCCTTGACCGAGTTCACGCCGGTGATGAGCTGGTCGGTGACGGGCCCGGCATCGCTGCCGGCGCTCACCATGATCACGTAGGGGGCGTCGTCCGCGCCCGCTGTCCCGGCTTCCTCTGCGGCGGCGCCGCATGCCGGGAGCGCGAGCAGGGCGGCCGCCAGAACCGCCCACCTCGCCCGGTGGCCCTTCATTGAATCAATCCAATCTTATCTATGATTGAATCCTAGTAAGAGAAGGCTGGCACAAGGGTCTCTCCTTGGCAATGGGGCGACGGTGAAAAGGTCAGAGTGCCGCGCGCAGGTCGCGCCTCAGCACCTTGCCGCTGGCGTTGCGGGGCAGCTCCTCGACGAACTCGACCGTACGGGGGACCTTGAAGTTGGCCAGCCGCTCCCGCGCCCAGGAGATGATCTCCTCGCCGGTGGCCTCGGCGTCGCGCCGGCGCACCACGTACGCCCTGGCCACCTCGCCGAGCCGGGCGTCCGGCACGCCGACCACCGCCACCTCGGAGACCGCCGGGTGGCGCGCGAGCGCCTGCTCGACCTCGGCGGGCGAGACGTTGAACCCGCCGACGAAGAAGAGGTCCTTGATCCGGTCGGTGATCTTGAGGTTGCCGTCGGCGTCGAGCGTGCCGACGTCGCCCGAGTGCAGCCAGCCCTCCGCGTCGATCGCCTCCGCCGTGGCGGCGGGGTCCTCCCAGTAGCCGGGGGTGACGTTGGCGCCGCGGATCAGCACCTCGCCCGGCTCGCCCGGCGGCAGGTCGCGGCCCTCGGCGTCCACGACCCGCAGCTCGACGCCCGGCAGCGCGCGCCCGTTGGTGCGGGCGATCACGTCGGCGGAGTCGCCCGCGCGGCACATCGTCGCGGTGCCGAAGCACTCGCTCATCCCGTACGCGGTGATGAAGTGCTCGAACGGCAACTCGGAGCGGGCCCGCTCGACCAGCGCCACCGGCACGACGGCCGCACCGGTGGCGGCCACGCGCAGCGACCCGAGGTCGAAGGACTCCCGGCCGGGGCTCTCCAGCAGCGAGTAGTAGATGGTGGGCGGCCCGTTCATCACCGAGATCCGGGCGGACTCGATGATCCGCATGACCTCCACCGGGTCGAACACGGCGAGCGGCACGATCGTCAGCCCGTTCATCAGGCTCGTGATGATGCCCGCCTTGTTGCCGCCGGTGTGGAAGAACGGCAGCGACACCAGGTAGCGGTCCCCGGGCCGCAGCCCCCAGATCCGGCCGTACGCCGCGTACAGGTCCAGGCAGGTGCCGTGCGGGATCGTCACGCCCTTGGCCCGGCCGGTGGTGCCGGAGGTGAAGATGACCTCGCTCAGGTCGGCGGGGTCCACGGCCAGCGCCGTCTCCCTCGCGGTCTCCGGGCTCACCGCCGCGCCGCCCGCCAGGAAGTCGCCCCAGCTCCCGCCGTCGAGCATGTCGACCACGGCGAGCTCGCCGAGCGCGGGCTCGTCCCCGTCACGCTCCCGCAGCGCCGCCGCGTAGTCGTAGCCGAGGAAGCCGTTGTCCAGGAAGACCGCCTTCGCCCGGACCCGGCCGAGGATCTCCCGGGCCTCGCGGCCGCGGTAGCGGGTGTTGAGCGGGACCACGGTGGCGCCGGCGCAGTGCAGGCCCAGCGAGGCGACGATCCAGCGGTGGGTGTTGGGCGCCCAGATGCCCACCCGGTCGCCCGGCCGGACGCCGAGCGCGATGGCGCCGCGCGTCACCTCCAGCGCCGCGGCCAGCAGCTCCCGGTACGTCAGCTCAGTCTCGCCGTCGATGACCGCCGGCCGGTCGCCGAACCGTTCGACCCCGGCCATCAGCATGCGCGGAACGGTCCGCTCCGTGTCCATCAAGGCCTCCTATTTCCCGGTGAACTTCGGCTCGCGCTTCTCCACGAAGGCGCTCAGGCCCTCGCGGAAGTCCTGGGCGCGGGAGGAGACCTCCAGCGCGAACGCCTCGGCCGGCAGCTGCTCGCGGAGCGCGGCGTCGGCGGCCTGGTTGATCAGGGCCTTGGTGAGGCCCAGCGCCACCGTCGGCCCGGCCGCCAGCCGGGCGGCGAGCGCGCCCGCCGCCTCGTCCGCCCGGCCCGGCTCGACGACCTCGTGCACGACGCCCCACGCGCTCGCGGTGTCGGCGTCGAGGCGCTCGCCGAGCATGAGCAGGCGGCGGGCGCGCAGCGGGCCGACCGCGCGGGCGGTCAGCCAGGTGGCGCCGCTGTCCGGCGTCATGCCCCGGGTGATGAACGGCTGCCAGAAGGTCGCCGTGGTGTCGGCGACCACGAAGTCCGAGGCCAGGGCGAGCTGGAAGCCGATCCCGACCGCGTACCCCGTGACGGCGCACACCACCGGCACCTGCAGCTCGCACAGCTGGGGGATCAGCCGGTGGGCCTGCGACGGCAGCCGCCGCTGGATCGCGCCCGGCCTGGGCCGGCCGCCGGAGCCCGCGTTGCGCGCCACGATGTCGAAGCCGCTGCAGAAGTCGCCGCCCTCGCCCGACAGGAGTACGGCGCGTACCCGTTCGTCGTTATGGGCCAGCTCCAGGGCGTCGATGACGGCGCGCAGGGAGCGGTCGTTGAGCGCGTTGCGCCGGCGCGGGTCGGCCAGGCGCAGGGAGAGCACGCCTTCGGAAAGCCCTGTGACCAGGCCTTCCACAGCGGGATACTCGCTATACATGCAAGCATTATAAAGATGCACTCTTTGATCCCGTCACTCCTACGTATAGATGTTACTATCTTTGTAATGATTGCGTTTCATGGAGAGGACGCGGATGAGCACGAGCGTTCCACGGGGGGACGGGCAGGCCACCGGGCCGGCCGGGCGATCGCTGACGGAGCTCCTCGACGAGCTGCCCGCGCTCGACGAGGCCACCGTCGTGCATTCGACCAGCAGCACCCTGACCCTGGCAGAGCTGCGCGCCGCCGTGTCCCGGGTGGCCGGCGAGCTGACGAGGGCCGGGGTCCGGCCGGGTCATCCGGTCGGGGCGCTGGTCGGGTCCGGCGCCTCCGGCGTGGTGGCGATGTTCGCGGCCTGGCGGGCCGGGGCCGTCTACATGCCGGTCAACCACCGCATGACGGGCCACGAGGTGGCGGCGCTCATTGACGACACCCCCGTGTGCCTGCTCCTGGGCACCACCGGGGACCTTGAGGGGCGGGACGCCGGCATCGGCGTCGTGGAGCTCGACGAGACCACCTGGAGCGCCCGCACCCGCAGGCCCGTGCCGGCGGACGCGACCACGTACGACGACGACATCGCCCTGGTGCTGCGCACGTCGGGGACGACCGGCAAGCCCAAGGCGGTCCTGCTGCGCCACGACGGCACGCTGGACGCGCTGGACGCGAGCCTGCGCAAGCTGCGCCGGCGGAGCTCGGGGCCGCGCGAGCCCCGGGCGGAGCTGCGGGCCAACCTGATCCCCCTGTCCCTGGCGCTGTGGGCGGGGATCTTCAACACGCTCTTCTCGTTCCGCGCCGGGTTCGGCGTGGTGCTGCTCGACCGGTTCACGCCGGAGGAGTTCGCCAGGGCGGTGCGCGAGCACGAGCTGACCTCGACGGTGCTCGCGCCCGCCATGATCACCATGCTCAGCGAGGCGGACGGGGTCGACACCCTGGAGCCGCTGCAGATCGTGCGCTCCATCACCGCGCCGCTCTCCCCCGCCGTCGCCCAGCGCTTCCACGACCGGTACGGCGTGCTCGTGCTCAACTCGTACGGGCAGACCGAGCTCGGCGGCGAGGTCGTCGGCTGGACGATCGAGGACATCCGCACCTACGGCACGGAGAAGCTCGGCGCGGTCGGCCGCCCCTACGACGACGTGGACGTCCGGATACTCGACGAGCACGACCAGGACCTGCCGGCGGGCGAGCCGGGCCACATCCACGTCCGCTCCCCCTACCGCATGCGCGGGTACGCGGTCGCGGGCGACGAGGACGCCGACCGGATGCTCGACGGGTTCCTGCGCACCGGCGACGTCGGCCGGCTCGACGCCGACGGGTTCCTGTGGATCGAGGGCAGGGTCAGCGACATGATCAACCGGGGCGGCCTCAAGGTCTTCCCCGACGAGGTGGAGGAGGTGCTGCGGCGCCACCCCTCGGTGCGCGACGCGGCCGTCGCGGGCGTGCCCGACCGCCGGCTCGGCGAGGTGCCCTGCGCGTGGATCGTGCCGGTCGACGGCGAGGTGGACGAAGGGCAGCTGACCGCGTGGTGCCGGGAGCACCTGGCGCCCTACAAGGTGCCGGTGTCCTTCGTCGCCGTCGACGCCATGCCGCGCAACGACGTGGGCAAGGTGCTGCGCCGCCAGTTGCGGACAAGCGCCCCGCCCAAGGAAGTTATGCTGTAGTCATAAAGATTGTAAGATTGACAGCGGTGTCGCGAGCGCCTGTCCGGCGCCTCGCCCGCTCCCGGAAACCATAGGAGAGAAGAGGCACGCGTGCGACAGCTACGACAGCCGCGTCTCGCCGAGATCGTCGCCGCGAAGCTGCGCGACGACATCCTCTCGGGCCGGCTCACCGAAGGAGACAGCCTGCCCAGGCAGGAGCATCTCTTCACGGAGTTCCGGGTCAGCCTGCCGGCCGTGCGCGAGGCGATGCGCATCCTGGAGACCGAAGGGCTGGTGTCGGTGCGCCGCGGCAACGTCGGCGGCGCCGTCGTCCACCTGCCCACTCCGCAGCGCATCGCCCGCACGATCAGCATGGTGCTGCAGACCCGCCGCACCACGATGTCCGACGTGAGCGGGGCGCTGCTGAGCCTGGAGCCGACCTGTGTCGCGCTCTGCGCCGCCCGCCCCGACCGGGCCGAGACCACCGTGCCCGAGCTCCGCAAGGTCATCGCGGAGCAGCAGGCGGCGTTCGACGACGCGGAGCAGTTCCCGCTGCTGGCCCGGCGCTTCCACGAGAAGATCGTCGAGACGTGCGGCAACGAGACGATGATCGTCATCATCGGCTCGCTGGAGCTCATCTGGACCGCCCACGAGTCCACGGTGTGGGGTGACGTCCCGGCGGGCGACGACACCGACTCCCCCATGGCGCGCAAGTCGCTCAGGGCGGCGCTGCGCGACCACGAGAAGATCGTCGACGCGATCGAGGCCGGCGACGGGGCCCGCGCCGTCAAGCTGGCCACCGCCCACCTGGACGCGACGCGGAGCTCCAGCCTGGGCGCCTCGCAGAACGACCTGGTCAACACCGACCTGCTCGACAACATCGACTACGGCACGCGCTGACCTCACACGGAAACGGCCGCCGGTCTCCCGGCGGCCGTTTCTCGTCCGTACGGGTCAGGCCGCGCCCACGGCCTCGGCCCTGAGCGTGTCGTCCACGAGCTTGTCGGCCGGGAGCAGATCGGTGTAGGTGAGGATGCCCTCGACCTTCACGAACATCTCCTGCATCTCGGTCAGCGTGCCCTCGTTGATGGCCAGGCTGCTGTCGAAGGCGTAGAGACCGCCGCCGCTGATGGTGTTCTCCGGCACCTTCATGAAGTCGGCCAGCATCTTGACGATCTCGGCGTCCTTGCGCCAGTCACCCTCGAACCGCTTGGCCGCGCAGGCGTTGGCCTTCAGGAAGCTCACCCCGGTGGCCCGCTCGGTCTTCAGCAGCTTGGTGCCGAAGATGATGCCGGCCGTGGTGCTCGATCCGTACGCCTTCTTCGAGTCGACCAGGGCGTGCGCCACGTCCTGGTCGATGGCCTTCTGGGTCTCGGGCGCGAACAGCAGCGCGGCCTCCACGCCGCCGTTCTTGAGCGCGGGCACCATGTCGGAGCTGCCGAGGGTGACCAGCTCGACGTCGCCGAAGCTCAGCCCGCCGGCTTCGAGCGACTTGCCCAGCAGGTAGGAGGTGGCCGAGCCGACGGAGCCGAGCAGGGCCACCCGCTTGCCCTTGAGCTCCTCCACCGACTTGATCGACTTGGCGCCGAACAGGCCGCTCGGCGCGGCCTCGCCCTCCGGCGTGTTCACCGAGCCGAGCGAGGCGACCATCTTGAGCTCGGCGCCCTTCGCGACCTGGTTGAACATGCCGGCCGACGGCGAGCCGACGTAGGCGTCGAGCTTGTCGGTGGCGAGGAAGGCGATCGCGTCGGCCGGGTTCTTGATGGGCTCGAACTCGATGGTCAGGCCCTCGTCGCGGTAGCACCCGAGGGCGTCGGCGACGAAGGCCGGGCCCAGCGAGGTGCCGGAGATGTAGCCGACTTTGAGCGTGCGGGTGGTGTCACTGGCGGGCGTGCCGGTCTCCTCCTCGGCGCCGCAGGCGGTCAGCGCGCCGAGGGCGAGGATGGGGAGGGCGAGCGCGGCCATGACGCGCCTGCTCAACGAGAGCCGTGCGGTCACGGGTCGTTCCTTTCGATCGGCCGGTGGGGGGAAGTCACCGGTTCCAGGGGGTGAGCAGCCATTCGACGCCCCGGAGCACCAGGCCGACGATCACGCCGATCAGCGAGATCGAGACGATGCCCACGTACATGTGCTCGGGGACGCCGAGGTTCCACGAGTTCCACACGAGGAATCCCAGGCCGGCGTCGGCGGCGACGAACTCGGCGCCGACGATGACGATGACGGCGAGGCCGGAGGCGATGCGCATCCCGGTGAGGGTCTGCGGCAGCGCCGCCGGCAGCGTGATGTGCACGAGCGTGGACCAGCGCGAGGCGCCGCACGAGCGCCCCACGTCGTGGTAGCGGGGGGAGACGCTGCTGACCGCGTCGATCGTGTTGATGAGCACGACGAAGAAGCAGGTCAGCGCGACCAGGAGGATCTTGCTGGTCTCGCCGAGGCCGAAGATGAGCAGCAGCAGCGGCAGGATCGCCAGCTTCGGCACCGTGTAGAGCGCCGAGATCGTGGGTTCGAGCGCCACCCTGAGCAGCCGTACGGAGCCGATCACCATGCCGAGCGCGACCGCGCAGGACGTGCCGAGCAGGTAGCCGGAGACGATGCGGCTCAGGCTGGCCAGCACCGACTCCTGGTAGACGCCGCTGGCCAGGAGATCGGCCCAGGAGGCCGCGATGTCGCTGGGCGGGGGGAAGTAGTTGCTCTCCAGCACCCCGGCCCCGGCCAGCAGCTGCCACAGGCTGATGAGCGCGACCGGCACGAGGATCGCCAGGCCGCGCTCCATGAGCGTGCGGCGGCGGGCGTAGCCGCGCGGGTCGAGCTCGGCCGGTCCTGGGGCGATCGTCCGCCAGGTGCCGGTGCTCTCGACGGCCTCCTGGTCGCGGGTGACGGGGCTCATGCGGGCTGGAGTTCCCTTCGCAGTCGGTGCCAGATCTCGTCGCGCAGGGCGGCGAAGTCGGGCGAGGCGCGGATCTCGTCAGGGTGCCGCGGCCGGTCGAAGGGCACGTCGATCACCGTGGCGATCCGGCCGGGCCGCGCGCTCATCACCGCGATCCGGTCGCCGAGCAGCAGCGCCTCGTCGATCGAGTGGGTGACGAAGACGACCGTGTTCTGGTTGGCCTGCCACAGGTCCAGCAGCTTCTCCTGGAGCAGCAGGCGGAGCTGGGCGTCGAGCGCGGCCAGCGGCTCGTCCATGAGCAGCGTCTCGGGCTCGACGGCGAGCGCCCTGGCGATCGCGACCCGCTGCTTCATGCCGCCGGAGACGGTGTCCGGGTACGCGTTCTCGAAGCCGGACAGGTCGAGCTGGGCGAGCCAGTGATCGGCGATCTCCTTGGCCCGCGCCCTCCGGACTCCGGTCTGGAGCAGCGGGAAGATGACGTTCTCCCTGATCGTCTTCCACGGGAAGACGGAGTAGTCCTGGAAGACCACGGCCGACAGGGATCGGGACGGGTCGTCGTGCCGCATGTCGATCGTGCCGCTGGACGGCCGCTCCAGCCCGGCCATGACCCTGAGCAGGGTGGTCTTGCCGCAGCCCGAGGGGCCGAGCAGGCACAGGAACTCGCCGTCGTGGACGTCCAGCACGATCTCGTCCAGCGCGCGGACGGAGCCGGCGCCGCTGGAGAAGACCTTGCCGAGCTTGCGCACGGCGATCTTCACGGGCTGTGTGGGCGGCATGCGAACGCCTTTCTGAGCGCTGCCATCAGCACTGATCTAATACTCAATCATTAATAAGATACGCAAAGCATGGGTCAGCGACAAGGCCGTTGCCCCGGTTAAGGCCAACCCGTAACCTTCCGATCCACGGCCGCTCACCCGCCCAGCACCTCGTCCGACACCCGCGACTCGACGGCGTACGCGTCCGCGAGCGTGCCGCGCACGCCCTCACCCACGGCGCGCTTGATCCCGCGCACGGCGGCGGCCGGGTGGCCGGCGATCAGCTCGGCCAGGTCGAGGGCGCGACCGAGCGCGGCGCCGTCCGGCACCACCTCGCCGACGAACCCCCACGCGCGCATCCGCTCCGCGCCGAAGCGCTCACCCGTGAGCATCACCTGCATCGCCGCCGGGTAGCCGATCTGCCGGGGCAGCCGGGCCACCGACCCGCCACTCGCGATGAACCCGTGCCGCACCTCCGGCAACGAGAACAGCGCCGACTCCCCGGCGATCCGGATGTCGGTCGCGCCCGCCAGCTCCATCCCGGCGCCGAAGCAGATGCCCTCGATCGCGGCCACGACCGGGACCTCCAGCACCACGTCACGCAGCAGCGCGTGGTGCACATCGGCCCACACCGCCGCGGCGGGCCCGCCGGCGTCGGGCGCGGAGGCCCCAGCGGAGGACCGGCCACCGCGGATCGCCGCGGCGACGTCGGCGGAGAACGTTGCGAGGTCGGCGCCGGAGGAGAAGTCGCTCCCGCCCGTCACCACGACGACCCCCGCGCCGGAGGCCGCCACCTCCCGCCAGGCGGCGGCCAGGTCGCGGAAGCCCGCCAGGTCCAGCGCGTTGCGGCGGGCGGGACGGTCGAGTGTGACGAGACGGACGCGCGGCCGGGGCTCGGACACCACGATCATGAGCACTCTCCTCTTATGATTTACATCATTAAAATGATAGATTGCGGCAATGGTCGACACCAGCCACGCCGAGGACGAGGTCCTCATCCGCTCCCTCATCGGGCTCGCCGCCCACCTCGCCGACGAGGGCGAGCCGGACGACTACCGCGCGCTCTACACCTCCGACGCCACCTGGAGCTTCGGCGGCAGCACCCAGCACGGCGCGGACGAGATCGTCGCCGCCACCCGGCAGCGCCGCGCCGAAGGCGTCAGCGGGCCCGGCACGAACACCCGCCACCTGGTGGTCCCGCTGCACGTGACCGTGACCGGCGATACCGCCACCGCGGTCTCGTACTTCCTGTTCTTCGGCGACACCACCGGCACACCGGCGGTGCGGGTCTTCGGGGTCTACACCGACGAGCTCGTCCGTACGCCGGAGGGCTGGCGCATCAGCAGCCGGACGAGCCGGGCGGGATGACCTTTCGTGCGTGATTCGGCAATGATGTCCTCTACTCGGGAGGGCCACTCACCATGACGACGACGATCGAGACGCTGCTGGCAGCCGCGGCCGGAGACGCCGCGGACGTCCCCGCGCTGATGTGCGAGGGAGAGTCGGTGACGTACGCCGAGCTGCACGCGCGCGTGCGCGAGGGCGCCGCCGCCTGGATCGCGCACGGCCTGCGCCCCGGCGACCGGGTGGCCTGCTGGGCCGCGAACACGATCGACTGCACCGTCGCCATGCTCTCGGCCATCGTGGCCGGGGGCGTGCTCGTCCCGCTCAACCCGCGCTACACGAGCGCCGAGGTGGCCGCGATCCTGCCCCGGGTCTCCGCCCCCTTCCTGGTCGCCCCCGGCCTGCTCGCGGGGCGGCGGCTGGCGGCCGAGGCGCTCCCTATCGCGGGCGGCGCCCAGGTGATCGCCCTCGGCCCCGACGTGCCCGAGGGCGCGGTGGGATGGGACGAGTTCCGCGCCGGCGCGGGTGCGGCGGCACGGGTCGAGCCGGGCGAGATCATCGCGATCCAGTTCACGTCGGGCACCACCGGGCGGCCCAAGGGCGCGGTGCTCCGGCAGGAGCCGTTCCTCACCACCGCCCGCACCTGGGCCGAGGTCGTCGGGCTCGGCCGGGGCGACGTCTACCCGGTGACCTATCCGCTCGCGCACATCGGCGGGTTCAAGACCGGTCTCATCTCGCCGTTCCAGGTGCGGGCGACCGCGGTGCTGATCCCCGTGGTGTCGGCGGAGTCGATCGCCGAGGTCGTCCGCACGCTGCCGGTCGCGGTGCTCAACGCGCCGCCCGCCGCGCAGCGGTACGTGGTCGCGGCCCGCCGGAACGGCGACATCCCCGGCGAGCCGGCCATCCGCGTGGCGGTCATCGGGTCCGCGATCGTGCCGCCCGCTCTCGTACGGGACCTCAAGCAGGAGCTGGGGGTCGGCGACGTGGTCATCGGCTACGGGCTGACCGAGGCGACCGGGGTGTGCACCATGACGCGCCCCGGCGACCCGCTAGACCTGGTGTGCGACACGATCGGCCGGCCCATCGACGGCGTCCGGGCGCGCGTCTGGGCGCCGGACGCGACGGGCAGCCCCGTGGTGGGCGAGATCGAGGTGACCGGCTCCAACGTCATGGCCGGCTATCTCGACGACCCCGACGCCACGGCCGAGGTGATGCGCGACGGCTGGCTCCGTACGGGCGATCTGGGCTGGATCGGCGAGGACGGCTACGTGCGCATCGCCGGGCGGACCAGGGACATGGTCATCGTGGGCGGGTTCAACGTCTACCCGGCGGAGGTCGAGCACGTCCTCGCCGACCATCCGTCGGTGACGGACGCGGCGGTCGTCGGCGTGCCCGACGACCGCCTCGGCGAGGTGACGGCGGCCTTCGTGGTCGTCTCCGGAGAGCTGGACGAGAGCGAACTCCTCGCCTGGTGCCGCGAGCGGCTGGCGAACTTCAAGGTGCCCCGGCGCGTCTGGATCCTCGACGAGCTCCCGCGCGGCGCGGTCGGCAAGATCGCCAAACCGCGCCTCCAGGAGCTCGCCGTGGACCTGCTCCGCCGGCCGGGCTGACCGCCGCCTAGCCCTTGACGGCCTTGGCGACCAGGGCGCTCAGCCGCTTCTCCTCGGCGGAAACGCCGATCTGGCCCAGCTCGAACTCCTTGGCCAGCGCCGTGAACCGCCAGGCGGGAAGGACCGCCGCCGCGCGGCACAGCCCCGCGACCGTGGTGAGGTCCACGCTGAGGACCTTCTTCTTGCCCGACGCCGGCGGCGGAGGCAGCTTGACCGGGCCCGTGTCGTGGACCACGTCGACGGTCTTCTCCTTGAGCAGCGAGAAGAGCTCACCGGCGAGATAGCGCTGGGTCTCGATCGTGACGCCGCCCGTCCGCTTCGCGAAGAAGCCGGCGAGCAGCGGCACCAGGGCGTCCTTGCCGAAACCCACGTTCTGGACGGCGAACACGCAGTACGAGGCCGCGATGTTGTTGCGGTACCGTTCGACGCCGGCGTCACCCTTGACCTCGTCCAGAGCTTTCAGGTGCTCCAGCACCGCCTCCAGCGGCAGCTGGCCGAGATCGACCTGCTTCTGGCCCGGCTGCCCCGCGCCGGGAGGCGTGCTGGTCGCCAGGTGGCCGAAGGCGTAGAAGCACTCGACCATCGTCTCCTTGGACTCGTGGCCGGGGTTGATCCGGACGTACCACTCCTCCTTCTGCTCCGCCGGCGACGCCCCCCACGGCCCCGGGATCCTGCCGACGTACGACGTCCGCAGGAACGAGAAGCTGTCGCGCCAGTCGATCAGGACGAGCTTGCCGAAGAGGGTGTCGATCTTGCCGGTGGACGTCGCGCGCAGGAGCAGGGGGATCCCGTCCACGTAGGTGGTGCCCTGGCGCTTGTTCTTCGGGTCGATCGGCCAGCAGAACTCGTCCACGAACTTCGCGTTCCGGGCGGCGCTGTCGATCAGCGCCAGCTCGTCACGGTGCCCGTGCCGGAGCATGTGGATCACGAGCTGTCCCTCGTCGTGCCGGGCGAGATCGAGCTGGATGTCCTGCAGCAGCGCCTCGGCCCGCGCGAACACGGATTCGAGGTTGCCCTTCTGGGACAGCAGCGTGAGATCGCCGGCGGCCACCTTGCCGGTGCCGAACGAGGCGTACTTCTGGTAGCTCTTGCACAGGAAGACCTCCAGCCTGCCTGCGGCGATGTCCTCCTTCAGGCTGCCGAGGATGACGTCGAGCCGGCCCCTGCCGCCGGTCGACCCGGGCGCGAGCTGGATCGTGGCGTCGATGATCAGCACGCACGGCGCCGCGCCCTTCTTCTGCGCCGCCAGGGCCTCGCGCACCGAGACCACGAGCTCTTCCGGCGACGGCTTGGAGTAGGGCGCGCTCGGGTTCAGCGTCGCGACCAGGACGTCCTGGTGCGGCGTCAACGTGTCGCCCTCTCTGAGCCTTCTGAGCAGCTCGCCGGTCTCGAAGTAGTCGATCGGCTCGGTGGAGCGCGAGACCTGCTCGTGCCCCCGCCAGGACAGCGCGATCCACAGCGCCGTCCCGAGCGCTTCCATGCCGCTGGTCGTGAGGTAGCTGTACATGTGGACCTGCTCGCCCTCGACCAGCGGCGCGATGCTCGGCGCGCGTTCCAGCATGACCCGCCGCACGGCCCGCCGGTAGTCGTCCCCCGTGTAGTTCCCGGCCACGGCGACCACGATGCCGATCTCGTCCATCATGAGGTCGACCGCGCGCAGCGCCACCGACGGGTTGTGCTGGTTCGCCACGACGATGTCGAGGAGCCGGCCCAGCGAGCGCAGCGCGTTGGCGGTCAGCGCGTCGGTGCGCTTCGGGCCGGCCTCGTCGGTGAGGCCCAGCACGAGGTGCTCGACCATGGCGCACACCGGCGCCAGCTCGGTCTTCTGCCGCGCGATCTCCTGCAGGCGGGCGAACGGGCTGCCGGTGATGAGCGCCACGAGGTCGGCCCAGGTGTTGACGGTGGAGTCGGCCTGGGCGTCGGGCTTGCCCGTGTCCATGAGCTCGTAGAGCTGGTAGGCCGACGGCGTCGCGCCGAGCTCCTGAAGGATCGACTTCCAGGCGATGTCCTGCTTCGCGAAGGCGGAGATGCCGCTCAGCACGCTGATGCCCGTCCGCCCCACGACCGGTTTGATTCTGAGCCCGGCCACCACCTTCGGGTCCACCATCATCGCCAGCTTCTCCAGCACGCGCGGGCTGTTGACGAGGATGTCGTCCGGGTCCGGCATCACGGTGCCCAGTTTGGCCAGGAACTTCTGCAGGGTGTCGACGTAGTTGGTGCGCCAGTAACTGGCCGCGAGCTCGTTCTCGGCCGACAGGCCCCGCTCCTTGTCGCGCTGGGTCTTCGCCGCCCGGAAGCCGATCTGCTCGACGATGTGCTCCTGCGTCGTGCCCTTCACCGCCGCCGCGAGCTCGGCGCGGCGCTCCTGTGAGTACGTCGTCGGCTTGGCGTTGATGGAGTCGACGAGCTCCGCCGCCTTCCGGAGATGGCCCATGGACGAGGCGTCGCGCTCGTCGGCGACGCGGTCAGCGAGCGCGGCCAGGTCGGCCGTGGCGAGGTCGAGCGCCTCCAGCGTCAGCGGGTCGTGGCCGCCCGGGGTCGTCTCGGGGCGCTCGCCGGGCTGCTTCGGCGGCAGGACGTCGAGGTAGTGCGCCACGTTCTGGTGCTGCGGCGCCGGCTTCTCCACGGGCGTCCGCACCGTGGAGTGGGCCAGGCGGGTCGCCGCGGTCGCCTTCATGAAGGCGTGGGCGACCTCGCCCCTCAGCTGGGCCGCGATGAGCCGGGACTTCTCGCTGCGTTCGGCCGCCGAGCGCTCGGCCAGCGTCTCGGCGATGAGCTTCACGGATTCGAGCGCGGCGGGCGAGCCCAGCTGCGTCAGCGCCCTCGCCACCGCCTTGGCCGTGGTCGGGTCGGGCTTCCCGACGAACTCCTGCCAACCCGCGGGCAGCACAGGATCGTTCGACATTACCGACATGCTTCCTCCCCTTGTCCCATGCGCTGGGACGGACAGATGACGGTGGGCCCCCACCCGATGCTCGATGCCGGACCGACCCGCGTCAATGCGATCGGCCACGGTTTTTGGAACGGGACAATGGCCATCCGCCCTCGTCCGGGGTCCGCTCTCAGCGGCGGCGGACGCGTTCGCGGAGGGCGGCGACCGCGTCGGTGAACGCGGGCTGGCGCATCGACCAGTCCTGGGCGATCTGCTCGACGCCCGCGGCCATCCGAGGATCTGTGAGGGAACGGCTGAGCCGCATGGTGGCCTTGGCGCGGCGTACCGCGTCCGGGGAGCGGCCCGCCACCCGGGCCGCCATGCGGCGTGCCGTGTCCATCAGCTCGCCGTCCTCCACGCAGCGCCAGATCAGGCCGCGCCGCTCCGCCTCCTCGGCGGTCAGCCGGTCGCCGAAGAGCACCATCGCCGCCGTGCCCTGCCGGCCGACGCGCTGCTCCATCCGCCACAGGTGGCCGCCGCCTGGGTGGATGGCGAGGTCGAGAAAGCGCGGGTCGAACGTGGCGCTCCTGGCGGCCACCACCACGTCGCACGCCAGCGCGAAGCTCACCCCTGCCCCGATCATCGGCGCGTGCACCGCGGCCAGCACCGGGACCGGCAGCGCGGCCAGGGCGTCGAAGCCCCGGTAGACGGCCGTCGGGTCGTCCGCGGGCGCGCCGAGCGCGTCCATGTCGCCGCCCGAGGAGAAGACCGGTCCGTTGGCCCGCAGCACCACGGCCCGCACGTCCCTGCCGAGCCCGGCGCACGCCTCGGCGAGCTGCCCCACCAGCACCGGGTTAAGGCTGTTGCGCCGCCGGACGTCGTCCAGGGTGATCCACGCGACGTGGTCCTCCACCTCGACGAGCACGGCCTTCCTGTCGTCCGCCATCGCTTCCTCCTCGGGTTCGTTGCCGCGCGGGCGGCGGGGGTTCTATAATGGCCCTATTCTGTAAATGATAAAAAAGATAGTCCTCGGAGTGGCATGGAGATCGAGCTCACCGCCGAGCAGCGGGCCTTCCGCGAGTCCTGCGGCAAGCTGGCCGCCCACCTGGCGTCCCGCTGGCACCGCGGGCGCGGCCCCCATGACGTCGGCCCGTCCGCGCCCGACGAGGCGTCCTGGTCGCGCGTCGCCGAGGCCGGCTGGCTCGCCATGCGGCTGCGCGAGGAGAACGGCGGGGCGGAGGCCGGCGCCGTCGACATGATGATCCTGGCCGAACAGCTCGGCCACCACGCGGTCGCCTCTCCCGTCCTGGGCACGGTGATCGCGGCCGAGCAGCTCCAGTCCTGGGGCGCGGCGTCCGGGCTCCTGGAGGAGATCGCCGAAGGCACCCGCCGCCTCGCCCCCGCCCTCACCCCGGATCTGACCGGCTTCGCCGACGCCACGAGGTCGCTGGCGTGGGACGCCGCTGGGGCCGAGTTCGCGGTGGTTCCGGCAGCGGGGACCGCGTATGCGCTCGGGGAGCCCGTACCGTTCGCTGATCAGACGCGCGCCGTACGGCCGCTGGGTGAGCCCGTGCGGACCTTGACCGAGCTGACGGCGCCGGACGGCGAGACGGCCGCGCGGACCTCCGCGTTCGCGCTCAGCCTGCTGGTGGCCGACCTGCTCGGCACCATGCAGGCCGCGCTCGACGCGGCGCTCGACCACGCGAGGACCCGCGTGCAGTTCGGCAGCCCCGTCGGCGCGTTCCAGGCCGTGCAGCAGCTCCTCGCCGACAGCCACGTGCTCACCGAGGCGTCGCGGAGCGCCTGCTGGTACGCGGCCTGGGCCGTCGACGCGCTCCCCGGTGAGGAAGCGCTGCGCGCCGCCCGGGTGGCCAAGGCGTACGCCTCCCGCTCGGCCGTGGAGGTGTGCGAGAACGTGATCCAGGTCTTCGGCGGCATCGGCATGACCTGGGAGGCCCCCGCGCACATCTGGCTGCGCCGCGCCCACGCCGCCCGCGCCGCGTTCGGCGACGAGCACCACCACGAAGCCGTCATCGCCGCCACCGAGTTCTCCGGGAGCTGACCGTGGACTACTCCGACGACCCCGAGGTGGCCGAGTTCCGCGCCGGCCTGCGCGCCTGGCTCCGCGACCACCTGGACGAGCACCGCGACGCCACCGGCTACGAGTCGGCCGAATCCGTCGAGCGGACCCTGCGCTGGCACCGCGCCCTGGCCGCCGCCGGCTACGTGGGCCTGTCGCTCCCCGCCGCCTACGGCGGGCACGGGCTGCCCGACCTGTACGAGGCGGTGCTCAACGACGAGCTGGCCACGGCCGGCGCGCCCCCGCCTCCGCCGATCGGCCACATCGCGCACGCCGTCGCCGACTTCGCCGGCGAGGACCTCAAGACGCGGGTCCTGCCCGGCCTCCTCGGCTGCACCGAGGTCTGGTGCCAGGGCTTCAGCGAGCCGGGCGCCGGATCCGACCTGGCCTCGCTGACCACCGCCGCCGCCCCCGACGGCGACCGGTTCGTGGTCGACGGCCAGAAGATCTGGACCAGCGGCGCCATGTGGTCACGCTGGTGCCTGCTGCTCGCCCGCACCGAACGCGACGAACCCCGCCACCGCGGCCTGTCCATGCTGGTCGTGGACATGGAGTCGCCCGGCGTCGACCGGCGCGAGATCGTCCTGGCCAGCGGCAGCCGCGAGTTCGCCGAGGTGTTCTTCGACGGCGTCGAGGTGCCCGCGGCCAACCTGGTCGGCGAGCGCGGCCAGGGCTGGCGGATCGCCATGCACATGCTCTCGTACGAGCGAGGCCCGGCCGACATGGGCTGGGTGGGACGGCTCGGCCGGGTGCTGGCCGCCGCCCGCGACGACGTCCGCTCGGGCCGCCTCCCCGCCGACGAGCCGCTGCGCCGCCGCCTCGCCGCCGCGTCGGTGGACCTGCGGGTGCTGCAGTGGCACGTGGCCCGCTCCCTGGCCGACCGCGACCCCGGCGGGTCGGCGGGATCGGTGGACAAACTGCTGACCACCCGGATCGAACAGAACCTGCACCACGTGGTCGGCGACCTCGCGGGCACGTCGTTCGTCCTCGGCGACCCCGCGCCGTACGGCGACTACCTGTGGTCCCGAGCCCAGTCGATCTACGGCGGCACCCAGCAGATCCAGCGCCAGATCGTCGCCCAGCGCGTCCTGGGGCTCCCCCGGGGCTGAACCCGGCGCTCAAGGCAAGGCGGGCACGGTGGGCGGGGAGTCGGTCCAGCCCACCTCGATCAGCGTCTTGTCGTACGACCCCTCAAGGAGCGGCTTGCCGCCGAGTGTGGACTTCTGGCTGTCCGACAACAGCACCATCCTGCCGGTGTCGACGATCAGCCTCCGCTCGACCACGTTCCTCTTCTCGCCCGTCCCATACGTTGTGTTGATCACGACGACGGTGCCGGACCTGCCCAGGCTGTCCTTCGCGGTGCCTTCCATGCGGACGTTCGGAGACTTCAGCAGAGCCTCCCAGGCCGCGGCGCGGACCTCCCTCGGAGCGGGAAACTGGTGCAGGAGCTGCGGCAGGACCGAGGTGAGCCAGTTCGCGACGGACTCAGTGAGCCCGCCGACGCGGGCCGCCCTCGTGAGCCAGTCCTCCAACCGTTCCGGGTCGGCGGGCAGGCGCTGGACCTCCTCGTACGTCAGCCACTGCCCCGCGACCCAAAACTGGCCGCGATCCGGCAGGAGGAGACCCACATGGCCCTTGGAGTGCTTGCCGGACAGCTTCACGATTTTGCCGTCGATCGTCTTGCCCCATTGTGTGGGGGAGCCGTCACGCCGCCACGCCTTCTTGTCCGCCGGGCTTTCCGGCCGCGTCGCCAGTTCCCGGTATCCGTTCCAGGCCTTGCCGGCGGGAGTCGCCCACTCCTCCGAGACGCTTGTCTCCAGGAGCGCATAGGGGTGCGACTTGGTGCCGAACCGCCAGGGGTGGGTGGAGGTCGTCACCGACCTGGTGTGCCAGTAGGCGCCCTCGGGAGGAGCGGCCGCGACGGCCGCGGGAGCGCTCAGGACGGTGCCGGCCAAGGCCAGGGCGGCGGTGAAGGTCATCGATCTGCTGCGGGGAAACGCGGTCATGACCATCCATACGCCTGAGCCGCCCGAACGGTTGCCCGCGAGATCGTACGAGCCCGGCGGGCAACGGTTCCCGGGACCGGGGCGTATTAGAAGGCGTGAAATCGAACGGACAGACGTGAACGGAGCAGAACGTGACTTCGGCTCCTTCGTGGCCGCTCGCGCCACCAGCCTCTTACGGGTCGCCTATCTCGCCTGCGGCGACCAGACGGAGGCCGAGGACCTGTTGCAGACGGCGCTGGAGCGTACCTACAGGAACTGGCACCGGGTCCGCCACGACAGTCCCGAGCCCTACGTGCGCCGCGTCATCATCAACGCGGCCATCAGCCGCGCCCGCCGCCGGGCGATCCTCAACATCATCCCCATGCACAGCCCGCCGGAGACGTCGGCCCGCGAGAAGGACTCCGACCTCGTCCACGTGCTCATGAACGCGCTGCGTGCCCTGCCTCCCCGGCAGCGCGCGGTGATCGTCCTGCGCTACTGGGAGGACCTCACCGAGACGCAGACCGCCGAGGTGCTCGGATGCGCCGTCGGCACGGTCAAGAGTCAGGCGTCGAAGGCCCTGGCCAAGCTCCGTACGGCGCTCGGCCGGGACATCATGGAAGGAGCGCGCGACAATGCCCAGGCTTGAGGACGAGATCCGCCGGCTCATGGAAGGCGAGACCGCGCGGTTGCACGCCGCTCCCGACCTGCTCGACCGGGTGATGCGCCTGCGCCGGGCACGGCGGGCCAGGGTCAAGACCGCGATGGTGACCGCGTCCGTGCTCGCGTCCGTGACCGTCGTCGCCGCGCCCGCCGTCTACCTGGCCACCGCCGCCCAGCGGGCCACGCCCAGCACGCAGGCCACGACCTCCGCGACGCTGGAGCCCGCCATCGACGACACCCCGCCCGTGCGGACCGAGCCGAAGAACCTCGGGGACCTGGGCGACGGGTTGGCGTTCGGGCACGTCAAGGTCGGCTACCTGCCCGAAGGACTGCGATGGTCCACCTGGTCGATCGACCACGGCGACGCGTACTCCACCTCGTACAACTACAAGGGCGATGAGAAGGGCTTATACCGGGTTCAGATCTTCATGTTCGAGGAGGAGGCCGTTAAGGAGATCACCGAACGGATCCAGCGCTATCGCGAGGAGAAGGACGGCGAGGACGTGATGATCGGCGACCGGAGCGGCTATCTGATCGTGCAGCACGTCGGCGAGGACGGCATGGCGGGCTCCCCGACCCTCTTCCTCAAGATCGGCGACCGGCAGTGGGCCGAGATCACCTTCAGCCCCGTGTACGCCAAGGAGTTCTCCGGCGCCGAGGCCGTCAACACCGAGCTGAGGAAGATCGCGAAAGGACTCACCTCCACCATGTGACGCCCAGGGGACCGGCGGTCCTGATCGCGTTCGCACAGCATCGCCGAGCCATGGATCCCGTTCGAGGACGGCGAGAGGACATTGACCGGACAGGACATGGAAGCCCCGGCCGTGTCTGCCATGATCCGGTGATGGATGTCGACCTCGTCCATCACAGGGTTCGGGTCGTACAACGGGTTCGAGTACTTCGTCCAGTGGCTGATCAGTTTCGGGCGGGACGCGTACGAGGAACTCGTCGAGTGTCCTGACAAGATCGTCGAGTTGCCGCACGTCCAGCGGCTCCGGTGGTTGACGCGGACGTACAGACACGAGCGGACGAGCTGGTCGCGGGACGGAGGGTTCCGGCTGGACCGGCAGACGTGCACGAGGCTGCAGAAATGGCCGGACGAGGAGTGGCCGGAGTTCGAGCTTCTGGGGTACGTGGCGCATCAGGCGTACGACGAGGCCGGCGGCTCCGACGACAACTACATGAAAGGGCTCCGGGATCGCGGGGTCGAGGCGAGGTTCCCCTTCTGCGGCTACGAGGAGGAACCCGAGGGCGAGGCGTGGGACTTCGAGGACCCGGCCGAGTTCGTCCGGCGGCTGCCGAGGACCGCGTATCACTACCGCGGCGGCTGACGGAGAACGCCCACGGCGATCCAGCCGCGTGCCCGCCGACAGCGACTCCTCAGGTGATGGGTACGTCGCGCATCGGCTCGAAGGCGAACAGCTCGACGTCCACCGTCCGCACGTCCGGCGGTGGCGAGGTCATCAGGGCGAACGTCCTGACCCGCCCGCCCTGCGGCAGCTTGCCGAGCTGGCTGCACAGGCAGTGGTGAGCGGGCGGACCGGACGTGCGCAGCACGTGATAGCGGTTGTCGTCGGCGTCGGCGAGCGAGAGCCAGAAGAACTCGAAGGCCGCGATGTCGGTGGTGCCGGTGGACCTCCGGGCGTCCTCGTCCAGGGCGGCGTCCTGCATCGTGATCTCGCGCGAGCTCTCGTTGCGGAAGTCGAACGTGGCGATCAGAGTGGTGGGGCTCAGCCGGCGCAGTTCCACCAGGTCCGCGGTGACGCCCTCCATGCCCCGCAGCCCGGCGGCGGTCGCCCCGCTGGTGGCCGGCACGGACGGGCCCTCCTCCGGCTTCGGGACGGACGGGGTGGCCTGCGCGGTGGGGGCCGATCGCGGATAGCTCACCTCGACCCGGCGGTTGGCGGCGCGTGCCGCCTCCGAGCCGCCCTGCTCCTTCGGCTCGCGCTCGCCCTTGCCCTCGACCTCGAAGGTCAGGTCGCCGTCGGCTCCCGAGGCGCGGAGCGCCCGCTCCACCGCTTCGGCGCGGCGGCGCGAAAGCCCCAGGTTGTACGTGTCGTCGCCGACGTCGTCGGTGTGCCCGACGATCCGCACGGTCCCGGCGGCCTGGCTGCGGATCCGTTCGGCGGTGCCGCGCAGCGTGGCCCGCGCCTCGGAGGTCAGGCTCGCCTTGTCGAAGGCGAACAGCACGTCGGTGTCGAGCGCGATCTCCACTCTGTCGGAGGTCTCGGAGACCTTCTCGGCGGCGCCGCTGAGGTGGGTGGCCAGACCTCGGGTGTTGGGGAAGGCCGCGGCGATGGCGGCGGGGCCGGGCTCGTCCGGCGCGGCGGCCTGTCCGCGCGGACCGATCGGCAACGGGGCCGTGACACCGGCGGCGAGCAGGCCCACCGCGACGCTGGTGGTCTCCGCGGGCACCCGGTAGACGATCCAGGCCTGGGCGGGCTCGGAGGTCACCGTCACCTTCCCGGACAGCTGGGTGCAGAGGCAGGCCGCGCCCATCTCCTCCTTGTCGCGCTTCATCGCCAGATACACCGACAACCGTGGCTCGTCGAGGAGGAAGAATCCCGCCGAGGACGCGGTGTAGTTGTAGGCCACGGTGCCGGCGATCGCCGGGGGACCGAACTGGCCCAGATCGACCTCGCCGCGCTCGGCGCTGATCCGCAGCCGTGCGGTGACCGTGTCGGGGGTCGTCCGTTCCAGCGCGACCACGTCGATGCGGCCCGTGCCGGACCCGTCCCCCTCGCCGCCGACCCGCAGCGTCGCCAGCGCGGCGGGCCCTTCGGGGGCGGTCGGGGACGCGGCCGGCGCCGACGGCTCAGGTGCGCTGGCGGGCGGCTGCGCGGCGCACCCGGCCAGCAGCGCGACGACCGCCAGCGCGCTCGCCGTGATCGTGGTCCTACGGCCCGCGCGCCATAACGGCATGGTCATCCCCTCGTCCGCCCGACCGTTGATAGGACTTCGAACAACGGCATCCCGTCCGAGTCAGGATTTAAGCAGACTCGTCCGCGATGCGGGCGGATCAGCGCTCACTCGGTGTGCCAGAGGGCCGCGAGCTGCCGGGTGGCCAGGCGGGACGGTATCGCGCGCAGCAGCGCGTCGCGGAGCCACGCGGTGACGCCCGTCCGCGAGGTCAGCCGTGACTGCCGGAACGCGCCCCGCATGACGCGGTTGGCGCTGGGCCGGCGCTCGGCGTCGTAGCGCAGCAGCCGCTCGGCGGCGTCCGCCGGCTCGGCGCCGGTGAGGTGGCGGGTGAGCGCGGCGGCGTCCTGGAACGCCTGGCTGGCGCCCTGGCCGAGATCGGGTGGCATGCCGTGCGCGGCGTCGCCGAGCAGCGCGACCCTGCCGGACACGTACGAGGGCAGAGGTTCGGCCAGGCCGGCGATCGGGTCGACGTGGATGTCCGAGGGCGGCGTGTCCTCGATCAGCCTGGTGACCAGCGGGTGCCAGTCGGCCATCAGGGACAGCATCTGCCCGCGCGCCTCCTCGGGGCCGGGCGGCGCGCCGCGCAGAGCGGTGTCGGTGAACCAGTAGAGCCGGTCCTCGCCGACGGGGAACAGGCCGAACATCGCCCCGCTGCGGCGGTCGACCAGCTGGCAGGCGAGCAGGTCCGGCGTGAGGTCGCCGGGGCGGGGCAGCATGCCGCGCAGGTCCAGCCGGCCGGTGCGGCGCAGACCGGGGTGGCGGGGGAACAGCTGGGCGCGCAGCTCGCCGGCGATGCCGTCGGCCGCGACCACGACGTCCGCTTCGGCGACGGCACGGCCCCCGCTGATCACGGCCACCTCGGAGTCGCCGATCTCCAGACGGTCGACCGGGGTCGCGGTGCGCACCAGGTCGGCGGGCAGCGGGGCGCGCAGCGCCTGGTGGAGCTCCGCCCGCTCGACGATGACGACCGCGCCGATCTCCTGCTGCGCCTGGATCACGTCGGTGACGAGCAGCGGCCGGCCGCGCCAGTCGCGCAGCCCTCCGGCGAAGGCTTTCGTGTGCCGCCCGCGGACGTCCTCGGCCAGCCCCAGCGCGTCGAGTGCGCGCAGCCCGTTGGGCATGATCGCGATCCCGGTGCCCTTCTCGCGCAGTGCGGCGCCCCGTTCGAGGAGTGTCACCTCGTGTCCCGCACGGTGCAGCCCCACCGCGACCGCCACCCCGCCCAGCCCCGCGCCGACCACCGCGATCCTCACGCGCCCTCCATTCACTACGATCGTACTAGTACGACTATTGGTAACATGGCCGCATGCCGCCCGCCAATCCGGCCCGTCGCCGGGCCCTGACCGATGCCGCCATCGAGTTGCTCGCGTCGTCGGGGGTGCACGGGCTGACCCATCGCGCGGTGGAGAAGGCGGCGGATCTCCCGCCGGGCACGGCCTCCAACTACTTCCGCAGCCGGGAGGCGCTGCTGGTGGCCGCGGCCGAACGCGTCGCCGAGCTGCATCACGCCGACACCGGCCGGGCCGTCGGGCGGCCCGCTCCCCTGGTCGACCTCCTGACCGAATCGCTGTTCGCCGCGGCGACCACCCTGCGCACCCGCTACCTGGCGATCTTCGAGCTCCAACTGGAGGCCGCCCGGCGACCGGCCCTGGCCCAGGCGCTCACCGGCCTTCACGACACGGCCTCACAGATCACCGCCGGGCAGCACGACCGGCTCGGCCTCACCATCCCGCGCGAGAAGATCCCCGCGATGATCGCTCTTTACGGGGGCGCCCTGTTCACCCTCGTCACCGCACCGCCCGAGAACGTCAATAAGGATCTGGTACGCGACCTGGTGCGGGTCATCGTGGACGGCTGCGCCTGAGCCTTGTTTCCGGTGTTTCACATCGCGTCAGTGATCCGGGTCATTCTGCTCGATCCCATTCAGGTCTAACGTGACGCGTATGCCGTCGTTCAAGCCGCCTCGGTGGTCCAAACCGGCGCCGCTCGGCTATGGCCACGCCGCGGACGCGGCGCATTTCGTCGCCGCGCCACTGCTGGTGGCGGCGGGCGTGGCGATGATCGGCGTGGTGGGGGCCGATCGGGAACAATTCCGGTGGCCGGGAATGACCTTGTTATTCCTTTCCATCGCCATGATCGTTCTTGTGGGGAGCATTCAGTACGGATTCCAGGCCCGGGCACTCCTCTATTCGGCGGGCGACCTGGAGGAGTGGTGGGGGGCCGCCGATCTGGAACGACATGAGGAAACTCTGCGTTCCCGGCAGCGGGAGGAATTCCGGCAATGGAAGACCAAGATCGGAAAGGCCGTACTTCTCTATAACGTAGGAGTGGCCATGCTCGGCGCGGGCCTGAGCCTGTGTGTCGCACCTCCGGCGGACGCCGGGGCGAGTGAGGCGATACCCCGCTGGATCGCCTGCGCACTCGTCGGAGCCGCCGCCGTCGCCGAGTTCGGCTGGGCGGTGCTGGCACGACAGGACTTCCAGCTCCACCGGCCGGCATGGCCGCGCATCCGTGGACGCGGTGAGGAGCGAACGCGGTGACTGTGTCATTCGGCGGGCAGCGCCACCAGTTCCAGTGCCCGTTATGCGATCTGTCGATCGCCGGCAGCAGAGGAGGCACTCCCCGGGCTCGCATTCGAGCCGCGTGGGACCTGCATCTCGAAGGCTGCGACGGGCGGATCGTCGATCCGATCAGGCTCAGAGCCATGACCCGCGACGCGGCCCGCGAGGAAGCCGAACGCCTCCGCGAGACCGAGAGCCCGGCGGATGACTGAGCTGATCCGATTCGGCGGACCCGCGCCGCCGGCCGCCGTGGCCGGAGGCGGTCCCACCGACCTGTCGGGCTTGATGCAGGAGTTCCTGCACTACTTGGCCAAGATCTGGCTGCTGGAGCACGAGTCGCCCCACGACGCCGCGGGGCTGGCGCGCTTCGATCTGGATCGGGTCATCGCCGACTACCGGGAACACCGGGCCAGGAACCGCGAGATCCCCCTCGGCGACGGGCTCGACGTGGAGGAGAGCTTCCTGCTGACGCAGATCGTCGCCGGCCGGCCGTTGCGATGCCTGCTGAACTCGGCCATGCCGGAAGTGCCGACGGCCAGGATCGAACGGATCACGTCCCTCGACCCGGCCGCCCTCGTCCAGGACGTCCGCGGCCGATGGAAGATCGAGCTCGATGCGCGTACTCCGATGAGCGGGCAGTTGGCAAGGTGGGGCACCCTGGCCCCGGCTTTCACCGCCCTCGTCTACGATCGCGTGAAGGGCTTCGGTCACTGCGTGCTGCTCCGCGGCGTCGAGCGCGCATCCGGGAGCTTCGTCTACTGGGACCCCTGGCCGCTGCGCTCGCTGCTCTGCGCGGAGAACAACGAGGCCGGCGCGGACGCCCGGCTCGTGGACCAGGACCAGTTCCTGTGGGCTCTGGAGCCGGCCTCGATGGAGCGCGTGCTGTTCGCCGTCTTCGTGCCCGCGGCAGGAGTGACATGAACGGTTCCGAGTACGTCCGGCGGGGCGACGAACTGATGGCCGCCGGGCACATCGCCGCGGCGGTCGAATGCTTCGCCACCGCCCTCCGCCTCGATCCGGGTGATCCCGATGCCCACTTCGGGATCGGGTTCTGCGCGTACCAGAGCGGCGACGACGCCCGCGCCGTCAGTGCGCTGACGACCTGCATCGAGCTGCGACCGGAGTCTCCTTCGGTCGCCACCGCGTACATGATGAGATGCATGGCCAGGGCCAATCTGCAGGACCGCGTGGGAGCCATGGAGGACTACCGGGAGGCGGTGTCCCGGGATCCCATGATGGCGGAGATCATCGAATCGATGACCTGCGTCGGAACGGCGCAGCTCGCGGTTCTGGCGGCGTTCTATCCGGCGAGGATGGCGCGGATCGCGCAGAAGCTGACCGCCCTGCACCCTCGGTAGATCAGGACATCTCCGGCTCGGCGTCCCAGAGCCGGAACTCGGCCGACACCACCATGGGCCGGTGGGCCGAGACGTTCACGTAATACAGCAGGCAGTCCCCGGCGGGAAGGAGCGGCGGGACCTTCTTCAGCGCGAACGCCAGGCCGGACATCTTCAGGACATGGGTGTTCTCGCCCTCACGGGCCATCTCGCCGATCGCGTGCTTCACCGGGGCCGGGTCGCGCAGGACGTGGACGAACTCCGCCATCCGGCTGTCGAACGGGCCCACGGCCAGGATGAAGAGGACGATCACCGCGAACACCACGCCAGGGAACAGACCTCCCTCCGTCTCCATGGTGGACGTCTCGAGCTCGCCACGCACCAGGCGGACGAAGAAGAGCACCGTCGGCAGCGCGAACACGGTCAGGGCGATCAGTCCACCGGCGGTCCACACCAGGGCGTGGTAGACGATCCGGCGGACCAGGCGGCGGCGCTGCCGGTGTGACAGGCGGCCGAGCTGGTTCTCCTCCAGGTCGGCCTGGGTGAAGTGGAACTCCTTGGCCAGCAGCGCGGTCAGCGCCCGCACCGGCTCGACGGTTGCCGCCGCTCCCTGTTCGCGCCGCATCCCGCACCTTTCGCCACGTATGCGTTGCCCTGACCACCATTCAGCCTGCCGGGCGGCAGGATGTCCACTCTCCCGTCGGCTGGGCGGCGCGGGTCAGCTGCGGGGCAGGTCGCGCCAGGGCTTGCCGCGGTACGGGTCGAAGTCCTTGGGGAGGCCGAGCACGCGTTCGGCGATGACGTTCTTGTTGACCTCGGTGGTGCCGCCCTCGATGGTGTTGGCGCGGCTGCGGAGCATCCCCCTGGTCTCGGCGGGCATCGAGGCCCAGTACTCGGCGGGGGACGACGCCGTGCCGGGCCAGGCGATGGCGTCCTCGCCGGACAGGGTGGCGGCCGTCTCCTGGATGCGCTGGTTGAGGTCGGTGCCGTGGACCTTGCCGATCGAGCTCTCCGGGCCGGGGGGCAGGTTGCCGGCCTGGCGGGCGCGGACGCGGCGGTTGGTCCAAGTGCGGACCTGTTCCTCGCACCACAGCTCCACGATGCGGGCGCGGACCAGCGGGTCGTCCCAGCCGCCGGGGAGACCGGACTCGGTGCGGCGGCGGGCCAGGCGGACGAGGTGCGAGGCGCTGACGCCGCCGATGCGGTCGACGCCGACGGAGCCGCCGCCCGACACCATCTGACGCTCGCCGGCGAGGGTGGCCTGGGCGACCCGCCAGCCGTTGCCGGGGTCGCCGAGCCGGTGCGCGTCGGGGACGCGGGCGCCGTCGAAGAACACCTCGAAGAACTCGGCCTCGCCGCCGATGTGCGGCAGCGGCCGCACCTCGACGCCGGGCTGGCGCATGGCGAGGAGGAAGTAGGTGATGCCCTGGTGCTTGGGGGCGTCGGGGTCGGTACGGGCGAGCAGCACCGCGTAGTCGGCCTGGTCGGCCCAGGTGGTCCACACCTTCTGGCCGTGCACGACCCAGGTGTCGCCGTCGAGCTCGGCCCTGGTGGAGAGGGAGGCGAGGTCACTTCCGGAGCCTGGCTCGCTGAAAAGCTGGCACCAGATCTCCTCGGCCCTGGTGATCGGCTTGAGGAAGCGCCGCCGTTGTTCCTCCGTGCCGTGGGCGAACAGGGCGGGGGCCGCCAGGTTGAGGCCGAGCGGGTTGAGCCGGGGCAGGTGGTAGGGGCGCAGCGCCTCGTCGGCGGCCACGGCGGCCCTGCGCGACCAGCCGAGGCCGCCGTAGTCGACCTCCCAGGTGGCCGCGACCAGGCCGGACGCGCCGAACTCGGGGTACCACGCGCGGTACTCCTCGCGGGTCCGGACGGTGCGCACGGCGCGCGGGCCACCCTGCTCGCCGGCCTCGCGCCAGGCGGTGGGCAGGTGGGCCGCGATCCAGCCACGGGCGGCCTCCACGGCCTCGCCTGGGGTGACGTCCGGGCCGGTGGGCAGTGCGGTCATGGGTGGATCTCCCCGTCAGCGTGAGGGCTCGCGCCCTGAGAGCGAATGGCGTCAAAAGACCCTGCCTCAGCACGGCCGGACTCCGGGCGAGCCTCCGCGCAGGCCTCCACGTGGGCCTCCACGTGGGCCTCCGTGCGGGCGGCCTCCGTGCGGGCGGCCTCCGCGCGGGCGGCGGTGCGGCCGAGTTCCTGGGCGCGCCAGAGGGCCTGCTTGAGCGCGCGGGCGTGCGCGGGGTCGGCGGCGGCGACGGTCTCGGCGACCCGCTGGGCCGCGTCCCGCAGGGCGTCGGGCTCGACGACCTCGCTGACCAGGCCGAGCTGGTACGCGCGTGCCGCGTCGAGCCGCTCGTGGACGCCGATCAGCGCGAGCCGGGCGGCGGTCGTGGCGGATATCCGGCGCACCAGGCCGATCGCCTCCCAGGCGCTGACCTGGCCGACGCTGACGTGCGGGTCGAGGAAGGTGGCGGAAGCGGAGGCCAGGACGATGTCGGCGTCGACCACGAAGTGCAGCCCGCCGCCCGCGCAGACGCCGTTGACCGCGGCCACCACGGGGGTGCGGACGCCGAGATGCCAGCCGGTCAGCTCCAGCTCCCCGGCACGGGTGCGGCGGCTCGACTCGCGCAGGCTGGCGGGATCGCGGGCGAGCGCGGCCATGTCGAGCCCCGTCTGGAAGGCACGGCCGCGGCCGGTGACGACGATGCAGCGTACGTCGTCGTCGGCGTCCAGCTCGCGCCAGGCGAGCGGCAGCTCGGCCATCATCACGGCGTCCATGGCGTTGCCCGCCCGCGGCCGGTCGAACTCCAGCCAGCCGACCGGGCCGCGGCGCTCGACCGCCAGCGTCTCGTACGCCATCCGACCCCCTGTTCCCTCTGCCATAGTTATATATAAGATAGCAAAGAAAAGGCGAGAGAAGGCGGACAGGTTACATGGCTCCGACGGAAGAGAAGACCCGCCCCCGGATCACGGACGAGGGGGTGGAGGCGCTGCGGGCACGCATCGGCATCCCCCAGCCCAACCCCGTCCCGCCCCACTACCTGCGTCCGGGCACCGACGCGTTCCGGATCGTGGCCCGCGCGTACGGCGACGACAACCCGCTGTGGTGCGACCCCGACCACGCCGCCCGCTCCCGCTGGGGGCAGCCCATCGCCCCGTTCCCGCTGGTCGGCGGCGACAGCCTGATCGGCGAGGACGTGCTCACCGAGGCCGACCTGGCCCGGCAGGACGAGGTCAGGGGCGACCCGCTGCGCGGCGTGCACGCCTTCTACTCGGCCTGCGAGCGCGAGTGGTGGAACCCGCTCTACGAAGGCCGGGCCGTGCACCGGCGCAACGCGCTCGTGGGCGTGCTCGACAAGCCCAGCGAGTTCAGCGGCCGGGCCGTGCACGAGTGGAACGCCAACGTCTTCGCCACCGCCGACGGCACCCCGCTGGCCGGCCAGTACCGGCTGATGATCCGTACCGAGCGTGACGAGGCGCGCAAGCGCAAGAAGTACGACGACGTCGCGATCGAGCCGTGGACCGAGGAGAAGATCGCCGAGATCGACGCCCAGTACGCCGCCGAGCGGGCGCGCGGCGCGGAGCCGCGCTGGTTCGAGGACGTCGAGGAGGGCGAGGAGATCGCCCCGCTGGTCAAGGGCCCGCTGACGGTGACGGACATGGTCTGCTGGCACACCGGCATGGGGATGGGCGTGTACGGGGTCGCGCCGCTGCGGCTGGGCCACCGCAACCGGCAGCGCATCCCGCGCTTCTACCACCGCGACGACCTGGGCGTGTGGGACGCGATGCAGCGGGTCCACTGGGACCCCGAGTTCGCCCGCCGCTCCGGCAACCCGACCACCTTCGACTACGGGCGGATGCGCGAGACGTGGATGATCCACGCCTGCACCGACTGGATGGGCGACGACGCCTGGCTGTGGCGGATCCGGGTGGAGTTCCGCAAGTTCAACTACGTCGGCGACGCCCAGTGGATCACCGGCAAGGTGGTGCGCAAGCACCTCATGGAGGACGGCAACGGCGTCCACCCGGCCGTGGACCTGGAGCTGGCCGCCACCAACCAGCGCGGCGAGGTCACCGCGCCGGCCACCGCCACCATCCTGCTGCCGAGCCGCGAGCACGGCCCCGTCGCCCTGCCCGAGCCGATGGGCGGCGCGACCACGCTCGACGGCACCCTGCAGGCCGCGATCCGGCACTTCTCCCGGACATGACCAGGCCGCTCGACGGCGTGCTGGTCGTCTCGATGGAGCAGGCCGTGTCCGCCCCGTACGCCACCCGCCAGCTCGCCGACCTGGGCGCGCGGGTGATCAAGGTGGAGCGGCCCGACGGCGGCGACTTCGCCCGCGCCTTCGACACCCACGCCAACGGCACCGGGGCGCACTTCGCCTGGGCCAACAGGAACAAGGAGTCGCTGGCCCTGGACGTCAAGACGCCCGGGGGCCGGCGGGTCGTCGGCGAGCTGCTTGCCAGGGCCGACGTGTTCACGCACAACCTGGTGCCGGGGGCGGCCGCCCGGCTGGGGCTGGACGGCGCGTCGCTGCGCGCCGCCCACCCGCGCCTGGTGGTGTGCGAGATCTCCGGGTACGGCACCGGCGGGCCCTACGACGGGCGCAAGGCGTACGACCTGCTCGTCCAGGCGGAGTCCGGGCTGACGGCGATCACTGGCAGCCCGGAGGAGCCGGTCAAGCCGGGCATCTCGGTGGCCGACATCGCGGCGGGCATGTTCGCCTTCTCCAGCGTGCTGGCGGCGCTGCTGCGGCGTTCCGCCACCGGCGAGGGGTGCGTGCTGGAGGTGTCCATGCTGGACGCGATGGCGGACTGGATGGGGTACCCGCTGGTGGTGCGCAGGCACGGCACCCAACCCGCGCTCGCCCCCGGGATGAGCCATCCGGCCATCGCGCCGTACGACGCCTACCGGGCGGCCGACGGGCGGCTGGTCACGGTGAGCGTGCAGAACGACCGCGAGTGGGCCAAGCTGGCCGCGTCGGTGCTGGGGCGGCCGGAGCTGGCCGACGACCCCCGGTACGCGACCAACCAGGCGCGCGTCGCGCACCGCGACGTCATCGACGGGCTGGTGGCGGACGCCATCGGGGCCATGGACGCCGACCGCGCCGTGGCCGCCCTGCACGCGGCCGGGATCGGCTGCGGGCTCGTCAACGACCTGGCCGCCGTCGTCGACCACCCCCAGCTCGTGGCCCGCGACCGCTGGCTGACCGTGCCCGCCCCCGCCGGCCCGGTCTCCGCCCCGCTCCCCCCTCCGGTGACCGCCGCCTGGCAGCCACCCACCGGCCCGGTCCCCGGTCTGGGCGAGCACACCGAGGCGGTGCTGCGGGAGCTGGGGTACGACGCGGCGGCCATCGCGAAGCTGCGCGCCGAGGGCGCCGTCCGGACGAGTGAGGAGAGGCCGTGACCGTTACCTCCGAAGAGGACCTTGAGGAGTTCCGCGAGAGCGTGCGGGGCGCGCTGTCGCAGGTCAGCACCTCGGCCCGGGTCAGGGCGGCGATGCTGACCGGGAGTGGATGGGACGAGCCCACGTGGCGTGCCCTGGTGCAGCTCGACCTGCCCGGTCTGATGCTGCCTGAGCGGTGTGGCGGCAGCGGGCTCGGTGCGGCGGAGTTCGCCGTGGCCGCCGAGGAGTGCGGCGCCTGGCTGGCCTGCTCGCCGCTGTTCGGCACGTCGGTGCTGGCCGTGCCGCTGCTGCTCGCGCTCGGCGACGACGTCGCGCTCGACGCGTACGGGCCGCGCATCGCGAGCGGCGACCTGACCGCCACCGTCGCGCTGGCCGAGGCCGGCGCCCGCTGGGACGTCCAGGCCATCCGCACCACCGCCCGCCGCGACGGCGACGCCTGGCGGCTCGACGGCGCCAAGACCCACGTCGTCGACGGCGCCACGGCGGACCTGCTGCTGGTCGTCGCGAACACACCCGACGGACCAGCCGTGTTCGCGGTCGAGCGCGCCACGGCTCCAGCGGGGGGCCCGGACGGGCGCGACGCGCATCCGGGGGTGGGCGTGGAGTCGCTGGTCACGCTGGATCTGACCAGGAAGATGGCGCGGGTGAAGTTCGACGGCACGCCGGCCGTGCTCGTCGGACCGGTCGGGTGCGCGGGTGAGCTGGCCGGGGCCGCTGACGTGTCGCGGGCGTTGCTCGCGGCCGAGCAGACCGGGGTCGCGCAGCGGTGCCTGGACATGACGGTCGAGTACGCGAAGACGCGCATCCAGTTCGCCCGCCCGATCGGCTCGTTCCAGGTCATCAAGGAGCGGCTCGCCGACGCGCTGATCAAGGTCGAGTCCGCGCGCTCAGCCGTCTACACGGCGACCCGCTCGGAGGGCGCGGCGCTCGCGCGGGACTCGCGGGTGGCCGCGCTCATGGCGGGCAAGGCCGCGTCCTGGGTCACCGCCCAGACGATCCAGCTGCACGGCGGCGTCGGCTTCACCTGGGAGCATGACGCCCACCTCTACTTCAAGCGGGCGCGTACGAGCGCTCACCTGCTCGGGGAGGCCGGCGAGCACGTGACCGCGCTCGCCGGGATGCTCGAGCGCGAGGTCGTCTGACACGAGAGGGACACGAGCATGACGTACGAGACCATCAAGGTGGAACGGCACGGCCGCGTCGGATGGCTGATCAACGCCCGCCCCGGCGTGCTGAACGCGATGAACAACGCGATGCGCGACGAGCTGGCCGAGGCCTGGCTTGAGCTGGACCGGGACCCGTCGGTCCGGGTGATCGTGCACACCGGTGAGGGCCGTGCCTTCCAGACGGGGGCGGACCTCGCGGAGATAGCCGGTGACGGTGTGGGCATGCAGCGCTACCAGGACAGCCTGATGAACTTCGACCTGCACTTCACCTCCTGGCACCAGAACGTCTCCAAACCGGTCATCGCCGCCGTGAACGGCATCTGCGCCGGCGGCGGGCTGCACTTCGTGGCCGACGCCGACATCGTGATCGCCGCGTCCGACGCCACGTTCTTCGACCCGCACGTGAGCGTCGGCCAGGTGACCGCCATCGAGATGATCGGGCTGGCCAAGAAGATCCCGTTCGAGGCGGTGATGCGGATGGCGCTGGTCGGGTCGCACGAGCGGATGCCCGCCCAGCGCGCCCTCGAACTGGGCCTGGTCAGCCAGGTCGTGGACCCGCCGGAGCAGCTGCGCGAGGCCGCGCAGGAGCTGGCCGAGAAGATTGCCCGCAACTCCCCCGCCGCGATGGCCGCCACCAAGAAGGCCCTGTGGGCGGCGCTGGAGCTGGGGCTGACGGACGCCTGCAAGGTGGGCACCCAGCACCTCGTGGGCATGTGGGGGCATCATGACCAGAGCGAGGGCCCCCTCGCCTTCGTCGAGAAGCGCGAACCCCGCTGGGCTGAGTGAAGCACGAGCACGATCGACCCGCTGGGCTGAAAGAGAGAAGAGGATGGGTATGGAGATGAACCTGCTCGAAGGCCGCGCGGCCGTGGTCACCGGCTCGGCGCAGGGCATCGGCCTGGCGATCGCGACGGTCCTGGCCCGCCACGGCGCGTCCGTGGTGGTCAGCGACGTCAACGCGGAGGGTGCCAAGCAGGCGGCCGCCGACCTGGAGGCCCAGGGCCTGAAGGCGGTCGCGGTGCCGTGCGACGTGACCGACGAGGCGGCCGTCGAGGCGCTGGCCGACGCGTGCAAGAACGCCTTCGGGTCGCTCGACGTCATGGTCAACAACGCCGGCATCACCCGCGACGCCACGATGCCGAAGATGACCCTGGAGGACTTCAAGAAGGTGGTGGACGTCCACCTGACCGGGGCCTGGCTGGGCACCCGGGCCGCGGCGCGGATCATGCGGGAGCAGCGGTACGGCGCCGTCATCAACATCTCCTCCATTTCCGGAAAAGCCGGAAACTTCGGGCAGACGAACTACAGCTCCGCCAAGGCCGGCATGATCGGCCTCACCAAGGCCTCCGCCCGCGAGCTCGCCCGCCACCAGATCCGGGTCAACGCCATCCAGCCCGGCCCGATCCGTACGGCCATGACCGCCGGCATGCCGCCCGAGGCGCTGCAGAAGATGCTCGACAACATCCCGCTGGGCCGCATCGGCGAGCCGGAGGACATCGCCAACGCCGCACTCTTCCTGGCCTCCGACCTGTCGTCGTTCATCACCGGCATCACGGTGGAGGTCGCCGGCGGGAGGCACATGTGATGCGCGTCTTCGAGAACCTCGCCGAGTTCACCGCGCAGGCCGGGCGGACGCTCGGCACCAGTGACTGGCTGGAGATCGGGCAGGAGCGGGTCGGCACGTTCGCCGACGCCACCGGCGACCACCAGTGGATCCACGTCGATCCGGTACGGGCCGCCGAGGGGCCCTTCGGCACCACGATCGCGCACGGCTACCTGTCGCTGTCGCTGCTGCCGGTCCTGGTCGGCACGATCTACCGGATCGAGGGCCTGCGGATGTCGGTCAACTACGGGCTGAACAAGGTGCGCTTCCCCAGCCCGGTGCCGGTCGGCTCGCGGGTGCGGGTCACCACCGAGCTGCGGGAGGCCAAGGAGTCCAACGGCGGCGTCATGGCCGTGCTGGGCTCGACGATGGAGATCGAGGGCGGGACGAAACCTGCCTGCGTGGCCGAGACGATCTCGCTCTACTACCCGCAGAGCTGAAAGGGGCCCGCCCCCTCCGGAGCGCAGTAACCGGAGGGGGCGGGCGTCGGCTACCAGCTCTTGAGCGTCGGCAGCACGCGGTCGGCGAACCGCTTGAGGTCCTCGTACGCCTCCTCGGGCGGCGTGCCGCCCGCCGGGCCGGAGTGCACGATGTCGGTCAGCGGCAGGCCCTTGACCAGGCCCTCCAGCGTCCCGATCACGGTGTCGGCGTCGCCGATGATCTCGTAGTCGCGGTAGGCCTCGGGGGTGGGTGCGAGACCGTACTGCAGGTCGGGGTCGCCCATCTCGTCGCGGATGCGCCGGTAGAAGTCCCAGCGCTCGAAGATGAGGTCCTTGCGGCGCTCCCAGACGGCGTCGGGGTTCTCGTCGGTGACGGTGATCGCCCACGGGTTCGACACCCGCACCTGGTCGCGCTCGACGCCGGCCTCGGCCAGGCCCTCGAAGTAGGCCTGGTGGAACTCGGGGTCCACGGAGGCGCCGTGCAGGTTGGCGCCCATCCTGCCGGCGCGGCGGGCGGCGGGCGGCGCGGTGGCGGCCACCCAGAGCGGCGGGTGCGGCTGCTGCAGCGGCGCGGGGGCGACGGTGACGTCCTTGAGGTCGTAGTAGCGGCCGCTGTAGCTGAAGGGCCGCTGGGTCCAGGCCAGCTTGAGCACCTCCAGGCCCTCCTGCATGCGGGACGGCCTGGTCTTGGGCGAGTAGCCGAGCGCGTGGTACTCGGCGGCGCTGTGGCCGGAGCCGACCGTCACGTCCAGCCGGCCCTCGGACACGTGGTCGAGGACCGCCGTCTCCTGCGCCAGCATGGCCGCGTGGTGCAGCGGGAGGATGTAGACGTACGAGCCGATCCTGATGGTCCTGGTGCGCTCCGCCAGCATGGTGAGGAAGATCGGCACGGACGGCGCGTACCCGTCCGGCTGGAAGAAGTGCTCCTGCACCATGACGTAGTCGAAGCCCATGGCCTCGGCCTCGCACATGAGGTGGAGGCAGTCCTCCCAGTGGTCGCGCCACGGCCGCCCGTGCGGGTTGCGCATGTCCATGGTGAATCCGACGTGCACGGTCTCTCCTCAGATCCGGTAGCGGCGCTCGGCGTTGGCGGCGAACACCCGGTCGCGCTCGGCGGCGGTCAGGTCGCCGGTGGCGCCCAGGTAGGCCTCGGCGACCTTGTCGTAGCCGCCGAAGAGCGAGTCGACGGGGAAGTTGCTGCCGAAGAAGGAGCGGTCGACGCCGAAGACGTCCAGGCATGCCTGGATCCACGGGCGCAGGGTCCCGGCGTCGAGCGTGTGCAGGCTCATGGGCAGGCCGGAGATCTTGCAGTCGACGTTGGCCAGCGAGGCGAGCCGGGTCAGGCCCTCGCGCCAGGCGGTGAACTGGTCGGGGTCGCCGCCGTCGGGCCAGCCAGCGTGCTCCAGCACGACGGCGAGGCCGGGGAAGTCGCGCAGCAGCGGCAGCCAGCCGTCGACCTCGCCGGGGTGGATGACGACGTCGAAGACGTGGCCGCCGGCGTCGAGCAGCTCGGCCAGCCGCCGGGTGACCGGGTCGGCCGGGTCGAACCCGTACAGCACCCTGATGCCCCTGAACAGCGGGCTCTTGGCCTGCTCGGCGAGGTCGGCGGCGACGGTCTCGGCGTCCGCGCCCGGCTCGACGGCGCCGATGACGGCGCCGACCAGGCCGTGTTCGGTGGCGACCCGGTCGAGCCAGCGGGCCTCGTCCAGGTGGGTGCCGGGGGCCGTGACGGCCGAGACGTGCACGGCCTTGACCACGTCGAGGCCGGAGCCCGCGGCGTCGGCCAGGTAGTGCTCAGGCAAGTAGTCGCGCCGCAGGCCGGCCATGTCGCCGATGCCGAAGTCATCGGAGTCCTCGGGCGGGTCGAGGGCGGGATACCACTTGTGCTCGGTCAGATGCCACAGGTGCATGTGGCTGTCAACGAAGCGCACCGGAGGCCACCTCACTTGAATCATTACAACAATAGCTAAGATACCGTCTCAGCTGGGCCCCTGTCCACGACATCACCCGGGCAGCCCGTACTCCTCCAGCAGCCGGCGGCCGATGATCATGCGCTGGATGTCCGCCGTGCCCTCGCCGATGAGCAGCATCGGGGCCTCCCGGTAGAGGCGCTCGATCTCGTACTCGGTGGAGTAGGCGTAGCCGCCGTGGATGCGGAAGGACTCCTCCACGACGTCCCGGCAGTATTCGGAGGCGAGATACTTCGCCATCCCCGCCTCCAGGTCGTTGCGCTGCCCGGCGTCCTTCTTGCGCGCGGCCATGACCATCATCTGGTGCGCGGCCTCGACCTTGGTGGCCATGTCGGCGAGCCTGAACTGCACCGCCTGGTGCTCGGCGATCCGCTTGCCGAACGTCCGGCGCTCCTGCGCGTAGCGGACCGCCAGCTCGAAGGCGCGCAGCGCGACCCCGCAGCCGCGGGCGGCGACGTTCACCCGGCCGACCTCGACGCCGTCCATCATCTGGTAGAAGCCGCGCCCGGGGGTCCCACCCAGCACCTGCGAGGCGGGGGCGCGGTAGCCGTCGAAGACCATCTCGGTGGTGTCGACGCCCTTGTAGCCCATCTTCGAGATCTTGCCGGGGATGGTCAGCCCCGGCTCGACCTCGCCGTATCCCGGCTCCTTCTCGACCAGGAACGTGGTCATGTTCCGATAGACCGAGTCCGCGCCCTCGTCCGTCTTCACCAGCACCGCGACCAGGTTGGCCGTGCCGCCGTTGGTGAGCCACATCTTCTGACCGTCGATCACGTACCCGTCGCCGTCGCGCGCGGCCCTCGTCGTGATCGCCGAGACGTCCGACCCGCAGCCGGGCTCCGACATCGAGAACGCGCCGCGCACCTCGCCGGTGGCCATCCGCGGCAGGTAGTGCCGCCGCTGCTCCTCGGTGCCGTGCTTCATGATCATGTACGCGACGATGAAGTGGGTGTTGACGATGCCCGACACGCTCATCCAGCCCCGGGCGATCTCCTCCACGGCCAGGGCGTAGGTCAGCAGCGACTCGCCCAGCCCGCCGTACTCCTCCGGGATGGTCAGCCCGAACAGCCCCATCTCGCGCATGCCTTCGACGATCTCCTGCGGGTACGCGTCCTCGCGCTCGAGACGCTGGGCCACGGGCAGGATCTCCTTGTCCGCGAACTCCCTGACCGTGCGGAGAATCTCCCGCTGCACGTCGGTGAGTCCGTCGGTCTGCGCGAGCCGTCCCATGCGTACCTCCTCGTCGATTTGTACGGCCATATTTATGACACATGCCCGGTACGCGTCACAAGGGCGGGTTGACAGCCACGCGGCGGGCCGGTTTTGATTTGGCCGTATATTTCCGCACGAGAGCAGGAGACAGCCGGTGGCGATCGTGGACGGCCCGTACTTCGAGGACCTGCGCGCCGGGATGCGGTTCGACGGCGCCCCGGCCATCACGCTCACCGAAGGGCTGGCGGCGGCCCACCAGGCGATCGTCGGCTGCCGGCTGCCGCTGGCGCTCGACCACGGCCTGTCGCGCCGGGTCGCCGGCGCGGCCCTCGCCGCGCCCCACCTGGTCTGGGACGTCGCCATCGGCCAGTCCACGGTCGCCACCCACACCGTGGTGGCCAACCTGTTCTACCGAGGCGTGGTGTTCCGGCGGGCGCCCGCGATCGGCGACACGCTCACGACGGTGACCGAGGTGGCCGGGCTGCGGCAGAACTCGCGCCGCCCCGGCCGCGCGCCGACCGGGCTGGCCGCCCTCCGGATCAGCACCACCGACCAGGAGGGCCGCCCGGTCCTCGACTTCTGGCGGTGCGCGATGCTGCCGCTGCGCGACGGCGACCTCGACACCGGCCACGCCGAGGACCTGTCGGCCGTCGGCGCCGCGCCGGGGCACGACGAGCTGGCCGCGGTGACGGCCGGCTGGGACCTGTCCGCCCACCCCCAGGGCGGGGCGTTGAGCGCCGGCGACGTGTTCGAGGTGGCGGGCGGCGACGTGGTCTCGTCGGCCCCCGAGCTGGCCCGGCTCACGCTCAACGTCGCCAAGGTGCACCACGACGCGGCGGCGGGCGAGCGCCTGGTCTACGGCGGGCACACCATCGGGATCGCGCTCCACCAGGCCGTGCGGGCGCTGCCCTCGCTGGTCACCGTCGTCGGCTGGCACGGCTGCGACCACCTCGGCCCGGTGCGCGAGAACGACACGCTCACCAGCACCGTCGAGGTCGAGCGGCTGGACCCGCTGCCGTCCGGCACGCTGGCGCACCTGCGCTCGCGGGTCCGCGCCAACCGCTCCACCGACGTCCTCGACTGGCGTTTCGCGGCGGTGCTCGCGTGATCGGAAAGCCGGCGCGGGCCGGTAGGCTGCCGCGGGGTCGACGGGAGGTCGGGCGATGGCGAGCACCGGGCGCAGGGAGAGCAGCTACAGCGCGCTCGCCCGCGAGGTCCGCGGCGACATCCTGTCGGGCCGCTACGCGGACGGGCGGCGGCTCCCCACCGAGGCCGAGCTCGCCGAACGTCACGGGGTGAGCAGGCAGACGGTACGACGCGCGTTCCAGGACCTGGTCGCCGAGGGCCTGGTCTACAGGGTCCCCGGGCGGGGCACGTTCGCCAGCCCGCGCGAAGGCACCTACCTGCGCCAGTTCGGCTCGGTCGAGGACCTCATGGCGCTGTCGGTGGACACGCGGATGGACATCACCGTGCCGCTGCACCGGCGGGTGGACGTGGCGGCGGCCGGCCGGCTCCGGCTGGCCAGCGACGCCGTGAGCAGCCTGGCGTTCCGGCGGCTGCACGACGCGGTGCCGTTCTGCCTCACCACCGTGTTCCTGCCGCCGCACGTGGGCGGACTGCTACGGGACGTGCCGGAGCTGGCGGCCGAGGGAGCCACCAGCGCGTTCACCGTCATCGGGCTGCTCGACACCCGGCTCGGCGCGCCCATCGCGGAGGCCGACCAGAGCATCACCGTCGCCGCCGCCGACCCGGCCACGGCCCGCCACCTCGGCTGCGCCCCCGGCCACCCACTCCTGCGGATCGACCGCCTCTACCACGACACCGAAGGCACCCCGGTCGAGCTGGCGATCAGCCACTTCCTCCCGGAGCACTACTCCTACCGCACCCACCTCCGCCGCAGCATCACCTGACCCCCACAGCGTCACAGGCGCGGGTATTCGGGTCCTACCACCCACCTACGCCACCTGACCACCGCGCGTCACAGACGCCTAGTGACAGGGGGGTGTCGAGGTCCTACCCCACCCACCTGCACCACAGCATCACCTGACCGCCGCAGTATTACGGGCGTGGGTGCCGGGTTCTACCCCACCCACCTGCACCGCAGCGTCACCTGACCGCCGCAGTGTCACAGGCGCGGGTGCCGGGGTCCTGCCCCACCCACCTGCACCGCAGCGTCACCTGACCGCCGCGTCGTCACAGGCGCCAGGTGATGGGGGTGTCGGGTTGGTAGCGGCAGGTGGAGCCGGTGGAGACCGTGGCGCGGAGGTGGGCGGCCAGCTCGGGGTGGGCGCGGTCGAGCTTGCGCAGCACGTCGCGGATGCGGGCCGTGACCGTTTTGCGGGCGCGTTCGGCCTCGTCGCCCAGGCGGCGGGAGCGCCCGCCTAGGCCGGCCGCGCGGCGCAGCTCCTCCAGCAGGGCCGCGCGCTCGCCGTCGAGCTCGGCGGCCCGCCGGTCGTCGCCCAGCTCGGTCGCGCGGTCGATCTCCTCGTCCAGCAGGGTCAGGTGGTGCCGGTAACGGGCCTTGGCCTCCTCGTCGAGGACGTCGTCACCGCCCATCCGCCGGGCGGCCACCACCAGCTCGCCGCCCTCCGGATCGAGCAACCGTACGGCCGGCATGTCGGTCCCCGGGCTGCCCAGCAGCGTGTGCAGGTCGCGCAGCCCTTTCGCGTCGGGCACGTGCACCGCCCGCCCGGCGAACACCAGCGACCAGACGGCCCCCTCCCTGCTGAACCTCGGACCGCCACCTCCTGGGCCCCGACCCGCCGCACCGTACGCACCGTCGAACCCGACAGCCGCATCACCCGGCCCGACCCCAGCCACAGGGCGTGCACCCACCGAAGGACCCACACCCGAGCCCTCGGACGGCCCTGCCCGCGAACGGGCACTCCTCGACGAGTGCCCGCCCAGCACCGAACCGGCACTCCCAGACAGACCCGCGCCCGTGTCTTCACCGGCACCCCCGGATTGACCCGCGCCCATCACTTCACCGGTATCCCCCGACCGGCCAGCGCCCCTCACTACACCGGCACTCCCGGACAGACTCGCGCCCGTCACCTCACTGGCACCCCCTGACCGGCCAGCGCCGGTCACCTCACCGTCATCCCCCGACCGACCAGCGCCGGTTACCTCACCGGCGCCCCTTGACTGACCAGCGCCCCTCACTACATCGGCATCCCCGGACAGGCTTGCGCCCAGCAGCTCACCGACATCCCCTGACCGGCCAGCGCCCACCACCTCACCAGCCCCCGACCAGCCGGCGCCCAACACCCCACCGGCATCCCCCGACCGGCCAGCGCCGTCGGATTCGTCGGTGCCCGGCGGTGCCGGGGAAGCAGGGGTGGTGTCCGGGAGGAGGTCATGGACGCGGGCCGTCAGGTGGCGCATGCCCAGGGTCGTCGCCTCCTGGCCCGCGTGTTCCAGGAGGGCGCGGGCCGCGGGGAGGTCGCCCGGGGCGGCGCGGGACAAGAGAGCGTCGGCCAGGTGGACGCGGGCCAGCACCGACCACGGGCGGGCGCGCATGCGGTCGGCCGACCGCTGGGCGGCGGTGAAGCCGGCGATCGCCTCGTCCCAGCGCTCGTCGGCCGCGTCGATGAGCGCCAGCCACAGGTCGAACGGCCCGCTGACGTCCCAGCCCATGAGCGAGACCGCCCACCGCCCGCGGTGCGGCTCCAGCGCGGCGCGGGCCCGCGCGCACAGGTCGGGGTCGTGGGCCGCGGCCGCCGTCTCCGCCAGGAAGCGCAGCCACAGCGGCTGGGCGATGCGGTTGCGCGGCTCGCCCTCGGCCAGCCGGCGCAGCGCCGTGTCGAGGTCGCCGGTGTGGAGCGCGGTCAGGCCTTCCAGCAGGCCGGGGCAGAGGTGGCCGCTGCCCCGGAGCAGCCGGACGACCTCCTCCTGCTCGCCGAACCTGCCCTGCAGCGACAGGATCGACCACTGGTGGTGGAGGAGCATGTCGATGTAGTGGGGGTGTTTCCTGGCGTCGCTGTCGCGCACCTCGGCCAGCAGCTTCTCCGCCTCGGCCAGGCGACCGCCGAGCGCGGCGACGATGCTGGCGTCGACGGCGGTGTTGAGGTCGACGCTGGGCAGCTCGCTGCGCCGCCCTAGAGCCTGGTAGTCGTGGAACCGGTCGAGGTAGCCCGGGTCGCCCTGCTCGATCATGGCGACCCAGCGCAGCGCGGAGGCGAAGTGTTCGAGCTCGGGGTCGCCGGTGCGCCGGGCCAGGCCGATCAGCTCCTCCACCAGCCGCATCCGCTCTCCGGCGGTGTCGGGCCCTTTGAGGATGTCGTGGTGTGCCCAGAGGCTGAAGACCAGCGCGTCGTCGTCGCCGCCGGCGCGCGCCCGGGCAGCGAGGTGGAAGACGAGGTCGAGCGCGAGCCGGTCGTCGGGCGCGGCGCCGCCGACGAGCGCGGCGTGCGCCTCGCGGAGGTGCGGCAGCGCGTCGGACAGCCCGAACTTGCGCAGCCAGGTGAGCGCGACGCGGGTGAGCAGCTCGCGGTCGTCCAGCTCGCGGGCGATGGCCCAGGCCTCGCCGAACAGCCGCCGCGCGGTCTCGCGCTCGCCGACGTGGGACAGCTCGAAGCCGAGGCTGAGCGCCGCCTTGGCGCGGGTGCGGGGAGAGGTGGCGCGGCTCAGCTGGTGGGCACGGCGCAGGTGGCCGAGATGCTCCTCGGCCGCGATGCGGCGGCCGGCGTCGCGGGCGGCGGCGAGCTGGAGCTCGACCACCCGCTCGGGGTCGACCCGGTCACCGGCCAGGTGGGCGTGGCGGGCCAGGTGGCCCGGCAGCATCCGGGCGGCCAGGCCGGGGTCGCGGTCGACGGCGTCGACGACGGCGCCGTGCAGGGCGCCCGGGTCGTCGAGCGAGTCGTACAGGGTCTCGCGGACGAGGTCGTGGGCGAAGGCGAAGACCCCGCCGCCTTCGGCGGTCACCAGCTTGGCGACGACCGCCAGCTCCAGGAGCCGGTCGACGTGCGCGGTCGGCTGCCGGGCGGCGGCGGCCAGCAGCTGCCGGGGGAAGCGCCTGCCGAGCACGGCGGCGATCGGCAGCAGCCGCGAGACGGGCTCGGGCAGCAGGGAGAGCCGCCGCAGCAGGGCGTCGCGCACGCCCGGGGGGACGGCGCCGGCCGAGCCGCCGCTGTGCCACAGGCGGGCGGTCTGCTCGACGAAGAACGGGTTGCCGCCCGTGCGGACGTGGACCTCGGAGACCAGGTCGGGCGGCGGGTCGGCGCCGACGGTGCGGGTCATGAGCGCGGCCACGCCGGCCGCGTCGAGACCGGTGAGGGTGATGGTGGTGGCCTTGAGCGCGAGCGGTGACAACAGCTCGCGCAGCGGGTGGTCGGCGGCCTCGACCTCGGTGTCGCGGTAGGTGCCGATCAGCAGCAGCCGCTCGAACCAGGTCTGCTGGGCCGCGAACGCGAGCAGCCGCAGCGAGGCGGGGTCGGCGAAGTGGAGGTCGTCGAGGACGACGACCACCGGCTGCCGCTGCGCCAGCACCACCAGGGCGTCGGTGACGGCGTCGTAGACCTGGAAGCCGTCGGGCGCCGTCTCCCCCGCCGCGGCCTCGCCGAGCAGCACGGCCAGCACGTCGCCGGCGGACTGCCTGGCCTCCGCCCACCGCTCGGGCCCGGCGGCGCGGCGCAGGGCGCGCAGCGCCTGCACCCACGGCCAGTAGCCCGGCGCGCTGCCGGCCTCCCAGCAGGAGCCCGCCGCGACCAGCGCTCCCCTGCCGCGGGCCTGCGCCGCCGCGCTGCTGACGAGCGTGGTCTTGCCGATGCCGGCCTCGCCGGTGACCAGCACCAGCCCCCCGTGGCTGTCGATCACCCGGCCGATCTCGGCACGCAGCAGCCCGGCGGGGTGGTCCCTGCCGATGAGATCGCGTGCCGTCCCGTTCATGACACTGGCAACGTAGCCTGCCGCACCGACAGAATCCGGTCATGGGCAGGGCCGCCCCGGTCGATCCGGCGGCGGCCCGCGTGTCCTCAGTGCCGTGCGGTCAGTGCTTGAAGGCGTCCTTGACGTGCTTGGCGGCGTCCTTGGCCTTCTCACCGGCCTGCTTGACCTTGCTCTTGCTCTGGTCGGCGCGGCCCTCCGCCTCAAGACGCTCGTCGTCCGTGGCGCGGCCCATGCCTTCCTTGGCACGGCCCTTCATCTCTTCGGCCTTGTTGGAAATCTTGTCGTCGGCGCCCATGGCCGGCCCCCATCCTTCTCGATGAAAGAACTCCGGGCTTCCTCTATCCGAGGCCGCCACCGGGAAACGTCAAGGCGGAAGCCCGGCCCTCTGACGAGGACCGGGCTCCGGTGGGGAAGGGGTTACCTGAGTATCGGGTACCGCTGGACGATGGCCGTCTTGCCGAGGCCGAGGGTTTCGCCCGCGTTGGCCATGGCCAGACCGGCCAGGACGACGGTGTAGATGAGGTGCTCGTCCATGAAGGGGTTGGTGGTCAGGGGCAGCGCCGCCGCCCACATCATCACCATCATCAGGCCGCCGGCGACCGCCGCGACCCGGGTGCCGATGCCGAGCATGAGCGCGAGGCCGATGCCGAGGAGGCCGAGCATGAACAGCCAGTCGACCCAGGCGTGTCCGGCGAGTGCGGTGAAGAAGCCGCCGAGCGCGTTCTCCTCGGTGCCCTTCAGGAAGCCGGTGGTCGGGCTGCCGCCCGCCAGCCAGGCCTTCTCGGCCGTGGTGGCGAAGCCCAGGCCGAAGGTCTTGTCGAGGAAGGCCCACAGGAAGGTCCAGCCCAGTGCGATCCGGGCGATGGCCCACACGTAGTCGACGGGGCGGCGGGTGTGCGCCTCGGGAATCTGCACCGGGATCCTGCGTGCCGTGGGGCGGTCGTACGTGGTGGCCATGGCTCCTGTCCTTTCAGGGGTGCCTGCTGCTGGTTACAGTTCACCGCACCGGCGATCACGCGGGCAGAGCCGTACGACCCCGGCTCGATGGGACCTTCGGCACCCGTCCGTACGCCGTCCGCCCCTACCTTCTCCCGGCCACCGCGTGGTGTCCTGGCCGGAAGAGGGTAGGCGAGCAGACGTGGGATCCATCACCATCCAGCGCGTGTACGAAGACCGGCCGGCCGAGGGCGCCGTGTTCCTGGTGGACCGGGTGTGGCCGCGCGGCGTGCGCAAGGACGACCTGCGGCTCGACGGCTGGCTGCGGGACGCCGCGCCGTCGAAGGAACTGCGCCAGTGGTTCGGCCACCGGCCCGAGCGGTTCGCCGAGTTCGCCGTACGCTACCGGGCCGAGCTGGACGCCGGCCGCGAGTCGCTGCGCCCGCTGCTCGACGCCGCCGCCGAAGGGCCGGTGACCCTGCTCTACTCGGCCAAGGACACCGAGCACAACCAGGCCGTGGTGCTCCGCGACTACCTGCTGGAGCACCCCGGCTGAAGGCGTCAGAACGCGCCGTCGAGGGTGACGGAGCTCTCGTCGAACCTGAGCTCGCCGCCCTCCTCCCGGACGACGAAGCGGTAGGTCCCGGTGCACCTCGGCCGCAGCACCCCGTCGACGGTGACCATGAGCGTCAGGTAGGCGGCGACCGTCGAGGTGGCACCCGCGACGGAGGCGACGCGGACATTGGTGATCACGTGCCGCCGGGTGTCCGTCTGCCGGCCGATCGTCCCGCCGAAGTGCGCGCGGATCGCGTCGTGGCCCTCGTGGGGGCCGTGGAGCGTGCCGTCGGCGGCCTGGACGCTGTAGCGCGCCCCCGGCCAGTAGCAGGCCAGGACCGCGTCCGGGTCCTTCGTGTCGAGACCCCAGGCGAAGTCACCGAGGAGGGTGTTGAGTGCGGCCCAGTCGGGCATGGCTCCTCCCTCTGTCAGTCGCCGAGCGGTCTGAGCGTGATCGCGAGCTCGGGGCACCCTTCGGCCGCCAGGCCCGCCTCCTCGGCCTCCGGACCGCTCACGACGTCGGCCAGCGGCATCGCCTTCGAGTCGTCGGGCCTCATCCCGAACAGCCCGGGCGCCGTGGCGACGCACATCCCGTGCGCCTGGCACTGGTCCAGGTCCACTTCTATCTTGTAGGCGCTCATCAGCGTCCCTTCCTGCCGAACCTCATGGGAACTCCGCACGGCGGGTGTCGCCGCGGTCTCGCCGCCGTCGGCGACGAAGTCGGCGCCCGTGCAGAAAGCCGACTCGTCCGAGGCGAGGAACACGACCAACGGCGCGACCTCGTCCACCGACCCCTTCTTCCGCCGCAGGCTGCCGCCCGGGCCGGCGAAGCCGGCGGTCATGGGGGTCTCGACGAGGCCGGGCACGATCGTGTTCACGCGCACCCCGTACGGGGCGAGCTCGACGGCGGCGGCCTTGGTCATCCCGCGCACCGCCCACTTGCCTGCCGTGTAGCCGATGATGCCGGGGAAGCCGGTCACCCCGGCCGTGCTCGACACGTTGACGATGGAGCCGCCGCCGCCTTCGCGCATGAGGGGGACGACCGCCTTCATGCCCAGGAACGTGCCGAACGCGTTCACCTCCAGCACCCGCTGGAAGGATGCCGCGTCCGTCTCCATGAGGGCGGTCCTGTGCACGATGCCGGCGTTGTTGACCAGCACGTCGAGGCGCCCGTAGCGCCGGCGGCAGTGGTCGGTCGCGGCAGCCCACGCGGACTCGTCCACGACGTCGAGCGCCACGGACGAGGCGTGCGGCCCGCAGTCCCCGGCGACCGCCCGCGCCGCCTCGGCGGCCACGTCGGTCACCACGACCCGCGCGCCTTCGGCGGCAAGAGCCCGGCAGTAGGCCGCGCCGAGGCCCGCCGCGCCGCCCGACACGAGCGCCACCTTGCCGTCGAGCCTGCTCATGCGGCCAGGTTCACGTAGAGGTCGCGCGGGCCGCGGGTGCGCAGGCCGACGTCGACCGGCTCGGCGTCGTCGGCCAGCCGCATGCCGGGGAACGAGTCGAGGAGCAGGTTGAGCCCGACCTCCATCTCCGTCTTGGCGAGCATCGCGCCGAGGCAGAAGTGGCGGCCCGTGCCGAAGGAGAGGTGGCCCGCCGCTCCGCTGAAGGCCCGGCCCGGGTCGAGGTCGGGGCGGCCGATGACGAACTCCTCGGACCTCTCGAAGCGCGACTCGTCCCGGTTGGCCGAGGCCGCGATCAGCAGCATGGTCGACCCGGCGGGCACCTGGACGCCCTCCAGCTCGACGTCCTCCTCGCACATGCGGGTGGTGATCTGGCTGGGCGGGGAGAAGCGCAGCGTCTCGGCGATCGCCGCGTCCACCAGGGCGCGGTTGTCGCGCACCCGGGCCCACTCGCCGCCGACCAGCAGGTTCTTGCACAGGCTCCCGAACGCCTTGTCGGTCGTCTCGCCACCGGCGGTCAGCAGGAGGCTGATGTACGCGCGCACCTCGTCGTCGGTCATGCGGTAGTCGTCCACCTGGGACTGGACGAGCATCGATATCAGGTCGTCGCCGGGGTGCTCGCGACGGTACGCGATCAGCGGGGCCATGTAGCCGGCCAGGTCCGCCCTGGCCTGGAGGCCCTGACGGTGCACCTCCTCGTCGCCGGAGAGGTTGCTGACGAACGCCATGATCTTGCCGTACCACCCCGCGAACAGCTCGTGGTCGGACTCCGGCAGCCCGAGCATGTCGGCGATCACCGCGATCGGGTACCGATGCGCGAACCCCGCCACGAGGTCGACGCGCGAGCCGTCCGCGCTGTCGCGCATCTCGTCGGCCAGCCGCTGGGCGCGGCGCGGGACGATCTGCTCCAGGATCTTGCCGGCCGTGCGGTGGATGAGGGCGTGCACGCGGTCGAGGCCCTGGCCGCGGAAGTGCGGGGTGAGCAGGGCGCGGTTCTTCGCGTGCAGGAGCCCGTCCATCGACAGGACCGTCCGGCCGTGGATGGCCTCAAGGGTCCCGGTGTAGGCGCGGGTCGAGAAGCGCGCGTCCTTGTAGACCGAGGAGACGCCGCGGTACGTGCTCACCAGGAACGATCCGAGCCGCGCGTCCTGGAGGACGGGGGCGTCGGCGCGGAGTTCCCGATAGAAGGCGTGGGGATCCGCCGCGACCTCCGGATCGAGGATAGATGAGCGTGTCATGCCTGCCCCTCCGCACTGCTTACGACCAGAGCCCGGACGCCTGGGCTCCAACTATGATTATGGTAGGAATTGTTATCCTTGATATGGGCGTAAAGTCAAGACAGCACCCGAGGAGAGCAGATGCCAGGACCCGTCGTCATCGCCGGTGGTGGTCTCGCGGCGCTTCGCACCGCGGAGAACCTGCGGCGGTTCGGGCATGCCGGGCCGATCACGATCGTGGGTGACGAGCCCTGGCTGCCCTACGACCGGCCGCCCCTGTCGAAGGCGGCGCTCGTCGGCGACTCGGCGGAGCCGGCGCCGCTGCGGTCCGGCGAGGCCCTCGCCGACCAGGGCATCGAGGTGATCCGCGGCGTCCGCGCGACCCGGCTGGACGGAGAGAACAAACGGCTCGTCCTCTCCGACGGCGCCCGCCTGCCGTTCGAGCACCTGGTGGTCGCGACGGGCGTACGGGCGCGGGCGCTGCCCGCCATCCACCCCGCGCTGCCCGTGCTGACCCTGCGCACCTGGGAGGACTCCCGCAAGGTACGGGACGCCGTCCTCGCCGCGGCGCACGTCACCGTGGTGGGCGCCGGCTTCCTCGGCCTGGAGATCGCCTCGGCGGCCAGGAGCCTCGGGCGGTCCGTAACCGTCGTCGAGGCCGGGTCCGCACCGCTCTGGGCGCTGGGGCCCACCGTGGCGGAACGCGTCACCGCGCTGCACCGCCGGCACGGCGTCGGCCTCCGTCTCGGGCGTCGCATCACAGGCGCCGAGCCGGAGGCCGGCCGCTTCACGGTCACGCTCGACGACGGCGAAGCCCTGCCGACGGACGTCGTGGTCGGCGCGATCGGCGGCGTACCCAACGTCGAGTGGCTCGCCGGTTCGGGGCTGGACGCGGCCGCCGGGGTGCCGTGCGACGAGACCGGGGCCACGCCCGTCGAGGGAGTCCACGCCGTCGGCGACGTGGCGAGCATCGCCGGCCACGGGCGCACCGAACACTGGAACCACGCGGTCGCGACGGCGGTGGTCGTCGGCCACAACATCGCCCGGCCGGACGCGCCGCCCCGGCGCCTCTCCGACGTCCCGTACTTCTGGAGCGATCAGCACGGCTCCAAGCTGCAGTGCCTGGGCACCCCTGCCCCCTCGGACGACCTGCGCGTCCTGCGCGACGACGAGCACGGCTTCCTCGCGGTCTACACCAGGGACGGGATCGTGACCGGCGTCGCCGCGCTGGACATGCCCCTGGCTCTCAACCGGTGCCGGCCGCACGTGAACACGGCCTTCGACGCGACGGCCATCGGCGCGATCGTCGCGTGAGAGCGGCCGGGCCGGCATGCCGGCCCGGCGGCCCTCATGACGGGACGAGGTCACCCACCGGCACCCGCAGGCCGTCGGTCCCGAACCAGACGCAGGCCGGCCACGGCACCTCGACGGTGACCGGCTTGCCCCTGTCGAGACCCGCCGCGACGGCCGCGTCCGCGCGCGCGTTGAGCCGGACGTCGCCCAGGCTGACGCTGACGTCGTAGCTGCGGCCCACGTACACGGAGTCGGCCACGGTGGCCTGGAAACGCAGGCACGACCGGGACGTGGGGGCGGGCACGATCACGGCGTCGGACTGCCGGAACCGCACCTGGCACCCCGCCCCGAGCTCCTCCGGGAGCGACGCCGGCTCCACGGGCTCGTCGGGCGCCGCCTTGAGCCGCCACCGGCCGTCCTCGCGGACCAGGTCCAGGACGTTCGTGATACCGACGAAGTTGGCGACGTAGGACGTCTCGGGACGTTCGAAGACGTCCTGGGGTGTGCCGATCTGCTCGATCCGGCCCTTGTTCATGACGGCGACCCGGTCACCGAGGGCCATCGCCTCGGACTGGTCGTGGGTCACGTACAGGCCCGCGAAGCCCAGGCGCTGGTGCAGTTCGTGCAGCTCGTTGCGGACGCGGACCCGCAGGAGGGCGTCCAGGTTGCTGAGGGGCTCGTCCATGAGCACCAGGCGGGGCCGTGACACGAGGCCGCGCGCCAGCGCCACCCGCTGCTGCTGGCCGCCGGACAGCTGGTGCGGGTAGCGGTCGAGCAGGGGCCCGCAGTCGACCAGGTCGGCCGCCTGCTCGACCCACTTCTCCTCCTTGAGCGCCTTGGTCAGCTTGCGCACCTTGAGCGGGTAGCTGATGTTCTGACGCACCGTCCTGTGCGGCCACAGCGCGTACGACTGGAAGACCATGCCCAGCTCGCGCTTCTCCGGGGCGACGTCGACGCCCCTGCCGGAGTCGAACACCACGGTGTCCCCGAAGCGGATCACGCCCTCGTCGGCGCTCTCCAGGCCCGCCACGCAGCGCAGCGCCGTGGTCTTCCCGCAACCGCTCTGCCCGAGGAGCACGACCAGCTCGCCCTCCTGGATGTCGAGGTTCAGCCCGTCGATCGCGGTGAAACGGCCCGCTCCGGACCCGAAGGTCTTCGTCAGGTTCTCGATACCGAACATCACAAACTCTCCAATGCTTTGGAGCCCCCGAGCCGTACCGCGAGGATGACGCCCGCGGCCGTCACCAGGCACATCACCAGTCCCATGGCGGCGACCAGAGGGTAGGAAACGTTGAGCCACAGGTCGTACAGGGTCGTGCCCATGACCTGGGTCCGGGTCGACCGCACCAGCAGCGACGCGGCGAACTCGTGGGTGAGCAGGACGAAGATGAGCGCGGCCGCGCCGCCGAGCGAGCCGCGGATCATCGGGATGACGACCTGGAGGTGCGTGCGCACCGGCCCGGCCCCGCTGACCCGGGCGGCCTCCTGGTAGCTGTCGCCGAGCGACATGCGGGCCGCGAGCTGCATGCGGGTGGCGAACGGCAGCATCAGCGTCACGTAGACCACCACGAGGACCCACGGCGTGCCGTACAGGACGAACGGCGGCGCGGTGTAGGTGAACAGGAACCCGGCGCCGAACACCACCGCGGGCACCCCCAGCGGCAGCGAGACCAGGATGTCGACGATCGCGCGGACGCGGGCGTCGAGCGAGCGGCGGTGCAGGATGTCCGCCAGCACGTACCCGATCGGCAGCGACACGAGCACGGAGATGCCCGAGGCGACGAGGCTCGTCTGGACGGCGCTGACCGCCGTCGGCGTGTCCCACAGCTCGCGGAAGTTCTTGAGGCTCCACGTGCTCACGTCGATCTGGCCGGTCCAGAACGGCGACAGGGAGGCGGCGATCAGCGCCAGCAGCGGCAGCAGCGCCACGACGGCGGAGAACAGCCCGATGACGACGACCGCGGCCGGGCTGCGCCGCGCGGAGTAGCGGGAGGTCTTCCCCCCGTCGGTGACGAACCGCCGCTCCTCGCCGAGGAGCATCCGCTGCAGGGCGACGATGCCGAACCCGACCAGCAGGAGCGGGGACGCGACCGCGGCGGCGGCGCCGTAGTCCGCCAGGCCGGCGTTGGCGAAGAAGTACACCTCGGTCGTCAGGACCTTGACGTTCTTGATCGAGCCGAGCAGCAGGGGCGCCGTGAACTGGCCCAGGCCGAGCAGCAGCGCCACCGCGCCGCCGTAGATGAGCGAGGGCCGCACGACGGGCAGCAGGATGCGGAAGAAGACGCCCACCGGCCCGTCCCCGGCCGTGCGCCCGGCCTCGACCAGCTCGTAGTTGACCCGCAGCAGGCCCGCCCGCAGGAACACGTACACGAACGACGTCAGCCCGAGCGCGGTCAGGAACACGATCCACGGGACGGTGAAGACGTCGATCGGCCCGGTGTCGCCGCCGGTCCAGAAGGGCAGCGACCGGATGAACCGGTTGACCGTGCCGGAGTTCGGGGCGAGGAGCAGCCCCCACCCGATCATGCTGGCGACCGGCGGCACCACGATGGGCAGGATCGGGAGCGACGCCATCCAGCGCGCCCGGGGCGGCAGCTGGATCGAGTACCACGCCAGCACCGCCCCGAACACCAGCCCGATGACGAGGGAGCCGAGGCCGAGCAGCAGCGTCGTGAGGATCGTGCGCGCGATGTCGGCGGTGCCGAAGCCGCGGGCGTAGCCGGCGCCGCCGTCCGCCAGCGCGAGAAGCTGCAGGCGGACGAGGGGCGCCAGCACGAGGTACCCGATCACGATGATCGCGGCGATCGGCAGGGCATGGCGGCGCAGCGCTCTCCGGCGGGAGAGGCCGGACCTGGTCCCACCCTTCGGGTCCGTGCCGCGCCGGGCCGCCGCCGGCGGCGCCTCACTGATGCTTTTCACTACTACGGCCTCCGATGGAGCGGACTGGTGGAGAAGGGAGAGACGGGCGTCAGCGACCGAAGGTCTGCTTCCACTCGCTCTGCGCCGACCCGAGCCAGCCGGGCTTGGTCGCCCGGGTGAGGTCGAGCAGGGTGAGCTCCTTCGGGGCCTCGACCGCGCCGGCGACGTTCGGCAGGACGCTGAGGTTGTCCTTGGCCAGCGACTCCTGGCCCTCCGCGGACGCCATGAAGTCGAACAGCACCTGGGCCGCGTTCGGGTTGTTCGACTCCTTGAACATGTAGCCCAGGTTCATCGGCGCCCAGCCGGGGTCGGGCATGAGCCAGTCGATGGGACCGCCCGAGGCCTTGATCGGCTTGACCGTCGAGTTGGCGCCCCACAGGGCGATGGAGATCTCGCCGGACAGCAGCGCCTCCTGCAGCGGGACGGCGCTCGGGTAGAACTTCGGCTTGAGCGCCGCCAGCTTCGTCAGGTAGTCGGCGCCGTAGGTGTCCTCGAGCCAGGCGTACAGGTCGGCCATGGGAGCGGCCAGGTTGTCCACGAGCCCGAGCTGGCCGCCGCCGTACTTCGGGTCGACGAGACCCTCGTAGGTGGCCGGCGGGTCGGTCACCTTCTCCGTGTTCCACGCGATGCCGAGCGCGGTGAGCGCGGACGTCTGCAGGACATCGTCGATCAGGTAAGGGGTGCCCTTCCATTCGGGACCGGCGCCGTTGGGGCCGACTGGCTCGGCGAAGAGCCCCTCGTCCGCCTTGGTCTTCGCCCACTCGTAGTTGACGTGGTTGACGATGTCGGCCCCGAGCGACCCGGACTTGAGCTCGGCGTCGAGCTTGGCGCTGACCTCAGGTCCGACGATGCGCGTGATCTTGAGGTCGATGTCCGGGTACGTCTTCTCGAAGCGGGTCTCGAGCTCCTTGTTCACCTCGGGGAGCAGGGCCGAGTACAGCGACACCGTGCCCTCTTCAGACGCCTTCTTCAGGACCTCGTCCCAGGTCGAGGCCGCCGTCGACATGCCGCCCCCGCCAGGGGCGGCCGCCTGGCCGCCGCACGCCGCCAGCAGTGCCGCCGCGACCACTGCGATGCCCACTCGGGTGGTTCTTCCCACTGATCCAAATCCTCTGCTCGTCAGCCTGGCGGGCAGGGTAGACAACCGTGCCACAGGCCCGTCTTTAGGCGAATCATAGGGATGATTATCAAGCAGGACAAGGGACAGTATGCGGTTAATGGTATGCATGGATCAGCGCGGCCCGGGGCCGATTCCGGCAGAGTCGGGGCGTACGGGTCGGAGGGCCCGTCCAGGGCGTCCATGACAACGATATTCAAACGGAGTCCGGAGGACGCGTTGTGTGGGGCGGCGACGGTCGGGTAAGTCTGCTGCCATGCTCGACGCGCGCGACGAGGGACGGTTACTGACCGGACGCTACCGGCTGCGGTCCGAGCTGGGCCGGGGCGGCATGGGCACGGTCTGGCGGGCCTACGACGAGCTGCTCGACCGAGAGGTGGCGATCAAGGAGCTGTCCATCCCGGCCTCGCCGCCCGAGCACCGCGACGTCCTGATCGAGCGCACCATGCGGGAGGCGCGCATCGCCGCCCGGCTCCACCACCCGCACATCGCCGCCGTGTACGACGTGGTGCTGGCCAACGACCGGCCGTGGATCGTCATGCAGCTGGTCCGGTCGCGGAGCCTGGCCGACGAGATCTACGACCGCGGCGCGCTGGCGGTGCCGACCGTCACCCGGATCGGGCTGGAGGTGCTGGCCGCGCTGCGCGCCGCGCACGCCGCCGGGGTGCTGCACCGCGACGTCAAGCCGGCCAACATCCTGCTCACCGCCGACGGCCACGCCGTGCTCACCGACTTCGGGCTGGCCACCACGCTCGACGACGACTCCACGCTCACCCAGCAGGGCATGGTGATGGGCACGCCCGCCTACCTCGCCCCCGAGCGCGCCTCCGGCGAGCGGGCGACCGCGCTGTCCGACGTGTGGTCCCTGGGCGCCACGCTCTACACCGCCGTGGAGGGGCGGGCGCCGTTCGCCCAGGGCGGCAGCCGGGCCGACACGCTCAACGCCGTGCTCACCCGCGACCCGGCGCCCTTCGAGCAGGCGGGCGAGCTGGCGCCGGTCATCACGGCGATGCTGACCAAGGACCCGTCCGAGCGCGCCGACGCCGCGCGGGCGCAGGAGCTGCTGCGGCAGGTGCCCGGCCGGTCCAAGCGTGCCAGGACCCGGCCGTTGACCGCGGCGACGGCGCCGAGGGCCGCCAGGGCCGGGCGGCTGATGGCCTCGCGGTGGCGGGAGGCCGCCGCGGTCGCGGCCCTGGTCACCACCGTCATCGCCACCGTGTCGCTGAACTCGGCGTCCGCGCCGCGCCGGCACGCCCACCCGATGCCGCAGCCGACGGCCGACGCGCCCAGCGGTGTCATGAGGGCCGAGCCCTCGTCGCGGCCGCGCGCCGGAGAAGCCCGCGAGCAGGGCGTCCAGGTCCGCACGGAGCACACGCAGCGCACCGCCGTCACCGGACACACCACGTCCCCCGCCAGACGGGCGGCCGACGGTTCCGGCCGGGCCCGTACGAAGACGCCCGGCAACTCACAGCCCCAGGGGAAGGCCAAGGGTCACTACAAGTGACTACGTAGATTCCCCGATGCGTGACCCGGGCGGCGCGCCTACTGTCGGCTGACCAGGCCGCGTCCGACGAAGGTGGGTCCATGCGCACGCTGACCGCGTTCCTCTCCACCGTCCTCCTTGCGACCGCGCTCACGGCGCCCGCCGAGGCCGCCCCGAAGAAGCCCGCCGCGGGCGCCGCCGACGTGGTGTTCGACCGGGCCGACTTCGCCGCCGGCACGCCCGAGGGAACCAGCGCGGGCGACGGGCTCGCCTTCGCCACCGCCGCCGGCACCACCTCCTACACCGACCGCCTCGGCACCAGGACGTGGGAGTACGCCCGCTGGACCGGCCCCGAGCGGCCGCTGGAGTTCACCGCCACCGAGCTGATCGCGTCCTGGACGGCCGACGTCCCCGCGGGCAGCTGGGTGCAGGTCGAGGCGCGCGCCCGTAACTCCTCCGGGCTGACGAAGTGGTACGTGCTCGGCCGGTGGGCCTACGGCGAGGGCGACATCGACCGCACGTCGGTGCCGGGCCAGGGCGACGACGACGCCCGGGTGGCCGTCGACACGCTGGTCGCGGCGGAGGGCAGGCAGATCTCGGCCTACCAGCTGCGCGTCACCCTCTACCGCGCGCCCGGCTCGTCCGTCGTGCCTCGGGTGCGCACGCTCGGCGCCATGGCCTCCAACGTGCCCGACCGCAAGACCGTGCCGGTGAGCCCCGGCGGCGGCGCCTGGGGCTCCGAGCTGGACGTGCCGCGCCGCTCGCAGAGCGTCCACTCCGGCCACTACCCCGAGTGGGACGGCGGCGGCCAGGCCTGGTGCAGCCCCACCTCGACCACGATGGTGCTCGGCTACTGGGGCCGCTGGCCGAGCGCGGAGGACACCGCCTGGGTCGACCCGTCGGATCCCGATCCGGAGGTCGACCACGCCGCCCGCCACACCTACGACCACGCCTACCAGGGCGCCGGCAACTGGCCGTTCAACACCGCCTACGCGGGCCGCTACGGCATGGACGGCTTCGTCACCCGGCTGCGCACGCTCACCGAGCTGGAGAAGCTGATCACCGCGGGCATCCCGGTCATCACCTCGCAGTCGTTCAAGAAGAACGAGCTGCCCGGCGCGGGCTACGGCACGAACGGCCACATCATGGTCGTGGTCGGCTTCACCGCCGATGGCGACGTCATCGCCAACGACCCGGCCTCGGCCACCAACGCCGCCGTCCGCCGCGTCTATCCTCGGGCCGCCTTCGAGAACGTCTGGCTGCGCGGCTCCAGCAGCGGCGGCGTGGTCTACGTCATCCACCCGCCGGGCCACGACCTGCCCGCGACCACGCCCGGCCTGCCCGCCAACTGGTGATGTGTGGATGCGTAACGTCCGTGGACAGGGTGGATCATGGTGTTCGGGCCGTCTTCCCGTTCCCGTGGGGTTCACACCGCTATGCCCGAGAAGCCCCGCCGACGTGACGGAGATTTGAACCTCTTCGGCCCTGCCAGTCCCCCGCTTCGCGCGCCCAGGGGGACAGCATGGCTACGCGGCGTGAACGCGCCGTAACGAAAGGTGCGATACAGCCAAGTATCGCCTCGTTCAGGAGGTTTTCATGCTCAAGCGGACCCTCATCTCGCTTGCCGTTCCCGCCATGCTCGCCACCGGGCTCCTCGCGATGGGCGGGAGCGCGAGCGCCGCCACCGGCGAGCGCTTCGAGTGCCAGCTGCGCACCGTCGACAACGGCAACGCCTCGCTGGCCACCTGCCGCAACCGGGGCGACTACGTCCACTGGATCCGGTGCGACAGCGGCACCCGGATCGTGGAGGTCAGGGAGGAGTTCACCGGTCGCCGCCACGTGCTCGACTGCCCGAACGGCTACCGGCTGAGGAACCAGTCCATCGGCTTCTGAGCCGAAGCAGGAAAGGCCACCGCCTCCAGGGGCGGTGGCCTTTCGCGTGTGTCAGCGGGTGGGATCGAACTCGCGCAGGATCGCGGAGGTCTTGCCCGTGGTGATCTGCTCGGCCAGCATGCGGCCGGTGGCCGGGCCGTGCGTGACGCCCCACATGCCGTGCCCGCCCGCCACGTAGACGCCGGGCACCCGGGTCGCGCCGACCAGCGGCTTGCCGTCGGGGGTGACGGGACGCGCGCCGACCCAGGTGTCGGTCCGCTCCTCCCAGCGCACGCCGGTCATGAGCGGCCGGGCCGACTTGATGATCGCCTCGACCCGGCGCTCGAACAGCGGCGCGTCCGCGTCGCGGAACTCCATCGTGCCCGCCACCCGCAGCTTGCCCTGGTACGGGGTGCAGGCGACGCGCACGGCCGCCAGGTAGAGGGGGCTCGGCACCGGCTCGTCGGTCGGCACCGTGAACGAGTAGCCGCGCCCGGCCTGGACGCGCGTCCGCACGCCCCACTCCGCGCCGAGCTTGTTCAGCCAGGCGCCGGTGGCGAGCACCACGGCGTCGGCCTTGACCTCGTCGCCCGCGCCGGACCGGACCACGTGCCCGCCGGCCTCGGACGTCACACCGGTGACCCGGAAGCCCGGCCGGATCTCGCCGCCGCGCGCGGTGACGGCGGCGGCCAGGGCGTGCGTGAACGCGCCGGGGTCGATGTAGCGCTGGCCGTCGAGCCGGACACCGGCGGTGGCGCCGGCCGAGAGCTGCGGCATCTGCGCGCGCAGCTCGTCACCCTCGAACGCGGCGTAGCGGATCTCCAGGCCGGAGTCGTTGATGCGGCGCAGCTCGTGCAGCAACGAGACCGCCTGCTTCTGGGTCTCGAACGCCGCCATGATCGGCGCCTCGATGGTGGGAGCCTCGACGCCGTTGCCGGTGAGCACGTCGAACGCTTCCAGGCACTCCTCGTTGAACGGGAGGTTGGCCCGCACGGCGCGGCCCCACGAGCGCCAGTTGCAGTGCAGCGCGAACCGGGTCAGGAACGACCACAGCCCCACGTCGGGGGTCACCGGGACGTGCAGCGGAGCGTTCTTGTCGAGCAGCGAGCGCAGCCCGTAACGGAGCACGCCGGGCTCGTTGAGCGGAATGGCCAGCCCCGGGGACAGCCAGCCCGCGTTGCCCCATGACGCGCCCGCGGCGACCCCGTCGCGGTCGACCACGGTGACCTCCACGCCGCGTTCCTGCAGGAACCAGGCGGTGGACAGACCCACCACACCGGCGCCGATCACCACAGCCGTACGCGGCCCACCGTCGATGCCCATTGCTGCCATCCCCTTCCTCAGATAAGGGAAGGATTACCGGTACGCGAGCAAAAGGCGCTGTGCTGGGAGAACAACCGCCCAACGCCTCTTTGTCCATCGGCGACAAAGGCTCAGCCCTGGTGGAGCGCGAGCCCGATGATCATGGCCAGGCGCTTCTCCGGCCGGTCGAGCTCCAGGCTGGTGACGGCGGCCATCTTCCGCAGCCGGTAGCGCACCGTGTTCGGGTGCACGCCGAGCCGGGTGGCCACGGCCGCGAGGTCGCCCTGCGCCTCCAGCCAGGCCCGCAGGGTCTCGACGTAGCGGGTGCCGTGTTCGGTGTCGTGGCGGGTCAGGTCGGCGACGGGACCGCGGGCCGGGGTGCGGCCGGAGGAGGCGGCGGCGCGCAGCCGCTGGAGCAGGATCTCGTCCCACGACTCGTCGTACACGACGGGCCCCGCGGGCACGGCCGCGCGCAGGGCCAGGCTCTCGTCGGCCTCCTGCCTGCTCGCGGGCAGCTGCGCCGGCTCGGCCGGCCCGCCCACCCCGGCGGGCACGATGACGCCGCGCGGCAGCACGGACACGATGGCGCGCACCCAGTCGCGGGCCGGGGCGGCGTCGTTCCCGCACGGCAGCACCGTGTAGAGCGTGTTGCCGAACAGCGCGCTGCGGCCCGGCCGCGACCAGCCGAACCCGGTGGTCGCCCGCTCGAACGCGGTGAGCACCGCCGCGTGCCGCTCCGCGCCGACGTGCGCCTGCAGCGCGATCACCCGGAACTGGCCGCCGGGCAGCCCGAGCCTGCTGATCAGCGCCGGGGCGTCGGTGGTGCCCTCCACGAGCTGGATCACCAGGTCGGACTCCACCTGGCGTTCGAGGTCGGCGCTCACCCGGGAGCGCAGCAGGTGGAGCGCCACGGCCCTGGCCCCGTCGGCCAGCCGGTCGCGCTGCCGCCCGGCGAGGGGACGCTGGCACTCGACCCAGATGGACCCGAGCAGCTCGCGCCCGGCCCGCACCGCCACCACCATGCGGCCGCGCAGCCCGTGTTCGGGCGACGGCTCCACGAACAGCGGCTCGTCGGAGGCGGCCAGGTGGGAGAAGACGCCCTTGCCTTCCAGCAGCCCGCGCATCTCCTCGGGCACCCGCCGGCCGAGGATCGTCTCCAGCCGCACCGGGTCGGCGGTCTGCTGCGAGCCGGAGTAGGCGAGCACCCGCGACATCTGGTCCTCGACGGTGACCGGGTAGCCCAGCTCTCCGGCCAGCGTGTCGGCGAACGCGAACAGGTCGGTCGGGCCCCGGCCCGCCTCGGTCTCACGCCCTTCGAGCACCAGCCCGTACACGATCCCGAGCAACTGGCTCCATGACACGGCCGGGTCGACCAGCAGCACCGCGACCCCCGCGGCCCGGCCCTCGGCCGCCGCGTCGTCGCCGTCGCCGCCGTCGCTGCCGCTGTCGCTGTCGCTGTCGCGCACCAGCACCGCGGCGGCCCGCGCGGCGGCGCCCAACCGCACCGCCTCCGGCGCGGACCCGACCCCGACGGCCAGGAAGACGTCGCCGGTCGCCGGTCGCGGATCGGCCGGGTCGTGGACCACCACGCTGCGCAGCGGCACGTCCCGGGAGGCGGGCGCGCACACCAGGCGCGTCCCGTATCCACCGAGGACGTTCACCAACCGATCGAGCTTCAGCATCTCCGCCGAAGCGTACCCGGCCTGGTCAGCCCGGTTGCTTCTGGCCGGCGGGCGGTTCCTTCGGCGGTTCTTCGGGCTGGGGGGCCTGGACCGGTGGTTCGAGCTTGTGGCGGGTGCCGAAGGTGTCCAGCAGCGCCAGGAGCATCGCCACCGTCGGGATCGCCAGCAGCGCCCCCGTCACGCCGAACAGCAGCGCTCCGGTGATCGCGGCCGAGAACGAGACCCCGGGATGGATGTCCACCCCCCACGCGCTGATCCTGGGCTCCAGGGTGAGGTTCTCCACCTGCTGGTAGAGGATGCCCCAGGCGAGCGCCGCGAGCCCGATCCACGGCCGGTCCGAGACCAGCCCGACCACGACGGGCAGCGCGATCGCGATGTACGTGCCGATGGTGGGCACGAACTGGGCCACCACCCCGGTCCACACGCCCAGCGCGAGCCACGACGGCATGCCGAGCGCCAGGAACACGATGGTCGAGGCGGTGCTGTTGATCAGTGACAGGATCACCCGGGCGGCCACGTAGCCGCCGGTCTTGGCCAGCGAGATGTCCCACACGCTGGTGAAGACCTGCTGGAAGCGGCCGGGCAGCCGCCGCGCCAGCCACTGGCGGGCGCGCGGCCCGTCGGCCGACAGGTAGAAGGTCAGCAGCATGAGCGCGAAGATGTTGAACACCATCCCGGCCACGGTGCCCAGCACGCCGAGCACGCCCGCCAGGACCCCCTGCGCGTATCCGGCGGCCTCCTGGGGCGTCAGCTTGACCGATTCCAGGATGTCGGAGACGTTGTAGTTCGTCCCGAACTGCCGGTTGACCCACTCCGTCGCGGCGGCCAGCACGTCCGGCAGGCCCTTGACCAGCAGCGCCACCTGCTCCACGAAGAGCTGCCCGAACAGCACCAGGAAGATCGCGGCGAACAGGCCGAGCCCGGCCATCACCACCGCGGCCGCGGCGCCACGCCGCATGTGCCGCGCGAGCCTGCCCACCGCCGGCTCCATCGCCAGCGACAGGAACCAGGCGATCACGACGAGGAAGAGGAACGAGCCCGCGTCGGTCAGCACGAACCGCAGGAACATCGCCAGGGCCAGGACGCCGACGACGACGAGCGCGGCCCGCCAGACGTTCCCCGGCGAGAACAGCACCCGGACGGTCGCCGCCGGCGCGGGCTCCGCCTTCTTTCCCGTCGTCATGGACCCTCCCGCGTGCGTCTCCGCCTACGATCTGCCAGGAACATGCCGTTTTACGCGGCTTTCACACCTGGCGGCACGCGTGATCGTCCGTCCTCGCAGGCAGCGTGGCAAGAACCGGTCGGGCGGTTCCCGAGGCGAACGCCGGGGCGGCGGTTCAGCGCGGTTCTCGGGCGGCCGGTGAAGGCGGCCCGCCGGCCGTCACTCGAAGTCGTCCGGGTTGAGCTCGGTGAGCCGGCGCAGCTCGTGCTCGTCGATGCTGTCCTCGATCCCGGGAGTGGCGCCCGCCGGGCGGGGCGAGGTCTCCGCCGCCTCCCTGATGTCGCGCTCGACCTCATGACCTGGTTGCTCGCTCATGTTCTCCCCCTTGTCCCCCGTCCCCTGACCCCGGGCGGGTCACCTCAGACGGGCTGCACCTCCGGACTCGGCACGGTGACCGCCCCCTCGCCCGCGGGCCGAGCGGCACGCCGTCCCAGCGCGTCGCCGGCCCACGCCGCGCCGCCGCCGATCGCGGCACCCGCGAGCGCCACGCCGAGCTGGGTGGCGATCTTCGTCCCGGTACGGGCCGGCGGCGGCTCGGCGGTCCGCCGCCACGCGTAGAGCCAGCCCGCCTGGGCGGCGGCGTCGATCAGGTACGTGGGCGGGACCCGGCCGGTGAACACGTTGATCAGGTCCAGGCGCAGCTGGGTCAGGGCCGCCGAGGTGCCGAGGCGCTTGGCGTACGGCAGCCCCTCCGGGCGGGCGGCGGCCCGCAACTGGTTGAGCCCGACTCCGACGAGCAGACTCCCGACGGTACGGACCAGGAACCGGTCGGTCTTGGCCCCGTACACCTTCTCGTAGCTGGACATGGACAGTGAGGGCCAGAGCCCGCACGCCATGTTGAACAGTCCTTGCGCACGCGCCAGCCGGACGGCGTCGGCCCGGCGGCTGCTCCTTTCGGCCATGTTCCCGCGGCTGCCCTCGCGGGATGTCGGCAAACCGGGCGGCGTTCTAAGCTTGCGCCATGCGCGTAGTGGTGATCGGTGCCAGCGGCCACATCGGCACCTACCTGGTTCCCCGGCTCGTCGAGGCGGGTCACGACGTGGTCGCCGTGAGCCGCGGCACGCGGCGGCCCTACACCCCCCACGGCGCCTGGCAGCGGGTCACCACGGTGACCGCCGACCGGGCGGCCGAGGAGGCGGCCGGCACGTTCGGCGACCGCGTCGCCGGGCTGGAGCCCGACGCGGTCATCGACCTCATCTGCTTCGAGGAGTCCAGCGCCCGCCACCTGGCCGACGCGCTGGCGGGCCGGATCCGCCACTTCCTCCACTGCGGCACGGTCTGGGTCCACGGCCCCAGCGTCCACGTGCCCACCACCGAGGACGCCCCGCGCCGGCCCTTCGGCGACTACGGCGTCAAGAAGGCCGCGATCGAGGCCTACCTGCTCGACCGGGCGCAGCGCGACGGCTTCCCCGCCACGGTGATCCACCCGGGCCACATCGTCGGGCCCGGCTGGGTGCCGGTCACGCCGGCGGGCAACGTCAACCCGGTCACCTTCCAGATCCTCGCCGACGGCGGCGAGCTGGCGCTGCCCAACCTGGGCCTGGAGACCCTCCAGCACGTCCACGCCGACGACGTGGCCCGGCTGTTCATGGCCGCGCTCGCGGGCCGCTCGGTCACGCTCGGCGAGGCGTTCCACTGCGTCGCCGACTCCGCGGTCACGCTGCGTGGCTACGCCGAGACGGCGGCCGGCTGGTTCGGGCGGGAGGCGCGGCTGTCGTTCCTGCCGTGGGAGCGGTGGAAGGAGACCGTTTCGGCCGAGGACGCCGACGCCACCTGGGACCACATCGCGCACAGCCCCCACTGCGGCATGGAGAAGGCGGCGCGGCTGCTCGGGTTCCGGCCGCGCTACTCGCCCTTCGAGGCGATCCGCGAGTCGGTCGACCGGCTGGTCGGGGAGGGTGTCGTCAAGACGCGGTGACCTGCGGCACCGCCGCATACTGCGACCAGTCGGCGCTGATCGCGCCGGCGGTCTTGAGCAGCAGCGGGAGATGCTCCTCGGTGAGCTTCTCCACCGAGGTCTCGGCGGCGTGCGCGTTGACGTTGACGGCGGCGATCACGTTGCCCATGCCGTCGCGCAGCGGGGCGGCCACCGACCTGATGCCGAGCGCCAGCTCCTCGTCGGTGAGCGCCCAGCCCTTGGCCCGCACCGCGCGCAGCGCGCTCTCGCGCTCCTCGCGGCCGGGCCGCCAGCGCGGCGTGATGCCCGACCGGCTCGGCTCGGCCAGCACCCGCTCCACCTCGGCGGGCGGCAGCGCGGCCAGCAGCACCTTGCCCAGCGAGGTCTGCAGCGCCGGGAACCGGGTGCCGATCTGCACCGAGAGGGTGACGATCTTGGGGACCGCCACCCTCGCCACGTACACGATGTCGGACCCGTCGAGCTGGGCGATCGACGACGACTCGTGCGTCCGCGCGACCAGCCACTCCAGGTGGGGCCTGGCGACCTCCCAGAGCCCCATCGAGCGCACGTACGACACGCCCAGCTCCAGCACCCGCGGCGTGAGCGCGAACCCGCCCTGCTCGGCCCGCGCGTAGCCGAGCTCGCTCAGCGTCAGCAGGATGCGGCGGGCCGTCGGCCGGGCCAGCCCGGTCGCGGTCGCCACCTCGGTCAGCGTCATGACGGGCCGGCCGGGCTGGAACGCCTTGATCACGTCGAGGCCGCGGGCCAGCGCCTCGATGAAATCGGGTCCGGTGTCAGCGCGTGCCATCGACGCCTCGCTCAGCAGGTCTCACGGGTAGGACTTTAACGGTCGCGCGTGGCGGAGCTTCGGTAGTCGGTGTACGTGTACGGGTTGTCGAGGATCTTCGTTTCCGTGATGTCGGGGTTCATGCCCTTCAGCCAGGTTTCCTCCCCCATGGTGGAGCGCAGGTACTCGACCGTCGACTCCACCTGGCGGCGGGCCGCGGCCAGGTCGACGCCGACCAGCTCGTGCTCGTGCTTGACCACCCGGCCGTTGACGACCACCGTGTGCACGTCGCCGCGCTGCGCCTGGAAGGCGACGTGCCCGTACGGGTTGAGCAGCGGGAACGACACCGGCGACCGGTCGTTCTTGATGAGCACCAGGTCGGCCTTCTTGCCGGGCTCCAGGCTGCCGAGGTCGTCGCGGCCGAGCGCCCGCGCGCCGCCCCTGGTCGCCCACTCGACGACCTGGTCGGCGCGGAGCGCGCAGTGCGTGACGGTGTCGCCCTTGGCGTGCGCCTCCAGGTGGGCGCGGGAGCGGTCGGCGCCGAGCGTGGTGCGCATGGCGGAGAACAGGTCGCCGCTCCACCAGACGCTGGTGTCCATCGACAGCGAGACCGGGATGCCGTGCAGGCGGATCGCCCAGGTGGGCGGGTAGCCCTGGCCGGCGCTCTGCTCGCTCTCGGTGGACACCGAGATGGAACCGCCGGTGGCGGCGATGCGGTGGTAGGAGTCGGGCTCCAGCGTGGCGGCGTGCACGTAGACGGTGCCCGGGGTCATGAACCCGTGCTCGTACATCTGCCTGATGCCCTCGTCACTGGTGGCGCCCCAGACGCCCGCGTGGGTGGTGACGGAGACGCCCAGGTCGCGGGCCACCTCGAAGGCGGGCTTCTCCGGGAAGGCGGGGTCGCCCACCACGTCGAAGGCGAGCTGGAAGCCGAGCATGTCGTCGCCGGTGATGCGGCGGCTCACGAAGTCGCGGAACTCCGGCGCGGCGGTCCACTCGGCGGGCGGCGCCTGGATGTTGCCGTACGCGAGCACGAACCGGCCGGGCACCGACTGGAGCGCGTCCACGGCGGCGTCGGCGTGGTCGACGGTCTGCAGGCCGTGCGACCAGTCGACGACCGTGGTGACGCCGGCGTCGATCGCCTCGATGGCGGCGAGCGTGTTGCCCGCGTGCACGTCCTCGGGGCGGAACAGCCTGCCGTGTTCCAGGTAGTACCAGACGAAGTACTGGGTCAGCGTCCAGTCGGCGCCGTAGCCGCGCATGGCGGTCTGCCACATGTGCCGGTGGGTGTCGATCATGCCGGGCATGACGATGCCGTCGGTGGCGTCGATCTCGATCGTGCCGTCGGGCACCGCGAGCTCCGGCCCCACGGCGGCGATCCGGTCGCCCTCGACGAGCACGTCGACGCCGGAGAGCACCTCGTGGCCGTCGGTCATCGGCAGCACCGTGCCGCCCCGCAGCACCACGGGGCGTCCGGCCTCGAATTCTGTCATGGTGGACTCCCTCACCCCGAATTCTGCGTACGACTGTCCGTCATACGGTCACCGCTGGTTAAGGGACACTCTGATGACGCTCGGGCGGCCTGTCAATGGTTGACGCTTCTCCTGTTGGATGGTGAGAATGTGCGTCACGGACATCTGTCCGTGTAACGGATATGGAGGGCGGAGCCGGATGACAGCAGGACCACTGTCCGGTGTGCTGGTGGCCGACTTCTCCCGCGTGCTGGCGGGCCCGTACGCCACGATGCTCCTGGCCGACCTCGGGGCCGAGGTGGTCAAGGTCGAGGGGCCCAAGGGGGACGACACCCGGTCGTGGACACCGCCGGCCCGTGGCGAGGCGGCCACCTACTACCTGGGCGTCAACCGGGGGAAGCGGTCGATCGCGCTGGACCTGCGCGACGAGGAGGACGCCGGGCTGGCCAGGGAGCTGGCGCGGCGGGCCGACGTGCTGATCGAGAACTTCAAGCCGGGCGGGCTGGACAAGTACGGCCTCGGCTTCGACGCGGTGCTGGAGGCGAACCCGGGCATCGTGTACGCGTCCATCAGCGGGTTCGGCTCCGGCCTTGGGGCCAATGTGCCCGGTTACGACCTGATGGTGCAGGCCATGTCCGGTCTGATGAGCCTCACCGGCGACCCGGAGGGCCCGCCGTACCGGGCCGGCATCTCGGTGTTCGACGTGATGGCGGGCAACCACGCGGTCATCGGCATCCTGGCCGCGCTGCGCCATCGGGACGCCACCGGCCGGGGGCAGCACGTCGAGATCAATCTGCTGTCGTCGGCGCTGACGGCGATGGTCAACCAGAGCTCCGCCTACGTGGCGGGTGGCGTGGTGCCGTTCCGGATGGGCAACGCGCATCCGAGCGTGTTCCCGTACGAGCCGCTGCCGGCCGCCGACACCGACCTGATCGTGGCGACCGGGAACGACGGCCAGTTCCGCAAGCTGTGCGAGGTGCTCGGCATCCCCGAGGTGGCCGACGACCCGCGCTTCGCCCGCAACGCGGGGCGGACCGCCAACCGGGAGGAGCTGCGGCCGATCCTCGTGGACCGGCTGCGCGCCAAGACCGCCGTGGAGTGGTTCGACCTGCTGGTCGAGGCGGGGGTGCCGAGCGGGCCGATCAACACCGTCGACGGCGGGTTCGCGATGGCCGAGCGGTTCGGGCTGGACCCGGTCGTGGCGGTCGGCGAGGGCGAGCGGGCGGTGCCGACGACGCGGCACCCGATCCGGTTCTCCGAGAGCGCGCTCACGTACGAGCTGCCGCCGCCCGAGCTGGACGAGCACGGCGCGGAACTGCGCGCCTGGCTGTCCGAGCCGGGCGGGGAAGGCGGCGATCGTGGCTGACCGGGAGTATCCGACCGCGCTCGGCGCGTCCTCGGTCGAGAAGATCACCCTGCTGGGCCACGACCTCGCCGAGGACGTGATGGGCCAGGTGGGCTTCGGCGAGCTGGCGTTCTGGCTGGCCGCCCAGCGCAGGCCGTCACCCGGCGAGACGCGCGTGTTCGAGGCCGTGCTCGCCGCGCTGGCCGACCACGGGTTCACGCCCACCGCGATCGTCACCCGGCTCACCTACCTGTCGGCGCCCGACTCGATCCAGGGCGCGCTGGCGGCGGGGCTGCTCGGCGGCGGGTCCCGGTTCCTCGGCGTGACCGAGGACTGCGGCCGGTTCCTGCACGCCGTGCTGGAGTCCGCCGGCGAGCCGCCGGAGGACGACGCCGGGTGGGACGCGCTCGCCCTGGAGACCGTGCGCGCCCGGCGCGCGGAGGGCAGGTTCGTCCCCGGGCTCGGCCACCACGTGCACAAGAACGGCGACCCGCGCACCCCACGGCTGCTGCGGATCGCCGCCGAGGAAGGGCTCTACGGGCCCCACCTGTCGCTGTTCGCCGCCATCGGCCGCGTCCACCCCGAGGTGCTCGGCAAGACGCTCCCGCTGAACGGGGCCGGCGTCTGCGGGGCGGCGCTGGCCGACCTCGGGCTGCCGCTGGAGCTGCTGCGCGGCTTCGCCCTGCTCGCCAGGACCGCCGGACTGATCGGCCAGCTCGCCGAGGAGCTGCGCCACCCGGTGGCCAACGACATCTTCCTGTCGGTCGATCTCAACAACCGGTCCGTCGCCCCCGACCCGTACCCCCCTGGAGGCACGCATGGCTGAACTCGTCGCCGTGATCGCATCCACCCACCATCCGTTCTACTACCGCGCCAGCACGGCCACCGGTGAGGACCGGCCGCCGTTCGCCGACGAGTGGGTGCGCAAGGTGGAGGCGTTCCGTGAGACCCTCACCAGGGCCAGGCCCGACGTGCTGGTGATGGTCGGGTCCGACCACTTCCATCAGCTCTGGCTCGACAACATGCCGCAGTTCCTGGTCGGCAAGGCGCCCTACTACGACGCGAACTGGTACAACGAGGAGCGCGAGTTCGGGCTGCCCCGGATGCTCTTCACCGGCCAGGAGGACCTCTCCTCCCACGTGCTGCGCGAGGGCCTCGACGCGGGCTTCGACCTGGCCTTCTCCAACGAGCTGCGGATCGACCACTCGATCACGTGCCCGATCATCACCCTGCGCCCGCAGAACGACCTGCCGATCGTGCCCGTCTACACCAACATCTTCGCGCCGCCGCTGCCTCGGCCGAAACGGTTCGTGGACCTGGGCCGCACGATCCGGCAGCTGGTCGAGTCGTGGCCGTCGGACCAGCGGGTCGCCGTCATCGGCACCGGCCACCTGTCGCTGGAGCTGGGCGGGCCGCGCCAGTTCGGGCCGCACGGGCCGGACCCGGAGTTCGACGCCAAGGCCGTCGAGTGGATCGCGGGCGGCGACATCGAGGGCTGCCTGGCGGAGGTCACGCTCGACAGCCTGCACGCGCCGGGCAACGCCACCCACGGGTTCATGGACTTCATGCTGATGATGGGCGTCGCGGGCGAGGGCCAGAAGGCCGACTACGTCGACACCTACGATCTGTTCCACACCATGGAGGCGTACTTCACCTGGTACCCGCGCGGAGGCCGGTCGTGAGCAAGTATTTGCTGAACAAGTTCCTGTTCACCGTCGACCGCGACCCCGAGCTGGTCGAGCGCTACCGCGAGGACCCGCGCGGCACGGTCGAGTGGTGGGAGTCGACGCGGGCCAACCTCGTGCTCAACTGCCACGGCGGCGAGGCGTCGACCTGGCTGCGCTTCGACGACGCCGAGCGGGAGGCGCTGGCCGCGCACGACTACGTGCGGCTGTTCGAGATGGGCGCGCACCCGTTCCTCACGCTCACGCTCTTCATCGCCATGTTCGAGCGCGACTACGAGCCTCTCGGGTTCCAGAAGGAGTACGCCCGTAAGCTGGCCCACATGAGCCTGCCCTACCCGGACATCGCGACCTGACCATGCGCGCCGCCCAGATCCACACCTGCGGAGAGCCGCCAGCGGTGGCCGAGCGCCCCGCGCCCGCGCCCGGGCCCGGCGAGGTGCTCGTCGAGGTGTCCGCCGCCCCGGTGACACCGCTCGACCTGCTCTGCGCGACCGGCACGTCCTACTTCGGCACCCCGCCGACCCCGTACGTGCCGGGCGTCCAGGGGGTGGGCACCGTCGGCGGCCGGACCGTCTGGTTCCCCACCACGGCGGGGATGGCGCCGGGCGACGGCAGCATGGCCGAGCTGGCCGCGGTGCCCGAGAGCGACCTGGTGGAGCTGCCGCCCGGCGCCGACCCGGTGGCCGTGGCGGCGCTGGGCCTGTCGGCCGTGGCCGCCTACATGGCGCTCGGCTGGCGCGGCGAGCTCAGGCCGGGCGAGCAGGTGATCGTGCTGGGCGCGGGCGGGACCGTCGGGCAGGCGGCCGTGCAGCTCGCCCGGCTGGCCGGCGCCCGGCGGGTGGTCGCCGCCGCGCGTTCCGCCGCCGCGCGGGAGCGCGCCGAGCGGGCCGGGGCCGACGCGGTGGTCCCGCTCGACGGCGACGACGCCGGCGAGCTGGCCGCCCGGCTGGCCGCGGCCCTCGACGGCCCCGCCGACCTGGTGCTCGACCCGCTCTTCGGAGTGCCGGCCGCGGCGGCGACCCGGGTGCTGCGCCCCGGCGGGCGCCTGGTCAACCTCGGCGGCTCCGCCTCCGAGACCAGCCCGATCGACTCCTCGACGCTGCGCGGCAAGTCGCTGCGGCTGCTGGGCTACACCAACAACGAGCTGACTCCGGCCCAGCGCGCCGCCGCCATCACCGAGATCGCCGGACACGCGGCGCGCGGCGCGTTGTCGGTCGTTCATGAGATCATGCCGCTCGACTACGCGGAAAAAGCGTGGCAACGTCAGGCGGCGGGCGCTCCTTCGGGGCGGATCGTCCTTTCCGTCCGTTGAGAAGCCGCTACCGTTGTCCGTAGCGCTCCGCGAACAGGAGATCACTCATGAGCGATGCCACTCAGCCGCCGAGCCCCGGCGTGTCGGCCAGCACGCCCAGTGTCGCTCGGATCAACAACTACTTCGCCGGCGGCAAGGACAACTTCGCCATCGACCGCGAGCTGGCGGAGAAGGTGCTCGCGCTGGCCCCCGAGGCCAAGGCCATGGGCGAGCACGTCCAGGAGTTCCGCCAGCGGGTGGTCGCCCATCTGGTCGAGGCGGGCGTGCGGCAGTTCCTGCAGATCGGCGCCTGGCTGCCGGTCGAGCGCAACGTCCACCAGATCGCCCAGGAGCTGGCGCCCGAGTCCAGGGCCGTCTACGTCGCCGACGACCCGGTCGCGCTCAACCACGCCCGCGCCCTCCTGGCCACCAACGAGCGCACCGGGGTGGCGGAGGGCGTCATCCTGGAGCCTGACGCGATCCTCGACCATCCGGTGACGCGGCGGCTCATCGACCTCTCCCAGCCGGTGATGGTGCTGCTCTTCGGCATGCTGCAGTACATCCCCGACGACTTCGGCGCTTACGAGAGCGTGGCCGCCCTGTGCGACCGGCTCGCGCCCGGCAGCTACGTCGCGATCACCCACGCGGTGTTCGACACGCGGCCCGACATCGCCGAGGCGGTCGCCGACATCTACCGCGACGCGCTCAAGCGCCCCTCGGGCGGCCCCCGCACCATGGCGGAGGCGAAGCGCTTCTTCGACGGCCTGGAGCTGATCGAGCCCGGCTTCGTCTACGTCAGGCAGTGGCGGCCGCACACCCCGGTGTCCGACGCCGAGGCCGTCAAGACCTGGATCGCCGCCGGAGTCGGCCGCAAGCCGGGCTGACGGGCTCAGAGCTCGGCGTGGCGTCCCTCCCGGGAGCCCTGGTAGGCGCCGCGCCGCAGACGGGCGAGCGACCCCTCGATCCGCAGCGACGGGTGCCCGTGCCGCACCGGGTCGAAGGACAGGTCCGCGCGCTCCGACAGCGTCGCCCGTACCCTGAGGGTCGCCAGCGGCCGGGCGGGCGTGTCCCGGCGCGCGGCCAGCAGGTGGAACAGCAGCGGGCCGCGCCTGAGCGCCGCGGGCAGCAGGGCGGGATCGGCCGGCACGTCCTCGCCCTCGGGCACGGCGACCAGCCAGACAGGCCCGGCGTCGCTGCCGTACGGCACCACGCTGGAGTACGGGCCCGCGGTGAACCCGGCCCTGGGTCGCAGCAGCCACGGCGCCGCCCCGCAGGTGGACAACAACAGGTCGACCGGGCCGGGCAGGCGCACCGCCAGGCCGAGCACGTCGGGCAGGCGGCCGGGCAGCGAGCCGCCCTTCGACAGCCGGGCGATCACCTCGTACTGTCCGCGCTCGTCCAGGACCGGCACGCCGAGCCCGCCCGCGCCGGTCACCTCCAGCGTGCCGGCCAGCAGGCGGCCCCTCGGGTGCAGGACCCGGCCGCGACGCAGCCGGGCCCCGAGCGTGGCTAGTCTCCTCATCGGCGCCTGAGACTCGGCACCGGGTGGGGACCTTCGGTCTCCAGCCGGTACTCCTCGCCGGACTTGTGCACGTTCTCCTGCATCGCCACCTGCGACGGCGCGGGCTCGCCGCCCATGAGCTGCTCCTGCATCCTCTCGAACCGCTCGTGGGCCTCCTGGACGTAGCCGGTGCCCAGCGTGGTGTAGTCGATCTGGGTGGCGAGCAGCTCGCGGATGTAGTCCTTGTTCGGCTCGAACGTGACCGGGGCCGGCAGCTCCGGCGCCAGCACCTGCTCCGGGTCGCGGCCGTCGTGCGTCTTGAACAGCTCGGCGGCCAGGCGCAGGTGCTCCAGCTCCATGTTGAGGTGGAGCTCCCAGATGTTCTTCACCTTCGGGTCGGACTCGGTCTCCATGAACGAGTGGTAGAGGTAGCACTCGTTGTACTCGTGGTTGAGCAGCATCTCCCACCAGCTCTCGCCCGGGTCGACCAGCGACTCGTAGTGGGTGACGTGCTCCTCCTCGATCAGCCCGATCTCCTGGTAGAGCTGGCGGGCGATCGGCTCCATGTAGGTCGGGCCGACGTTCATGTAGAAGTTCATCGTCTGCTGCTCGGCGGCCATGATGGTGAGCGCGTGCAGCTTGGAGATGGGCGCCGCGGTCGACCTGTCGTACGGGTCGCGGACGTTGTCCATCGGGTCGCGGTGGTGCAGGGGGGTCGGCCTGCCCGGCATGATCTCGGTCAGGTTGTCGACGATCTTCTCGGCCTTGCGGTGCTCGATCATCTCGTACAGGTTGGAGTACCTGTAGAGGTGGTCGAAGTCCTCCAGGACACCGAACTGGTAGGCCTGCTTGAGGTACGGGTCGGGCTCCATCCGGGCGACCCAGGCGGTCAGGTCGACGGCGACCTGCTCGTAGGCGATGGTGGTCTCCAGCACCGAGGCGACGCCCGGCAGCAGCCAGTTGACCACCTTCTGCTGCTGGGCCTCGATGTAACGGACCCGGGCGAGCTGCTGCTTGATGTCGATGCTCGGGCAGTGCCGGGCCATGTGGTGGCTGAAGAAGATCGCCTCGGTCTCGATGCCGTTCATCGCGATGACGCGGCAGCGCGTGTACGGGTCCGCGTGATCGGGGTCGATGGGCATGACGTTCAGCTCACGCCAGTTACGTATCTGCTTGTCCAGCGGGATGCCCCGCTCCCGCAAGGGATTGAAGGTCATGTGTTTCGCGCTCCTTCGGCTGCTCGACTCGCGTGCGCCGGGGGGTGGGCGACGTCCGAATCGGGCCTACCCGAGGCTTTCGGGTGCAATCTCCTCAGCTCACCGCCGGTCCCTCCAGAAACGGCAAGCGCATGCGTGACCAGCCGGACCACGGGTAGGCACCCGCCGTAATCCGAGAGGAGATGGACCGTGACGAAGACAGTTCCCGAGAAGATGGAAGAGACGGACGTCATCGAACTTCTGATCGCCCAGCACGGCATGATCAGGAATCTGTTCGACGAAGTCGAGCAGGCGCCGCCAGAGCGGCGCGGCGAGTCCTTCACCCGCCTCGTGCGGCTGCTGGCCGTGCACGAGACGGCCGAGGAGGAGATCCTCCACCCCTACGCCCGCACCAAGCTCGACGGCGGCGCGGGGGTCGTCCAGGACCGCCTCGAAGAGGAGCACGAGGCCAAGAAGCTCCTCCAGGAGATGGACCAGGCCGGCCCGGACGCGCCGAACTTCATGCGCAACCTCCTGGCGCTGCGCGCCGCCGTCGAGGCGCACGCCCGCGCCGAGGAGCGGTACGAGTTCGCGAAGGTCGTCCAGCACACCTCCCAGGCCGAGCGGCGCGCGCTGGGCGCCGGCGTCAAGGCCGCCGAGGCCATGGCCCCGACCCACCCGCATCCCGGCACCGAGTCGGCGACCAAGAACCTGCTCGTGGGCACCCCGATGGCGATGATGGACCGTGCCAGGGACGTCATCAGGAAGGCCAGGGACAAGAAACACTGACCGGGGCCGCCTCGGCCGGCCTGTCAGTCGTCCGGCGGCGCGTTCTGCGCGCGCTTGCGCCACATCGGATAGGGCAGGCCGGCCGCCCGGTTGATGACGAAGCCCTGCAGGACGATGACGAACACCGCGACCATCATGATCAGCAGGTGTTCCGGGGTCCGTATCAGGCCCAGCGAGACGATCAGGGTGGTGGCGCCGGCCGGCGGATGCGCCGCCTGGAAGATCGGCATCAGCCCGCAGGTCAGGCCGAGCGCGATGGCGCAGGCCAGGATCCGCTGCCAGTCGATCTTCTCCAGGTCGGGCGGCACGGCGAGCAGCCCGGTGACCGCCAGCGAGAACCATCCGGCCAGCAGGCCGATCAGGTGCCCGACCAGGGTGTTGTGCGGGGCGGACGCGGCCGCCAGCGGCGTGTAGAACAGCAGGAAGGCCGTGGGCCCGAGTGACGGGAAGACGAACGGGGCGTGGGTGTTGTAGGCGATGATCGCCATGAGGAAGATCGAGATGAAGCTGTTGACGCCCGTGTAGACCGAACGCACCGCCCACCTGGGATACCGGTCCTCCAGCGACTCCAGATAGTAGGGCTTCGCCTCGCGGGTCATACGTCGCTCCGCTTCCACCCCGGCCGGAGCGCCGCGGTGCCGATGTTCCGCGGGTCGCGGGCCCGGTAGACGATGTACGGCCTGAACAGGTAGTGCACGGGCGCGGTGAACGCGTGGACCAGCCGGGTGAAGGGCACGATCGCGAACAGCACCAGCCCGGAGATCGCGTGGACGCGGTACTCGATCGGCGTGCGCGCCATGAGCGCCACCTCGGGCTGGAACACGAAGAGGCTGCGCACCCAGGGCGAGACGTCGACGCGGTAGTTGTAGTGCAGCGTCGAGGCGTTGATCAGCGTGGTGGCCAGCCCGAGCGTCAGCGCCGCGACCAGGACGACGTACATGAACTTGTCGTTGACGGTCGTGGCCAGGAAGACCGGCCCGGTGGTGCGCCGCCGCCATACGAGCAGGGCGATGCCGGCGTAGGTGAGCACGCCGGCGGCGACGCCGAGCGAGATCGCCAGGAAGCTGTAAGTGGTCTCGCTGACCCCGATCGCGGCCGTCCAGCTGTCCGGGATGAACAGGCCGAGGATGTGGCCCATCAGCACGACGAGCAGCCCGATGTGGAACATCGGGCTCCCCCACCGCAGCAGCCGCGACTCGTACAGCTCGGACGAGCGGGTCGTCCAGCCGAACTTGTCGTAGCGGTATCGCCAGACGAGGCCGGTGACGAGGATCGCCACGGCGATGTAGGGGAACGCGCCCCACAGGAAGACGTCGACGGGCGAGATCACTTGAGACCCCCGGTGGTGGCGAAGGGAAGCGACGAGGGGAGTCCGATGGTGTCCAGCCCGACCAGTTCGGGTCCGCCGCCGATCGGGCGGCGGGCCATCCGGGCGGCCTCCTCGGGGGTGCCGGGAGAGGCCCCGGGCAGCGTGCCGCACACCGCCTCCAGCAGTCGCGCGTACGGCGTGGCGGCTTTGACCAGGGCGAACCTCAGCAGTTCGAGCCCGGCCCGGTGCTCCTGGAGCAGCTCTGTGCCGTCCTCGCGCTCCAGGGTCGCGTACTCCAGGACGACGGGCAGGTAGTCGGGCAGCTCGTCCCTGCCCGGAGGCGTCAGGCCGTGCGCCCGGTAGCGCGCCTTGATCGCGGCGAGGGAGAACCCCCGGCGGCGGGTGTCGCCGTCGGTCCACCAGGTCAGGTGCAGCGAGCGGCGGTTGCGGACGTCGAAGACCGCCACGTAGTGCTCCTCGGCCCGCAGCGGCTCCAGGCCCGCCAGGTGCTCCGCGAACTCGGCGACGGCGGACACCGGCGGGTGCGCGCCGGTCTCGGCGAGCGCGGCCCTGATCAGCGGCAGCCGGTCGAACAGGGCCCGGTCGGGGTAGCGCAGGCACATCCCGGCCGCCCGCCGCACCACGGCCACGCCGTCGGCGGACAGCCGGGGCCGCCGCGAGGTCCAGGGTGGCTTCATCACGACTCTCCGCGCTCGCGCCGCTCGCTGATCTCGCCGGGTTCGGCGCCCAGGTCCTCGCCCCTGTCCACCTGACCGCCCCGGCTTTTCGACCGGTACGGGAACAGCCCCTCGGGGAGGCCGCGGCCGTCCCAGTTGAGCAGGTTGATCCGGCCCTCGTGGCCGGAGGTGTCGGCGGCCGACTCCGAGGTCTGGCGCTGCCGCAGGACGTGGAAGGTCTCCACGGCCTGCGGCGCCGGCCGGCCGGACGCCTCGCCGAACGGCCCCGACGACTCGGTGCCGCCCATCCCCGGGCCGCCCTCGTAGTCGAGGCTGCATCCGCTCAGCGCGGTCTCCTCCAGGCTCCGTACGTCTCCGGCGGCGGCCGTCGGGATGACGTAGCGTTCCTCGTACTTCGCCAGGGAGAGCAGCCGGAACATGGCGTCCAGTTTCTCGACGTCGAAGCCGACCGAGGCGGCGATCTCCGGGTCGACCGGCTCGCCGAGGTTGATCCGCCGCCGATGGGAGCGCATCGCGGCCAGCCGCCGCAGCGCCAGCTCGACGGGGGCCGGGTCGCCCGCGGTGAAGAGCTCGGCCAGGTACGAGACCGGGATGCGGAGCGTGTCGATGGCGCCGAACAGGTTCCGGTAGTCCTCGCCGTCGTGGCCCGAGGCGGTGATCGCCTCCACCACGGGCGACAGCGGAGGCACGTACCAGACCATCGGCAGCGTGCGGTACTCCGGATGCAGCGGCAGCGCCACGCCGTAGGTGGCGATCAGGTCGTAGACGGGCGAGCGGCGGGCCGCCTGGATCCAGTCGTGCGGGATGCCCGCCGCCTCGGCGGCCCGCCGGACGTCCGGGTCGTGCGGGTTCAGGAACAGGTCGAGCTGCGCGGGGTAGAGGTCCTGCTCGCGCGGGGTCGCGGCGGCCGCCGGGGCCCGGTCGGCGTCGTACAGCAGCACGCCGATGTAGCGCAACCGGCCGACGCACGTCTCGGAGCAGACGGTGGGCTGGCCGACCTCGATGCGCGGGAAGCAGAAGGTGCACTTCTCGGCTTTGCCGGTGCGGTGGTTGAAGTACATCTTCTTGTACGGGCAGCCCGTGACGCACATCCGCCAGCCGCGGCAGCGGTCCTGGTCGACCAGCACGATCCCGTCCTCCACGCGCTTGTAGAGCGCGCCCGACGGGCAGGACGCCACGCACGACGGGTTGATGCAGTGCTCGCAGATGCGCGGCAGGTAGAACATGAAGGTCTGTTCGAGCTCCATCCGCACCTTGTCCTGGATCCGCTGCAGGACGACGTCGTCGCCCTCGTGCTGCGGCATGCCGCCCAGGTTGTCGTCCCAGTTGGCCGACCAGGTGATGTTGTCCATCCGCTGGCCGCTGATGAGCGAGCGGGGCGCCGCCACCGGGAAGTCGTCACCGGCGGGGGTGTCGAACAGGGCGTTGTAGTCGTAGGTCCACGGCTCGTAGTAGTCGCGGATGTTGGGCAGCAGCGGGTTGGCGAAGATGCTCGCCAGCCGGCGCATCCGGCCGCCCGCCTTGGGCACCAGCCGGCCCCGTGCGGTCAGCTTCCAGCCGCCCCGCCAGCGTTCCTGGTCCTCGTAGCGGCGCGGATAGCCCTGCCCCGGACGCGTCTCCACGTTGTTGAACCACACGTACTCGACGCCGGGCCGGCTCGTCCACGTCTGCTTGCAGGTGACCGAGCAGGTGTGGCACCCGATGCACTTGTCCAGGTTCATCACCATGCAGATCTGGGCCATGACGCGCATCAGTACTCCACCTTCTGCGCCCGCCGCCGGATCACCGTGATCTCGTCACGCTGGGTGCCGACCGGGCCCATGTAGTTGGGGAAGAAGGAGAGCTGGGCGTACCCCCCGATGAAATGGGTGGGTTTGACGAGCACGCGGGTCAGCGAGTTGTGGATGCCGCCCCGCCGTCCGGTGGTCTCGCTCTTGGGGACGGCGATGACGCGGTCCTGGGCGTGGTGCATGTAGACCGTCCCGGCCGGCATCCGGTAGGACACGATGGCCCGGGCGACCACCACGCCGTTGCGGTTGACCGCCTCGATCCAGTCGTTGTCGGCGACGCCGATGGCATCGGCGTCCTGCGGGCTGATCCAGATGACCTGACCGCCCCGCGACAGCGACAGCATGATCAGGTTGTCCTGGTACTCCGAGTGGATGGACCACTTGTTGTGCGGGGTGAGGTAGCGCACGGTCACCTCGCGCGCGCCGTCCGGGCCGAGGACGGGCTCGCCGAACAGCCGGTGCATGTTCAGCGGCGGCCGGTACGTCGGCAGGTTCTCGCCGAGCTCGGCGATCCAGTCGTGGTCCAGGAAGAAGTGCATGCGCCCGGTCAGGGTGTGCCAGGGCTTGCCGTGCTCGGTGTTGATGGTGAAGGCGCTGTACTGGCGTTCGGTGGTCTCGATGCCCGCCCATTCGGGGCTGGTGATGGTGGTCTGCGGGTGCGCCTGGGTGGCGGCGTAGGTGATGCGGCGGTCGGCGTCGGCGCGGGCCAGGCCGGCCAGCCCTTCGCCGGCGCCCACCTTCCGGGCCAGGGTGCGGAAGCCCTGGTCGGCGAGGCGTCCGTTAGTCGAGCCGGACAACGTCAGGATCGCCTCGCACGCCTTCTTGCCGGTGTCGATCAGCGGCAGGCCGTCGGCGGGACCGCCGCGCGCGACGCCGTTCACCTGACCCAGCAGCCTGATCTCGTGATCCACCTGGTAGGTGACGCCCTTGCAGGGCACGCCCTCGGACGCGGCGAGCGGGCCGAGGGCGCGCAGTTGGGCGGAGATCGCCGTGTAGTCCCGCTCGACGACGGTCACGCTCGGCATGGTCCGGCCGGGGACCGGGGTCGATCCGTCGGCCCGCCAGTCCCGCGCGGCGCCCGCAGGGTTGCCCAGTTCGCCTGGTGTGTCGTGCTGGAAGGGCGTGGCCACCAGGTCGTACCGGGTGCCCAGATGCTCGCCGGCCAGCTCGGACACGCCGTCGGCGATGTCGTTGAAGATCTCGAAGTCGGTGCGGGCCTGCCAGGGCGGCTCCACCGCCGGGTTGAACGAGTGCACGTACGGGTGCATGTCGGTCGAGTTGAGATCGTGCTTCTCGTACCAGGTCGCGGCCGGGAGCACGATGTCGGACAGCAGGGTCGTGGACGTCATCCGGAAGTCCAGCGAGAGCAGCAGGTCGAGTTTGCCCTCGGGCGCGGGGTCGCGCCAGCGCACGTCCCTTGGCCGGACGTCCTCCGGCGCCTCGGTGGCCCGCAAGTTGCTGAGCGTGCCCAGCAGGTGGCGCTGGAAGTACTCGGCGCCTTTGGCGGACGAGCCGAGCAGGTTGGCCCGCCACGCGATGAGGATGCGCGGCCAGTTGCCCGGATGGTCCGGGTCCTCAGCGCAGAACTTGAGCCTGCCCGCCGCCAGTTCCCCGGCGACGTGCTCGCCCGGGTCCCGGCCGGAGGCGCGGGCCTCGTCGGCCAGGTCCAGCGGGTTGCGGTCGAAGGTGGGATAGGACGGCATCCAGCCGAGCCGGGCCGACTGGGCCAGGATGTCGACCGCCGTCATCCCTTCGAAGCGTCCCTCGCCGAGCGGCGAGGCCAGGGCGTCGGCGCGGAAGTGGTCGTAGCGCCACTGGTCGGTGTTGAGGAAGAAGAAGCCGGTGCCGATCATCTGCCGGCTCGGCCGTTTCCAGTCGTTCGCGGTGGCCAGCGTGGTCCAGCCGGTGAGCGGGCGGCACTTCTCCTGGCCGACGTAGTGGGCCCAGCCGCCGCCGTTGCGTCCGATGCAGCCGGTGATCAGCAGCAGCGTGATGAAGTTGCGGTACGTGGTCTCCGAATGGAACCAGTGGTTGGTGCCGGCGCCCATGAGGATCATGCAGCGGCCGTCGGTGCTCTCGGCGGTCATGGCGAACTCGCGGGCGATCCGGATGGCCGCGGCGGCCGGCACCGAGGTGATCGTCTCCTGCCAGGCCGGGGTTCCGGGCGAGGCCGCGTCGTCGTAGCCGGTCGGCCAGTCGCCTGGCATGCCGTCCCGGCCGACGCCGTAGCGCGCCAGCATCAGGTCGTACACGGTCGTGACCAGCGGCCCGCCGGGCGTCAGCCGTCTGGCCGGGACGCCGCGCTTGAGCACCGCCCCCGAGCCGTCGGCGGTGTCGAACCGGGGAAGCAGCACCTCGGCGCCCACGGCGTCGGGCAGGCCGTGCAAGGTGAGCCGGGGCAGGACGTCGCCGAGGTCGAGGTTCCAGCGTCCGTCCTCGTGCGACCAGCGGTCGGCGACGGTGCCGGAGGGGACGACCACGTCGCCGGTGGCCTCGTCCAGCAGCACGGTGCGCCATTCGGCGTTCTCGGCCGCGGCGTGCTCCCCGCCGAGGTCGGCGGCGCGCAGGAACCGCCCCGGGACGTACGCGCCGTCCTTCTCCTCCAGCCGGACCAGGAACGGCATGTCGGTGAAGCGGCGCACGTAGTCGAGGAAGTACGGCACCTGCCGCTCGACGAAGCACTCGCGCAGGATCACCTGGCCCATCGCGTGGGCCAGCGCGCCGTCGGTGCCGGGATGGGGGTGCAGCCAGTCGTCGGCGAACTTGCTGTTGTCGGCGTAGTCGGGGGAGACCACGACCACCTTCTGGCCGTTGTAGCGTGCCTCGACCATCCAGTGCGCGTCGGGCGTGCGGGTGACGGGGACGTTGGAGCCCCACATGATCAGGTAGGCCGCGTCCCACCAGTCGCCGGACACCGGCACGTCGGTCTGGTCGCCGAACACCTGCGGGGAGGCCACCGGCAGGTCGGCGTACCAGTCGTAGAACGACAGCGCCTGGCCGCCGATCAGCGACAGGAACCGGGTGCCGATCGCGTGGGACAGCATCGACTGGCCGGGGATGGGGGTGAACCCGGCGATCCGGTCGGGGCCGTGCTCCTTGATGGTGTGCACATGGGCGGCGGCGATCATCTCCAGCGCCTCGTCCCAGGTGGTGCGCACCAGCCCGCCCTTGCCGCGCGCCTGCTGGTAGCGGCGCCGCCGCTCCGGGTCGTCCACGACGTCCGCCCAGGCCAGGACCGGGTCGCCGAGCCGCCTGCGGGCCTCGCGGTACATCTCCACGAGGACGCCGCGCGCGTACGGGTAGCGCACCCGGGTCGGGTGGTAGGTGTACCAGGAGAACGCCGCTCCGCGCGGGCAGCCCCGGGGTTCGTACTCGGGGCGGTCGGGGCCGGCCGTCGGATAGTCGATCTCCTGGGTCTCCCAGGTGATGATGCCGTCCTTGACGTACACCTTCCAGGAGCAGGAGCCCGTGCAGTTCACCCCGTGGGTCGACCGCACGATCTTGTCGTGCGACCAGCGGTCGCGGTAGAAGACCTCGCCCGCCCGTCCGCCCCGATAGGACACGTCCCTCAGGTCGCCCGAATAGACGCCCCGGCTGAAGAAGTCTCCGATCCGCAGGAGGGCCCCGGTGGCTCCCTCCTTGGGCTCCTCGGCCGTTCGCTCGTTGACCATGTCGTGTATCTACCAACGGTGACCGTGAGCAACCGATCGGAACCTTATGCGCAGAGTAATGACTCGATTCCGGAGAGTCCGTTCGGGCGGTCGCGTTAGCGCCTGCCCGCGGAGGGCAGACGGCGGATCCACAAGAGACCCGTCCCGAGGGAGCTCCTATGAACACCCCCCGTACAGCCGGCACCCGGACCCCCGTGCAATTAGCGGCACTCGTCACGGGAGCCGTGTTCCTGCTGGTCGGTGTGCTGGGGTTCGTTCCCGGCATCACCACGGACTACGACCAGCTCCAGTTCGCCTCGCACGACTCGGAAGCGATGCTCCTGGGCGTGTTCCAGGTGTCGATCCTGCACAACATCGTGCACCTGCTGTTCGGGGTCGCCGGCATCCTGCTCGCCCGCACGGTGTCGGGCGCCCGCAACTTCCTCGTCGGCGGCGGCGTCGTCTACCTGCTGCTGTGGATCTACGGCATGCTGGTCGACCACGACAGCGCGGCGAACTTCGTGCCGGTCAACAACGCGGACAACTGGCTCCACCTGGTCCTGGGCGTGGGCATGATCGCCCTGGGGCTGCTCCTGGCGCGACGCCGCCCGCACGCCGTCCGCTGACCACCCGCCGTTCCGGCCTCAGGACCCGGTCTCGCGGCCCCGGGGCCGGAACGCCGGCACCGCGCGCGACAGCACCCAGCCGACCGCGCCCACGACCAGCCCGACCATGACCCCGGTGAACACGCTGCTGCCGAACGCGAACGTCCGCATCAGCGCCTCCTCCGCGCCGGGCGACAGCCCGCCCGCCAGGTTGCCGCCCAGCCGCGGCGCGTCCTCACCGAACGCCGACGACCAGAGCAGCTGGTGGGTGATCGCCAGCAGCACCCCGTAGGCGCCGCCGATCGCCAGCAGCGTCAGGAACGGGTTCGGCACCCGCCTCCACAGCACGACGCCCAGCCAGATCGCGACCGGCAGGAACACCAGCACGGCGTTGACGACCGGGCCGACCAGCCCCAGATCGTGCGCGATCACCCGCGGCACGCCGAGCGCGGCCAGCCCCGCGACGGCGACCGGTGACATTCCGAGAGAGTTCGTCTTCCTCATCGTCCGACGGTAGGAGCACGGCTCGGCGCGCGGCGTCGCCCCGCGGTTGTCTCCCCCGTACGCGCCCGCGAGTACGGGAACGCGGGCCCCGTAGGCAGAAAGATGTACGCGCCTCTTCGGCCATGAGCAGGATGCGACGACCGAGGCCGCTCGGCCAGGATCGGTGACATGACCACCGGCCTGCTGCTCACCCTGGCCGCCCTCGCGATCGTCGACAGCACCAGCTTCGGCACCCTGGGCATCCCCGTCTACCTGATGGTGGCGTCGGAGCGCGGGCAGGCGCCGCGGCTGCTCCTCTACCTGGCGACGGTGGCGGTGTTCTACTACCTCGTCGGCGTGGGCCTCATGCTCGGGTTGTCCACAGCCATGGACAACTTCGGCGACGCGCTGCACAGCGAGGCCGCGTACTGGGTGCAGCTCGTGCTGGGCGTGGGCCTGTTCGCGCTGAGCTTCCGCTTCGACGGCAAGCGTGGCAAGGGCCCGCGGCTGGAGCCGCGGATGGGCGGGCCGCGGGCGATGGTGCTGCTCGGGCTGACGGCGGGAACGCTGGAGGTGGCCACCATGGTGCCCTACCTCGCGGCCATCGGGATCATGACGACCGCGGCGCTCCCCGCCGGTCAGTGGCTGCCGCTGCTCGCCGCGTACGTGGCCCTCATGTTCGTGCCGGTGCTGGCGCTGCTCGGGCTGCGCGCGACGGCCGCGGCCTGGGTGGAGCCGAAGCTGGTACGGCTCCGCGCCTGGCTGGCCAGGCACGCGGCGTCGGCGGTGGGCTGGACGCTGGGCATCGCCGGCTTCCTGCTGGCCCGCGACGCCGCGGCCTTCCTGTTCTTCTCCGGAGGGTGAGATCAGGCGCTGGCCGCGCCGTCCACCACCAGGTCGTGGCCGGCGACGAAGCTCGACCGGGCCTCGGCCAGCCAGAGCACGGCGGCGGCCACCTCGTCGGGGTCGGCGACGCGGCCGAGCGGCATCGACGGCGCGAGCCTGGCGTCCCGCTCGGCGGGGGTCTCGCCGGGCAGGAAGCTCATGGTCGTGTCGGTGGCGCCGGGGCTGACGGAGTTGATCCGGATGCCGTCGGCGGCGTACTCGAGCGCGGCGGCCTTGGAGAGCACGCTGACGCCGGCCTTCGAGGCGGCGTAGGCGGCCATGCCCGGGATGCGGCGGTGCGCGCCGATGTTGGAGGCCACGTTCACGATCGATCCGCCGCCGTGCTCCTTCATGTACGCGATCTCGTACTTCATGGAGTGGAACACGCCCGTCAGGTTGGCGCCGAGCAGGGCCGCCCAGCCGGCGGGGTCCAGGTCGGCGAGCGGGCCGGGGCGGCCCAGCACGCCCGCGTTGTTGACGGCGACGTGCAGGCCGCCGTGCCGGTCGGCGGCGGTGGCGACCATGCGGGCGCAGTCGGCGGCGCTGGAGACGTCGGCGGCGATCCAGTCGGCGGCGAGCCGCTTGGCCGCGTCGGCGAGCCGCCCCTCGTCCCGCCCGGTGATCACGACCGTGGCGCCCTCGGCCGCGAACGCCCGGGCGGTCGCGTAGCCGATGCCGGAGGAACCGCCGGTGATGAGAACGACCTTGCCCTGCATGGCAAACCCCTTTATCGAGAACGATCGGTCTAGAATTTGAGCATGAAAAAAGGCCGCGTCAGCCCAGCACGGCCAGCGCCTGGTCGGCGGCGTCGTCCAGCCGGGCGGCGCCGCCGGGAGTCCGGCCGAGCACCCGCATCCCCTGCATGAGCACCAGCAGCATGCGGGCGACGGCCCGCGGGTCCTTGCCCCGAGCCAGCTCGCCCTGGGCGCGCGCCCTGGTCAGCGCCGAGGTCAGCACCGTCTCCAGGTGGCTCCAGCTGGCCTCCACGAACGCGGCCGCGGCCGGGTCGCGCGGCGCCAGCTCGACCGCGGCGTTCACGACCATGCAACCCCGCCGGTCGTCGCCGCCGGACTCTTCCGCGTACGTCCTGATCAGCGCGCGCACGGCCGGCAGCACCGGGCCGGGCTGGGACAGCGCGTCCAGGACGGCCGGGTCCATGTTGTGCAGGTAGCGCTCCAGGGCCTTGAGGTAGAGCTCGCGCTTGCCGCCGAACGTGGCGTAGATGCTCGCCCGCGCTATGCCCAGGTGGGCCACGAGGTCGGCCATGGAGGTCGCCTCGTAACCGCGCTCCCAGAACAGCTCCAGCGCACGCTGCAGCGCCGCGTCGGGGTCGAACTCCTTGCTCCTCGCCATACCGGAGAACCTAGCTCTATCCAGAACGATCGGTCAAGTTGAGCAACCGGAGCGTGGCCTCCCGCTCATGGGCCGCCCCGATCCGCCCCCACATCTCCGCCGACTCGCCCAACGCCTCCCGGTCCCCCCGCAACCGCCCTTGGGCCCGCTTCAGGCAGGCGGCGGCCCACGCGTTCTCCTCACCCGCCGCCTTCGCCGCGGCCACCCGCTCAGCGGCATCCGCCTCCCCGCGGACCACGGCCAGCTCCGCCACCGCCGCGATCGCGTACCTCCCGAACATCCCACCGCCACCCTCTCGCCCTGGGCCGTCCGCCGGCGAGGTGTGCGTGAGGTCGGCTTGGTGGATGGCGAGGCGGGCGTCGATGAAGGTGATCAGAGGGGCGTAGCGGGAGGCCGGGCCGATGTGGCCGACGGCGATCGCGCGGGCCCGCCACGCCTGGCATGCCGTGTCGTCCCCGCGCAGGCCGTGGGCCAGCGCCACCATGCCGAGGGCGGGAGCCATCCACCGTCCGGGCGGGGCGTCCACACGCGCCTGGCCGTCCACCATCTCGGCCGCCCGCGCCAGCGCCTGGTCGAAGTCGCCCGCGAGCACCAGCGGGGGCACCAGCCTGCTGCCGGCCAGCGCGGGATGGCTGCCCGTGACGTCGTCGTCCGCCGCCATCCGGGCCGCCTTCAAGGCCCCGTGCAGGTCGCCGACGGCGACGGCGAAGAAGGACGCGGTGTGCAGCGCGTCGACGATCTCGATACCGGTCCGCGGGTCGTCGCCGTCCATGGCGGGCAGCAGCTTGAGCCGCTCCCCCGCCAGCCGGTACGCCTCCCTGGCCCGTCCCCCGCGGTCGGCGGCGCAGATGACGGCGTCCAGCGCGGAGCTGGTCAGCACCGGGTCCCCGGTGGCCCGTGCGGCCTCCAGCGCTCGCCCGGCCACGTCCGGCCGTCCGGTGCTCCAGGCGCGCGCCGCCGCCACGTGCGCGGCCACGTACGGATCGTCCAGGTCTCCCGCCGCGGCCGCCTCCGCCGGCAGCGCCCGCACCCGCTCCTCCTCCGGCTCGTCGTCGAACCCGAACCCCGGATGCCTCTCGGCGATCACCGCCGCCCGCGCCAGCGCCACCGCCTCGGCGTTCCCGTCCCCGGCCGCCCGCGCCCTCTCCGCGGCGCCGAGCTGCAGCCGATACGCCTGCCCCGCACGCGCGAACGCCAGCGCGCACTCGGCGGCGTCGGCCAGATCCCGCGCCGCCTCCCCATCCCCAGGAGCCAGCACCGCCGCCTGCTCATAACGCGCGACAGCCTCCCGCAAAAACCTCCGCCCATACGTCAGCCCCGCCAACCTCCTAGCCAGCCGATGCGCCTCCCCACCAACGCCCACCACACCCGACCCGTCAGCGCCCGCGCCGGTTCCCCCATCCACGCCCACGCGAGCACCGGCACTCTCCCCCACGCCCGACCCGTCAGCGCCCGCGCCGGTTGCCCTATCCACGCCCACGCGAGCGCCCGCACTCTCCCCCACGCCCGACCCGTCAGCGTCCGTACCGGTTGCCCTATCCACGCCCACGCGAGCGCCCGCACTCTCCCCCACGCCCGACCCGTCAGCGCCCGCGCCGGTTCCCCCATCCGCAGTCCCCGCCGCGAACGTCCCCTCGGGGGACGGGAGCGCGGCGGCGTTCGCGGATTCACCCGTCGCGGTGGCGAGGGCGGCTCGCAGGTCGTCGGCCACCGCGTCGAACCGGCCCCACCAGGCGGTGTCGGGGTCGTCCGCGCGGGCGGTGGTGAGCGCGTCGGCCGTTTCGACCGCCCAGGCGAGGTGACGCCGCCGGGCGTCCGGGAGTTCGCCGCTCTCCTCCAGGCGTTCGGCTGCGAAGGCGCGGACCGTTTCCAGCAGGCGCCAGCCGCCGGCGTCGCGACGGTGGACGACCAGGCTCTTGTCGACCAGCCTGCCCAGCACGTCGGCGGCGGCACTCCGGCTGCCGCCCGTCACGGCCACCACGGCATCCAGGCCGAACCCTCCGGCGAACACCGCCAGCCGCCGGAACAGGGCGCGCTCGTCCGTCTCCAACAGGTCGTGGCTCCAGCCCAGCACGGTCCGGAGCGACCGGTGCCGCCGGTCGCCGCCACGCCCGCCCGCCAGCAACCGCAGGTTGTCGTCGAGCGCCGCCAGCAGACCGTCGGCTCCCAGCGCGGCCCCCCGGGCGGCGGCCAGCTCGATCGCCAGCGGGAGCCCGTCGAGCCGGGCGCAGATGCGCGAGGCGACGTCCCGCCCGGCGGCGAACCCGGCGGCCCCCGCCCGGTCGAGGAACAGCTCGACCGCGTCGGACCCCGGCGGCAGCGGCTCGACGGAGACGACCCGCTCCCCGGGGACGCCGAGCCGCTCGCGGCTGGTCACCAGCGCCCGGGTGGCAGGACAGACCGCCAGCAGCCGGTCCACGAGCGCGGCCACCGGATCGAGCAGGTGCTCGCAGTTGTCCAGCACCAGCAGCGCGCGCCCGCGCCCGAGCCGGTCGGCGATCGCGTCCTCCAGCGGCTGCCCCGGCCGCTCCGCCACGCCGAGCGCCGCGGCCACCGCCTCCGCCACGAACCCGTCGCGCACCGGCACCAGGTCCACGAACGCGCCGCCGTGCGGGAACGACGGCGCCGCCGCCCCGGCGACCGCCACCGCCAGCCGGGTCTTGCCCACCCCGCCGGGCCCGGCCAGCGTCACCAGGCGGGAGGACTCGAAGGCCGCGATGATCTCCGCGCGCTCCGCCGACCTCCCCACGAAGCTCGTGCGCGCCGCCGGCAGCCCCGCCAGCTCCCCCGTCCGGCTCTGCCGGGCGAGCGCGGCCAGCTCCTTGCGGTCGGCGGCCCCGTGCTTGCGCAGCAGCGACGAGACGTGGCTCTCGACGGTGCGGACGGAGATGTGCAGGCGGGCGGCGATCTGCGCGTTGGTGAGGCGGTGCCCGAGCGCCGCGAGCACCTCGGCCTCGCGTTCCGACATCCCTCCGCCCGTCACGGCCCCATCATCGCCCACGGGTGCGGGTGGGCGGTGAATCCGTGGTGGATCCGTGGTCTATACGGATGCCCCCGCGGGCGTGCCGCAGGAGCCTGAGATCAGGTCAACCACCGAAGGGACGCATCATGCTGACGAACATCGCCGACCGGATCGACGGCTTCACCGGTGCCGTGCACCTGCCGGGTGACGAGGGCTACGAGCTGGGCCGGCAGTCGTTGAACCCGGCGGTCGACGCGCGGCCCGTCATGGTCGCGGAGGCGGCGCGGACGGAGGACGTGCGGGCCGCCTTGGTGTCCGCCAGGACGTGCGGGCTGCCGCTGGCCGTGCAGGCCACCGGGCACGGGACGCACGTGCCGGCCGACGGCGGGATCCTGCTGCGCACGGGGGCGCTGGACCGTGTGGAGATCGACCCGGTGAGGCGGGTGGCCCGGGTCGGGCCCGGCGTGCGGTGGGGGCGGGTGCTGCGGGAGGCCGCGGCGTACGGGCTGGCGCCGCTGTCGGGGTCGTCGCCCGACGTCGGGGTGACGGGCTACACGCTCGGCGGCGGGGTCGGGTGGCTGGCGCGCAGGTACGGGCTCGCGGCCGACAGCGTCGTGAGCGCCGAGGTGGTCACCGCCGACGGCCGGACCGTCACGGCGGACGCCGACCGGCACGCCGGCCTGTTCTGGGCGCTGCGCGGCGGAGGCGGCAACTTCGGGATCGTCACCTCGCTGGAGTTCCGGCTCTACCCGGTCGACCTGGTCCATGCCGGGATCGCCTTCTTCCCGTACGAGCGAGCGGCCGAGACCCTGGCCCACTACCGCGCCTGGGCGGCGCAGGCCCCCGACGAGGTGAGCACGGCGGTCATGCTCACCACGCTGCCGGGCGGGACCGAGCGGGTGCTCGGGATCAAGGCCATGTACGCGGGAGCGCCCGAGCGGGGCGACCGGGTGCTCCGGCCGCTGTGGGAGGCGGCCGGGCCGGCGATCAGGGACGAGGTGCGGCCGGTCCGGTACGCGGACGCGGCCATGGGCGGCACCCCGGCCCGCTACCTCGACTTCTTCCACGACCTGCCGGACGAGGTGATCAGCACGCTGGTGGAGGCCGGGCGGCACGCCACCGTGGAGATCAGGCACTGGGGCGGCGCGATGTCCCGTCCAGGCCCGGACGCGGGGCCGGTCGGGCACCGGGGCGCGGCGTTCTCGGTCATCGTGAGCGAGCGGCTCGCCGGCATGGCCGACGCGCTGTCGCCGCACGGGACCGGCGGCACGTTCCTCAACTTCCTGGCCGACGCCGGGCGGGTCGCGGACGCGTACACGGAAGCCGATCACGCCCGGCTGGCCGAGGTGAAGCGTACGTACGACCCGGACAACCTGTTCCGGCTCAACCTCAACATCGCGCCCCGGTGACGTCGTGCCCCGGGTCACGTCCTGCGACGGGACGTCCATCGCGTACCGCACGGACGGGGAGGGACCTGCGGTGGTCCTGGCCGGGTTCCCCGATCGGGCGGCGGCCCTGCTGGCGGAGCGTTTCACCGTATACCGCTACGACCGGCGGGGCACCGGCGGCAGCGGGACGACCGCCCCTTACGCGGTGGCGAGGGAAGTGGAGGACCTCCTGGCGGTCCTGACGGCCGTCGGGGGCACCGTGGCGCTGGCCGGGTGGGGTCCGGGGGCGGTCCTCGCCCTGGAGGCCGCCCGTCGCCTCCCGCCCCTCGCCTGTCTCGCCATAGCCGGCCTGGGGCCCCTCGTCCCCGCCACCTGCCCGGATCACTCCCACGCTGAGGGCCGCGCGGCCGACACCCACATCGAGGCCGCGCTGCGGCGACTGGTCTCCCACGCTGAAGCGCCGATCCCGGCGGATCTCGCCGCCGCCCGCTGGACGTGGCTGACGGTGCCGGTGCGCGTCATCGGAAACCCCGCGCTGGCGGCCGTCCTCTCCGAAGGCGTCCGGCAGGACGGCTTCACCACCTGAGATTCCCCAGGTCACCGGCTCCGACCATGCGGTCGCCCGCTGCTGAGAGCCAGCGTGACCCGAAGTACGCGGAGCGTCTCCTGGGCGGTGGGAGAACCCTGGCCGAGTGTCTCACTCGAAGAGCTTGTCCACGGAGTCGACCAGCGCGGCCCGCTGCAGCCATCTTTCCAACGTCTTGATGTCGGTGCAGGACATGATCCGATCCCGGTCGTCCTCGGTCACCCGGAACCCGCGCGCCTCCAGCACGACGAGCAGCCCTTTGGCCTCACCCCGGGCCTCACCCCGGGCCTCGCCCTTCGCCATGAGGCTTTGTGCATATTCGCCCTGGTAGAGGTAGGTCTGTGTGGCCATGAGCCGCTCCATTTCTTTCTGCGCGTCCCCCGCCAGTGCCACGGTGACATACTCAGCGTAGCGTCCTGCCTTCTCCGGGTCGATGTGGTCCAGAGCTTCTGTCAGGGTGGCGAGAATGGCTTTGATCTGCGGGTTCTCACTATGGGTGATCGCAGCGATAGCCGCCAGGCCGATGTTGCCGACGGCCTCGGCTACGTCGGTGATGACGGGCGTGTTATCGGGGCCGATCACGAAGGGACGCAGGACCAGGCCCGGATGGCCGGTCTGGATGTGCTGGGACGCCCATGCGGCAACGGCGCGGTTGGGGCAGATGACGACCAGCAACGCCTGACAGCGGTCGCGGGCACGCATGTTGGCGATGTAGGCCAGCCACGTCCAGTGTTTGGTGTCGTCGCGCTGACGTTGCACCTCGGTGATGACCGCCAGTTTGACCTTTCCTTCGGTGAAGAGGAGTGCGGCGTAGGTTGCATGACGACTACTCACAGTTGGCGGTCGAGGTGGTCCGGTTCCGGCGTGTGTGCCTTAAGAGTGCGCGGCCACCAATCCGACGACCATGGTCAGAAGGCCCACCGAGGTGGTCACGATCCCCACCGTGACCGCTCGCCTGCGCGCCCTCGGCCCACCCCACCAGTACGCGAGCACGTACGGGAGGAAACCGAGACCGGCGAGCCCGGCGGCCGGGACGGCGGAGACGGCGAGCACGCCCTTGAGCCCGTCGGGGAGCGCGCGGGTGCCGTCGGGGGTGAGGCGGGCGTGCGTCACGTCGCCCGCGTCCGAGTCGGGCGAGGTCGCCACGATCACGGGCCGGCCGCCGTCGTCGGGGACGAACCGGCCGCGGCAGTCGTACCGGCCCCGGCCCAGCGACTCGCAGGACACCACCGTGAGCGTCCCGGGCGTGCCGGTGTGGCCGAGCGTGAGCAGGTAGTCGGGCACCGCCACCGGGATCGGCGCCAGACAGACCGCCAGCCAGAGCAGGATCAGGACGATCCGCGGGAAGTTTCCCATGCGGGACAGAATGGCGACCGCGGCTTGCGGATGACTTGGCACCGGCTGCCTGGGTCGCGCCAGTGTCGTCAGGCGGGCTTCGGCACCAGCGGGCCCTCGCTGGCCTGGACCAGGACGAAACCCTGGCCCTGGAAGGCCAGTTGCATGGCCTCGCCGCTGCCCCGGCCGATCAGCGCACCGGCCTTGAAGGTGCGGTTGACGCCGACGTGCAGGGCGGCGCTCCAGCACACGGCCGACTGCCCGTCGGCGAAGGTCGGCATGCGGCTCGCGTCGAGCATGACCGGGGTGCCGTGGGTGGTGACGGCGACCCATCCGGTGCCGGTGAGCGTGGTGTTGAACAGCCCGCCCGCCGCGACCCCGGCCCCCTGCACCCGCTGGATGTCCCAGCCGATCTGCGGCTGGAAGGCGAGCAGGTTGCGGCCGTTGACGGTCAGGCCCTCGTTCTCGAGGTAGAACAGGTGGATGTCGTCGGCGTTGTCGGCGAGGTAGAGCGCGCCCTGCCCGCGCACCCGCATGAGCGAGGCGCCCTCGCCGGTCATGGCCTTCTTGAACAGTTTGCCCAGCCCGCCGGAGCCTTCGTAGTCGAAGTCCCAGTTGCCCTGGAAGGCGACCATCGACCCCTGCTTGGCGAGCACCTCGGGGAGCTCGACCCGGAGCATCTTGCCGTTCTGCAGGGCGAAGCCGGGCGGGAGCTGCTGGGTGTCGAGGTTGCCGAAGATTGGGCTGCGCACGGGTTTACCCTTCAAGATCAGGCGGGGATCCTCTGGTCCACGATATGCGGCGCGGCGGCGGGGCGCGCGAGAGCGGGCCGGGTGAGCATCAGCTCGGCCAGGCTCGCCTTCACCAGAGCGGTTCCGCGCAGCACGGGGGCCAGGGTGATGGCGAACAGCAGGCCGATCACCGTGTTCCAGACCACGAACAGCGCCGGGCTGGCGCCGAACCCGAGCAGGTCGGGCAGTCCTGTCTCGACGGCCCCGGGGATGCCCGCGATGATCCACCCGTACAGCGGGAAGGTCAGCCCGGCCAGCGTGCCCACCCACCAGACGGCGGCCACCACGAACCCGGCGACGGCGATCGGGAAGGCGATGATCACGTGCAGCAGGTCCATGATCGCCTGACCGCTGGCCAGCGGGTTCATCATCCGGCGGAACCAACCGGCCCAGACGGGCGCCTCGCGGTAGCGGGGACGGGCGACGGGGTGGCCCAGCACGCCGGGCAGGGAGGCCCGCTCGACGTCGGCGACGTTCCTGGCGAGCCCGGCGGTGGCGGCCAGCACGGGCAGCCCGACGAACGCGACGGCGGCGCCCAGCCCGGCGGAGACACCGGCGACGACCAGCGGGAACGTGACGAGGGCGGTGGGGAAGGACAGGAGCAGGTAGCGGGAGTCGGCGGCGATGCGCTGCTGGAGGGTCGTCATACCGGCAACGCTACGGATCGGCGGCGGCCGAATCAGTCCCGCGAGCAGGCGGAACGGGGGTAGGGCTATCCCTACCCCCGTGGCGGTCAGCGCTCCACAGCGCGGCTTGTCAGCACGGCTTGTCAGCACGCACGGCCGCCACCGCGCTCCCCGCTGTCGTCAACGCGGTGCCAGCAGGGCCGCCAGTGCGTCGGACGCCGCCGGGTGGCGGGTCAGGAGGTCGCCTGCCGGGCCGGGCCCGGTCGCCCCGGTGGCCTGCCAGGTGCCGTCGCAGCCCAGCAGGGCCGCGAGCGCGTCGGTCGTGGCCGGGTGGGCGGCGAGCAGGTTCGTGACCGGGCCGCCCGCCGGTGCGGGGACGGGAGTCGGGGCGGGCGCGGCGGTCCATGGCGGGGTCCACGCGTCCACCGCCGCGAGCGTGCCGGGGAACGTCCGGCCCGCTTCGCGTACGAGAACCGGCACCAGCTCGGCGGCCTCGTCCTTCAGGGTGGTGATGAGCTTGGGCAGCCACGGCAGCAGCACGCTGTCGGGCAGGGTCGCGAAGGCGTCGGAGATCAGCTCGACCACGAACGGCGTCAGCGCGGGCGCGGGTTCGAGCGCCTGCACGAAACCGCTCAGGTACTGCGGGAACGACGGCACCACCAGCGGGTTGGCCAGCAGCTCGGCGCAGCGCGCCCGCAGCTCCGCCGACGACAGCAGGCCGAGCTGGAACCTGGCCGCCCACAGCAGCGCGACCTTGCCCGGCGTCTCCGGGTGCGACTGCTTGACCGCCAGCTCCAGCTGGGCGCGGTCGCAGCCGAGCGAGATCGCCAGGCTCTCCATCCCGGACAGGAACCCGAGCATGGCCGCCACCTGCCGCACCCCGGTGTCGTCGGCCACGAAGGCGCTCGGCAGCAGCGTGCAGTAGTGCGCGTATCCGGTGGTGACGAACCGTTCGACCCAGGCGGGCAGCGCCGGCTCGGCGGACCGGTAGTGCGTGAGCAGCCGGCGGATGCGGCGCAGCACGTCGGGCGCGTCGTCGACGGTGCGCTCGGCCGCCAGCAGCTCCACCGCCCGCGCCCCGAGCTCCTCGGTGAACCGGCGGCTCCCCAGGAGCACGATGGACTCCTCCACCGCCTCCAGCGCGACGGCGGCGGTGGCCTCGGGATCCGTCACCATCTTGCGCAGCCGCTGCTCCAGCACCTGCTCGACGGTGACGCCCTCGTAGCCGAGCTCGATGAGCGCGCGCTGGTGGTGGCCGATGGCGACGTCCCAGCTCTCCTGCCTGGACCGCTCGCCCAGCGCGCGGTTGCCCATGATCGGCCGCACCGCGCCGTCCGGCATCAGGCGGCGCAGCATCCACAGCAGGTGGGAGCAGGGCTCCAGCTCGGGGTCGGCGCCGAAGTCGAGCAGCACCCGGTGCACGGCCCGCTTGCGCACGTCGACGCCGAGCGGCTCCAGCCGGTCGTAGACGTCCTGGGCGAGCGGCGGCAGCGCGGCGTAGCCGACCTCGCCGATCCGGTCGCCGCCGAGCAGGATCTCGCAGAGCTGCGCGACGTCCCTGCGGCCGGACACGGCGTCCTTCTCGATGCAGGTGACGGCCGCGTCCTGGAAGTCGTACGGGGTGGGCCTGGCGCGGTTGCGCATCCCGGCCAGCAGGATCGACGTCTCGAACACCGCGATGGCGTCGGCGGTGCTGGCCAGGTAGCCGTTGCGGCGGGCCAGCCGGACGATGTCGACGCACCAGCCGAGCAGCTCGGCCTCATCCAGCGCGTCCAGCGCGGGCGGGCTCGACAGGAACCCGGTCAGCCGGTCGGTCACCGGCCCCTCCGCCGCCGGAGCCGCCTTGCGCCGCCTGGTCGTCGCCTGCCGGCCCTTGAGCTGGTACGTCTTGACGCCGCCCCGGGTGACCGCCTTGGCGTAGGTGGCGGCGGCGATCGACACCGAGCCGGGTGCCAGCCCGAACTGGGCCTCGACGGCCGAGTGGCTGGCCGGGACGATCCCGTACTGCCAGGTCGTGCCGGTGCGCGGGGTGACCTCGTAGGCGGGCTCCGCCGCGTGCAGGCCGAACTCCTCGACCCGGCTGGCGGCGTGGAAGGCGCCGCACACGTACAGGCAGCGCCCGGGGTCGGCGCCGGAGGCGGCCAGGTGCTCGCGCATGCGCGTCCACATGTGGCGCTCGCGCTCCTCGTCGCCGGCCAGCCGGGGCGAGTCCTCCGGGGTCAGCCGCCGGAACAGGCTGCCGATCAGCACCATGACCTGCCGGTAGGTGGCGTAGTCGGCCCCGGAGAGCGGCTGCTCCACGTACTGGTCCCACCACTCGGACCAGTGGCGGACCTTGGCGTGGTGCAGCAGGTGCTGCTCCAGCTCGGCGAAGCGGGGCCGCAGGTCGCCGATCTCGATGCCGACGGACTCGTCCGGGCGTTCCTGCGGCAGCCACTGGTAGACGTGGTCGGCCGAGCGGTCCACCAGCACCAGCTCCACGCCGGGCGTGTCGAGCGCGTACGCGATGGCCTGGTACTCGGCGGACGCCTCGGTGATCGGCGCGACCACGTTGAGCGGGCCCCAGCCCTCGGGGAAGCCGTCCAGCTCGGTGGCGAACGCCTGCAGCGCGACCGGCAGCCGGCAGTTGCGCAGCTCGTCGAGCACCGGCCGCAGGTCCTCGCAGAGCTCCAGGTAGACGACCTCGGGCTGCTTCTCGCGCAGCCTCCTGGCCATGGCCAGCGCCGAGGCCGGGGAGTGGTGGCAGACCGGGAAGATCTCCAGTGGCTCGGCCAGCGCCCGGTCGACGTCGTCGACCAGGCCCGACAGGATGCCGGAGAGCGCGCCGGGCCCGTCGGCGAAGGTCTCGGCGGCGGCGTGCAGCTGCTCGCGCAGCGCGGCGAACGGGCTCATGAGAGCGTGGCGATCGCCTGGCGGCCGCCTTCGAGGAAGCCCTGCCACTCGCCGCCGTCCTTCTTGCTGCGCGGCTCGATCACGCCGTGCCAGAACTTGTTGAGTATGGCCAGGTCCTCGGGGCTGCGCCGGGCCAGCGAGCCGACCAGCGACCCGGCCAGCGTCGAGGCGCGCAGCGTGCTGTCGCCGAAGAAGTTGCTGTGCAGGATCGCGTCCTCCAGCACGCCGATCTGCTCGGCGGTGGACAGCGCCGACTCCAGCTTCTCGTCGTCGCTGGTCGCCGACTGGGCGGCGGCGCGCAGGTCGGCGAAGCTCTGCAGCAGGATGTCGAGCAGCGACGGCGGCACCTCCAGCTCGATGCGGTGCCTGCGCAGCAGCTCGGTGGTGCGGAAGCGGACGATCTCCGCCTCGCTCTTCTTGTTGGTCACGACCGGGATGCGGACGAAGTTGAAGCGCCGTTTGAGCGCCGACGACAGGTCGTTGACGCCCCGGTCGCGGCTGTTGGCGGTGGCGATGATGGAGAAGCCGGGCTTGGCGAAGACGATGTTGTCGTCGTCCAGCTCGGGGATGGACACGTACTTCTCCGACAGGATCGAGATCAGCGCGTCCTGCACGTCGCTGGTGGAGCGGGTCAGCTCCTCGAACCGGCCGATCACGCCCTGCTCCATCGCGGTCATGATCGGGGACGGGATCATCGACTGGCGCGACTGGCCCTTGGCGATCACCATGGAGACGTTCCACGAGTACTTGATGTGGTCCTCGGTGGTGCCGGCGGTGCCCTGCACGACCAGCGTCGAGTTGCGGCAGATCGCCGCCGACAGCAGCTCGGCCAGCCAGCTCTTGCCGGTGCCGGGGTCGCCGATCAGCAGCAGGCCGCGGTCGGACGCGAGCGTGACGATGGCGCGCTCGACGAAGCTCCGGTCGCCGAACCACTTCTGCTTGATCTCCCGGTCGAGGCCGTCGGAGCGCTCGGAGCCGAGCACGAACAGCCGGACCATGCGCGGGCTGAGCCGCCAGGAGAACGGCTTGGGCCCGTCGTCGACCGACTCCAGCCAGTCGAGCTCTTCGGCGTACTTGGCCTCGGCGGGGGCACGCAGCATCTCATCGGTCATGGCGTATCTCCTAGGTGAGGAAGCTCTTGAGCTCGAACACGAGTTTGTTGATGTTTCCCGAGATGACGGGCGTGCCCAGGTCCTTCAGTTTCTGGCGGAACCACGGGTCCACGCTCTGATGGCCGGAGCTGGTCACCGACCCGACGGGGATGAACCTCGTCCCGGAGCGGTGCACGGCCTCGAACTCCCGCTGCAGGTCGCGGACGTCGTAGAAGTCCGAGATCCACACCATCGCGGTGTTGCGCGGGTCGACGATCTTGGGGCGGGCCAGGGTCATCGCGACCGTCCCGTTCGTGCCGCCGCCGAGTTTGGTACGGAGCAGCACCTCGAACGGGTCGCTCACCCACGGCGTCAGGTCGAGCGCCCTGGTGTCGTAGGCGATCAGGTGGACGTCGACCTTGGGCAGCCCGGCGAAGATCGAGGCCAGGATGGTGCAGTTGACCATCGAGTCCACCATCGAGCCCGACTGGTCGACGACCACGATCAGGCGGGCGGGGGTGGTGCGGCGGGCGGTGTGCCGGTAGAAGAGCTTGTCGACATACAGCCGCTCGTCCTCGGCGTTCCAGTTGGTGAGGTTCTTCCAGATCGTCCGGTCCAGGTCGAGGTTGCGGAAGACCCTCTTGGGCGGCACCGAACGGTCGACGGTGCCTACGCTCGTCTGCTGCACCTGGGTGCGGAGCACCTGGGCGACCTCGTCCACGAACCGGCGGATCAGCGCCTTGGCGTTGGCCAGCGCCACCCCCGACAGGTTGGACTTGTCGCGCAGCAGCTGCTCGATCAGCGACATGCTGGGCGTGAGCTGCCTGGCCAGCGCGGGGTCGGCGAGCACCTCGCGCAGCCGCATCCGGCGCACCAGGTCGCCTTCCAGCCCGGCGAGCATCCCGCCCAGCTCGCTCTGCCCCGGCTGGGCGCGCAGCTCGCCGGCCTCGCAGCCGAGCGCCTGCTCGAACCAGCCCGCGTCCTGCTGCCAGGCGGCCAGCCGGGTGGCGGTGACGTCGCCCGTGCCGGTCGCGAACAGGTTGAGCAGCAGCTTGGCGGCGAGCGCCGCGGTACGGGCGCGGTCACGGTCGTCGTCGCCCGTCATGAGGCCGCGGAACTCGGGGCCCAGCTCGGGAAAGCGCTGCACCAGGTTGTCCACGGACACGGACGGGTCGAGCAGCTGGGCCGGCAGCCCGAGGTCCTCGACGATGGCGACGCTCGCGGACTCCAGCGCGGGCTGCTCGTCGGCGCCGAACACGCGGGCCAGCAGCCGCCAGAGCAGCACCTGCCGCCGATTCGCCTCTGCGGCGTCGTGAGCGGTCCCGCCGCCGTGGGCGCTCACGGCGTCGTGGGCAGTCCCGCCGCCGTGGGTGGTCGCGTCGCCGGGGATGTTGTGGTCGGTGGTCATTTGCGCAGCAGCCGTCCCGCTCGTTCGCGGAGCACGCCGACCGGGTCGCCCGTCTTGGCCAGCGCCTTGGCCGCCTTGGGGTCGGTGGTGCCCAGCGCCCAGTCGCCGTTGTGCGCGGCGACCGGCTTCTTCTTGACCGTGGCCTGGACGGCGAGCGGCTGCAGCAGCCACCCCCCGGCGTCCCAGCGCAGCAGCCCGACGCACGCGGTGGAGGCGGCGAGCAGCTCGGGGGTGAGCGGCCCGCACCCCGGCAGCCGCCCGGTGGCGAACGGCAAGGTGGCGCCGTCGAGCGTGAGCGTGACCCCGCCGCCGGCCTTGGCCGCCTTGTATCCCTCCACCAGGACCGGCTCCGCGACGCGCGCCGGGTGACGGTCCAGCGGCGGGGTCTCCCCGGCCACCGCGCCCGCGAGCAGCACCCGGGCGGTGGCGAACGGGTCGGTGAGCTCGGCCGCGGTGGCCTTCTCCTCCTGCCAGACCAGGTCGCCGCCGGGAAGCAACGGCATGCCGTCGATCTCCGCGGCCAGATGCTTGGCCAGCGTCGCCAGCAGCACCGGATACGCCTGGAACAGCCCCCACACGGCCGGCCCGGTGATGGTGTCGACCTTGCCCGCGGCGACGCTCACCCGTACCAGCCGGGACGTCCCGCCGCCGGCGGGCTCCAGCACCGCGTGCACCTGCACCTGGACGGCGGTGCCGTGCTCGTGCACGTCCGCCCCGAGCGGCAGCAACCGCCCCGACACCGTCTCGGCGCCCTCCCCCGACCCCGGCCAGCCGGGCTCGGCCAGCAGCGTGGCCCGCGTCCACAGGTCGGCCCAGCGCCGTAAGGGCAGCCGTTCCATCGTGGACACCGGCGACGAGTCACGCAGCTCGGCGGCCAGCCCGTCGAGCAGCACCGCCAGGCGGCGCGCCCCCGGCTCCGCGAGCACGGCCTCGATGGCCTGGTCACCGGCGGCGGCCAGATCGTGCCCCACTCCCCGCCACCCGGTGATGGCCAGCTCGTACAGCCACGACCGGCACCCGACGAGCAGATTTCCCGGTACGGACGAGTCACCGGCGGCGGGCGGGCCGGAGGGAGACCTCGTCCTGCCCAGCGACTCGTCCAGCCGGGTCAGGAGGGCGTCGTGGGCGGCGCCCAGGAGGGCGGACCGCGCGGCGGCCAGGGCCGTCAGGTGCTCGCCGCTCACCGATCCGGCCGACACCTTCGCGGCCGCCTCCGCCACCCGGTCGCCCAGCGGCGTCGCCGCCACCGCTCCGGCCAGCGCGGCGATCGCCGCGGCCCGCTGCTCGCCCACCCGGCCGAAGCCGTGGGACAGCGCGTCGTCGAAGCCGTCGACCAGCTCCAGCGCCTCGGCGAGGCCGTCGGGCAACCCGCCGACCAGGTCGTTCAGCTGCACCCCGAGCATCAGCGCACCGTCCCGGGGAACCAGTGCATCTCCGCGAGCGGCGCCGTGGTGACCGGCAGCTCCAGGTAGCCCAGGTGGCGCAGGAACCGGCTGAACACCACGGCCGCCGGCTGCGACTCCTGCTGCCCGCCCAGCCTGGCCGCCAAGTCGGCCCCGGACGCCACCGTCTCGGCCCCCTCGACCCGGAGGTATCGGGCGACCCGCTCCGCTCCGTACTGCACGACCGCCTCGTCCACCAGCGACCGCAGGTGCTTGCAGAGCGAGCCGTAGAGACCGCCGCACGGGCGGTTGTTGTTGGTGCTGCAGTTGAAGTCGTGGGATCCGGCGGCGATCGAGGAGACGTACACGCGAGCGATGTCGGAACCGCTCGACACCACCCCCTGCAGCCTGCCGTCGCCCAGCTCGACGAACGGCACCTTGGCCAGCTTGCGCGGCTGGACGGGCGGCACCACGCACGTCACGCTGCTCTGCTCCCACACGGTCGGGTCAGCGGGCACGGTCAACGACCTCCAGCCGGGCTCGGCAATGATCAACGGAACCGGAATGTAGCGAACCTCACCGACAAAGACCGGCGGATCCCTCTCAGCAGACCTTCATGTGACTCACCTAACGTCGAAACCCCATCGAAGGGAGCGATATGGGACACGATCACGAAGGGCAGCGCGTCAGCAGGCGGCGGATGATCGCGGGCATCGGCTCTCTCGGGCTCGGCGGGCTGATCGCCGCGTGCACGGGGCAGCCGGTCACCACCTCCACCGGCGAGTCCGTCACCCCTCAGGCGACCACCGCCCAGGACCTCACCTCGCTCTTCGACGGCGCGAACACCTGCACGCTGACCCCCGCCACCACCGCGGGGCCGTACTACTTCGACGCCGACAAGGTCCGCGCCGACATCCGTGAGGACCGGGAGGGCGTCCGGCTGCGGGTGGCCGTCAAGGTGCAGGACAGCGGGAGCTGCCGCCCGATCAAGGACGCGGTGGTGGAGATCTGGCACTGCGACGCGGGCGGCCTCTACTCGGGCGCCGAGGCGATGTCCCGAGGCGGCGGCGCGCTCTCGGCCTCGTCGCCCGACCTCGACCCGCAGGACGACGAGCGCTACCTGCGCGGCGCCCAGGTCACGAACGCCGACGGCGTCGTCGAGTTCACCACCATCTGGCCCGGCTGGTACCGGGGCCGCTGCGTGCACATCCACGCGATGGTGCACGTCAGCGACGCCCGGGTGCTGACCACGCAGATGATGTTCGACGAGGCGCTCAACGACCGCATCCTGGCGGGGCGGCCGTACGCGGCCCGGGGCGAGCGGGACACCCGCAACGACGGCGACGGCATCTTCCGGGACGAGATGCTCATGAAGGTCACCCCCGACGGCGACGGCTATGTGGGCGCGATCGTCCTCGCCGCGGACCCGGACGGCGATAGCGGGTGACAGCCGCGCGGGGTGGCGTATAACGTCGCCACCACTGTCCGAGTCCGGCTGACGACGGGGGCGAGCGGTGCGGTCCTGGGCTGCGTTACCGACCGGCAAGGTCGTGCGCCTGGAGGGCGCCGGTCCACTGCCGCTCGCCGTCGACTCGCTGCCCCGCGAGGCCCCCGCGATCCTCACCTGCACCGCCCGGGAGGCGCGCTCCCCGAAGGCGCTGGCCTCCGCGATCCTGGACGAGCTGGACGCCACGGTGCTCGGCCTTTTCCCCGCCTGGCTGCCGGACGCCGAGGGCATCGACGGGCCCGGCGGGGCGGGCCTGGCCGCCGTACGCACCCTCGCCCTCCGCACCGCCGCCACCAGCGCCCACTTCGGCCCGTTCCTCGCCGAGCTGGCGGAACGTGCCCTGCGCGCCCGACCCGGCCGGCTCCCGGACCTGCGGGCGAGCCTCTCCCCCGAGATCCGGCCCAGCGGGTTCCCGCCGGAGGTGCGGGCCGCGGGGCTGGCCAGGGCGCTGGCCGCCGCCTTCTCCCGGCGCGGCGCGGCGCTCCTGGTGGACGTGCCGGAAGGGCTGTCGCCCGCCGGTCAAGAAGCCCTGGTGGCAGCGGGCGAGTGGCTGGCGCACCGCGCCGGGCTGGGCATCTGGCTCTCGGGGCCGCTCCCCGCCGTGGACCGGGTGGAGACCGTCCTCGTCGCGGAAGCACCGAGCCAGGCCTCAGACCGGACGCCCATCACCCTGCCACCGCCGGAGACGGGCGTGCCAGGCCCACCGCCGGTCGCCGGAAGGCCGCACCCGGGGAGCCCCGTGGAGCGCGCTCTGGAATCCGCGCTGAGCGGGTGCGCATGGGCCGCCGGACGGGCCTGGAACCAGATGCTCTGCCCCAACGCCTTGGCCTCCCCCGTACGGGTGGATCTGCTGTGGCAGGACGACTGGTGCGTCGTCGAACTGGACGGGCCCGATCATCGGTACGCGGAGAAATTCGCCGACGACCGTGCCCGTGACGTGCGCCTTCAGATCGCCGGTTACACCGTGCTCCGTTTCACCGATGTTCAGGTGTTGTCCGACCCCCAAGCCGTCGTCCGCCACATTGAGCTTCTCCTGCGGAACCGTCGTGCCTCACGAAATGGATGAAACATGTCAGAGCGCAAGCTGTCACTTCCTGAATTCGCCGCGCTGATGGCGCTGGCCGAGGAGGCGGGCGAGATCTCCAACCTCGACCTCAAGCAGCGGCACGGCTTGACCATCGACGGCCAGAAACGCCGGAAGCTCAACGAGCTGAAGCTGGTCGACAGTTGGAAGCAGGGCCGCTCCTATGTGCACGTGCTAACTGACAGCGGCTGGGCTCGCCTTGAGGAAAACCTGCGCGCCGGAGAGCTGCCCGCGATGACCGGCTCACCGGGGGTCATCGCCCGTGGCCTTCGCAGCTGGCTGCAGAAATATATGGACCGTTCCCGCCTGAGGCTGGCCGATGTGTCCACACCCCTGGAAACGGCGCCATCCATAGATGTAGCACCGGTGGATGAGCCGCCGGGGGACCTGGAAGCACGCATCCGCGCCGCGTACGCGCGGTTGGCGCCCCGGCCCGGGTCCTGGGTGGGGCTGGCGCGGCTGCGACCGCTGCTGGGCGACGCGCCTCGGGACGAGGTCGACGGCGCGCTCGTACGGATGGAACGGCTCCCCGACGTGAACCTGGTTCCGGAGTCCAACCAGAAGTCTTTCACCCCGGAGGAACGGGAGGCCGGGGTGATCATCGGGGGCCAGGAGAAGCATCTGCTGTGGATCGGTGAGGCATGACACACCCAGACGTCGGAGCGCTCGAAGCGCTCAGTTTCCACTACACCGAAGCGGCCGACGACGTGTGGCAGCACTCCCCGTACCACGTGGAAGGGCTGCAAGGGCAGGCGACCAAGATCCTCCTCGACGGTCTGGCTCAGGCGAGCGGCGAGCGGATCAGCAGCCCTATCGGGGTGGTCGTCCAAGGCCAGCGCGGCACGGGCAAGACCCACTTGGTCGGCTGGCTGCGTGAAGTGGTCCAGCATCAGGGCGGCTACTTCGTGTTGGTCGGGCTACTGGACGCCAAAGGCTTCTGGGACAGCGTCATGGTGTCGCTCCTCGACAGCCTTGCCCGGCCCGGGGCGGCCCGGGAATCCCAGCTCCGGGTACTGCTGTCGCGACTGGCGGCGCTAGCCGACCTGTCGCGCATGCCTCGCAGAGCTGTGACCGGTAAGAAGACGCTGTCCCGTGAGGAACTCGACGCCTTCATCCTCTCGCTGCGGCAGATGAACGAGACAGTCGGGCGCGGGTGTCAGGACACCGCGCGGGCGCTGGTGCTCTATGCCTCCCCCGATCCTGCCCTGCAGGACATCGGCGAGGCGTTCCTGTACGCGATGCCAGAGGGCGAGGAGGGAGAGCGGGCGCGGTGGGGCATCCGTCCGGTCAACAAGACGCCGCAGGAGATCGTGCGGGACTTCTCCCACCTGCTGGCGCTCACCGGCCCGACCGTCATCGCGGTGGACCAGATCGACCCGCTGATCGCCCAGTCCTGGACCTCTACCGATGGAACCGTGCATGGGGAGCATGGTGACAAGCTGCTCCTGGAGCGAGTCGCGGGCGGCCTGATGGCTCTGCGCGAGGTCACCCGGCGCACGCTGACGGTTGTCTCGTGCATCCCTCTAACTTGGACACTCATCGAGCAGGAGGCGGTCGACACGGTTCGCGACCGCTTCCGCACGGCTATGCCCCTTATGACCATCCCCGATGCCGAGACCGCCCGCGAACTGATCGCCAAGCGGTTCACGGTGCAGTACGGGGCTGCCAAGGTCGAGCCGCCGTACCCGACCTGGCCGGTGCGGCCGGAGGCGTTCGACGAAGCGCCCGGCTACACCGCGCGTCAGTTGCTGATCACCATCGACACGCATGTTCGTTCATGCCTGCAACGTGGCGAGGTCAGGGAGCTGACCAGTCTCAAAGCAAGTGCCCTACCCCCCACGGTAGTCAAGCCTCCAGTCGTCGAGGAGCGGGCCGACGGGCAGGAGGTAGCGCTCGCCGCTCTGGACGCTCGCTTCGCCACCCTCCGCGACGCCGGAGCCCCACCTAAGATTGAGCAGGCCAGCGAGGACGTGCTGATGCCCCCGCTGCTGACGGCTGGGCTGTCGGCGTGGATCGCCGAGCAGGGCGCGCACGGGCCGTCGTTCAGCGTCGACCCACCGCCCAGCGCCAAGCCGCCCCTGCACGCGCGGCTCCGGCGTAACCTGCAAGAAGCCACGGAAGACGAGGCGCACTGGGCGTTCCGGGCAGTCACCGCCGGGCACGCGGTCTCGGCGCTCAACCGGATCCGTAAGGCGTCGCTGGCGGCCGGTCTGGACGCCCGGGTGCCCAAACGGCTTCTGTTCTTGCTGCGCAGAGAGAACTGGTCTAAGGGAGCGCGGACTCAGGAGGTGATCGCGGCTTTCGAGTGCGCGGGCGGGCGCACCCTGTCCTACACCGACGACGACCTGCGCATCCTGGCAGCACTCAAACACCTCATTGCGGAGAACCCGCCGGGGCTGGCGTCGTGGCTGGCCGCCCGCCGCCCCACCCGCGCAGTCTCCTTCCTAACCGAAGCCCTGAGCGGCCCGCTCGCCACGCTGGCCCCGAACGCCGACGGCCAAGAGGAAAACACGGGCGCCCCCGTACAGGAGACTTCTCTACGGGTGGCCGGCGACTGGGAGCACTCTTCGCGAACACGAGCGGTCGGCGAGCAAGCGCCCCGTCCCCCGGCACGAGCTGCCGATAGCCAGTTCCCAGCGCGAGCAAACGGGCAGGCGCATACCCCCTCATCCCATGAGAGCGTCCCCCATGTCCCTCTGGGGAGGGCCGTCGGGAGCGGGCAGCCCGTCCAGGTGCAGCTGGAGGCGTTGCGGAAGCATGCGGCGATCTTCGCCGGTTCCGGCTCGGGCAAGACGGTGCTGATCAGGCGGCTGGTCGAGGAGTGCGCCATGCACGGCGTGTCGGCCATCGTGCTCGACCCGAACAACGACCTGGCCAGGCTGGGCGACCGGTGGCCGGAGCGGCCGCAGGGCTGGCTCGACGGGGACGCGGGGAAGGCCGCCGACTACCTGGCCGGGACCGAGGTGGTGGTCTGGACGCCGAGGCGCGCGGCGGGCAGGCCGCTCAGCTTCCAGCCGCTGCCGGACTTCGCCGGGGTGGCCGGTGACCCCGACGAGTTCGCCGAGGCGGTGGAGTCGGCGGTGGCGTCGATCGCGCCCCGGGTGAAGGTGGACGCGCGGACGAAGAAGGCGGATCTGGGCCGGGCGGTGCTGCGCAAGGCGCTGGAGCACTACGGCCGCGGGGGCGGGTCGAGCCTCAGGGGGTTCGTCGCCCTGCTGGCCGACCTGCCCGACGGGGTGAGCGAGCTGGCCGACGCCCCCCGGCTGGCGGCCGACCTGGCGCAGTCGCTGCAGGCGGCGATGGACAACGACCCGCTGTTCGGCGGCGGTGGCGAGCCGGTGGACCCCGGCGTGCTGCTGACGCCGTCGCCGGGCAGACGGGCGCGCGTCTCGGTGATCAGCTTCGTCGGGCTGCCGAACGACGAGCAGCGGCAGAGCTTCGTCAGCCAGCTCCAGATGGCGCTGTTCGCCTGGATCAGGAGGAACCCGGCGGGCGACCGTCCGCTGGGCGGGCTGTTCGTGATGGACGAGGCGCAGACGTTCGCCCCCGGCGGTGGCCGGGTGACGGCCTGCACGCACAGCACGCTGGCGCTGGCGTCGCAGGCCCGCAAGTACGGTCTGGGCCTGGTGTTCGCCACCCAGGCGCCCAAGGGTCTGCACAACCAGATCCCCGGCAACGCCGCCACCCAGTTCTTCGGCCTGCTGAACGCGCCGGTGCACATCGAGGCGGCCAAGGAGATGGCGCGGGCCAAGGGCGGCTCGACGCCGGACATCGCCCGGTTGAGCTCGGGCGAGTTCTACGTGGCGCTGGAGGGGAGCGCCTTCGTGAAGGCGCGGGCGCCGATGTGCCTGAGCCACCACCCGAGGGTGCCGCTGACGACGGAGGAGGTGCTGGCCCGCGCCGCCCGCTGACGGCTAGCGGGTGGACGCCGGGTTGACCTCGCTGAAGGTCCTGCCCACCGCGATGTTGTCGTGGAAGATCGTGCGGCTGTCGACGTCGGTCTTCCCGGAGGCCCACGCGGGCTTGTAGATGCCCCACTTCAGGTAGCCGCTGGTGGTCTTGTCGTCGTTGAAGGTGTTGGGGCCGCCGGCGGTCAGGACCTTGCGCCATCCGGGGTTCTTGTGGGTCTGGTACCAGCCGTCGATCTTCCCCTGGCTGCCGTGGCTCCAGGTGAACCTGAAGACGAAGTCGTGCCACTGCCCTGGCTTCACGTCGGCCAGGTCGAAGCTGGTCTTGCGGACGGATTCGGGGGTGGAGCAGGCGTTGCCGTCGGAGTTGACCCGGAGCCGCCATTTCCCGGAGGGCTGCACGCTGAGGAAGGCGCTGGGGAACTTGCCGGTCTCGCACGCGTCGCTCCAGGGCTTCCACTGGAACACGATGTCTTCCCTGGAGTCGCGCTGCCAGGTGCTCAGGAGGTAGACGCTGAACCCGTAGTAGACGGTGTCGCCGGAGCGGAAGTGGGTCTCCTTGGCGTGGAGGGTGTGGCTCTCGGCGCGGGTGCTGCCCGCGACCTTCGGGTCACCGTACTTCAGCACGCTGCGTACCGCGTACTCGCCGGTCCTCGGCAGGTCGTCGACCTTGATCGAGTGGCTGCAGCACTCGTTGAGGCCCACCTTGGGGTGCGCCCCGTTCTCGTAGTCGACGCGGAACGGCGCCGCCGCCGCGAGCTCCGCGGACGCGGGGGCCGGAGCGCCCGCCGTCGTGAGACCGGCGACGGCGAGCGCCGCCGCCGTGATCTGTCGGGGCTTTCCCATGTGCGTGAAGTCCTCTCCGTGACCTGAGATCCCGCGGCAGCTTGCCAGCGGTCGGTATGGACCCGGTATGCCGTGAGGATGGGAGAGCGCTCTCCGATCTGCTCCACTCTGTGCCTTAATACTCCCTTCCTGCTGACAGGCGACTTGACAGATTTTCCTGACACCATCACCCTCACTTTAGGGAGCGCTCCCCCCTCGCTCCCTGAGGAGACCTCCGTGAGTCCACCCCGCCTGGGGACGCTCGTCACACTCGTCCTCGCCCTCGTCGCCCCCCTCCTCGCGGCCCTGCCCGCCCAGGCCGCCGCCGCCCTGCTGTCACAGGGCAGGCCCGCCACCGCCTCCTCCACCGAGAGCGCGGCCTTCCCCGCCTCCGCCGCCGTCGACGGCGACGCCGGCACCCGCTGGTCCAGCGCCTTCTCCGACCCGCAGTGGATCCAGGTCGACCTGGGCTCGTCCGCCGCGCTCTCCCAGGTGGTGCTGCGCTGGGAGGCCGCCCACGCCACCGCCTTCCAGATCCAGGTGTCCGCGAACGGCAGCGCCTGGACCACCGTCCACACCACCACGTCCGGCCCCGGCGGCACCCAGACCATCGACGTGTCGGGCACCGGCCGGTACGTCCGCGTGCACGGGACACAGCGGGCCACCCCGTGGGGCTACTCGCTCTGGGAGTTCCAGGTGTACGGCACCGGGAGCGGCGAGCGGCTGCTCTCCTACGGCAGGCCCGGCGTCGCCTCCTCCTCGCAGCACGACTCCACCTGCTGGGAGTGCACCCCGGCGCGCGCCTTCGACCTCGACCCGGCCAGCAGGTGGGCCACCGCCGCCTGGGCCGACCCCGGCTGGATCTACGTCGACCTCGGCGCGACCGCCCAGATCACCAGGGTCGTGCTGCAGTGGGACCCGGCCTACGCCCGCGCGTTCCAGATCCAGGTCTCGCCCGACGCCTCGGCCTGGACCACGATCTACTCCACCACGTCGGGCACCGGCTTCAAGCAGACGCTCACCGTGAGCGGAACCGGCCGCTACGTCCGCGTGTACGGGACGCAGCGCGCGACCTCGTACGGCTACAGCCTCTGGGAGTTCCAGGTGTACGGCACCGGCGGCGCGCCCATCACCCCACCGTCCCCCGCCCCCGACCCGGCCGACCCGCCGCGGCTCGTCTGGCAGGACGAGTTCGACGGCCCGGCGGGCGCCAGGCCCGATCCGGCCAAGTGGACCGCCGATCCCGGCACCGGGCCCAACAACGAGCTGGAGTACTACACCGACAACGGCAACGCCGCCCTGGACGGCCAGGGCCGGCTGGTGATGGAGGCGCGCAAGCAGGCCACCCCGGGCTCCGCCTGCCCGCGTGACCCGCTCACCGGCAGCGCCACCTGCCAGTACACCTCCCACCGGATGAACACCGGCGGCAAGTTCCACTTCACCTACGGCCGCGTCGAGGCCCGGATCAAGGTGCCCAGGGGCAACGGGCTGTGGCCGGCGTTCTGGATGATGGGCGCCGACTTCCTGACCGGGCGGCCGTGGCCGTACAACGGCGAGATCGACATCATGGAGGTGCTCGGCAAGGACACCCGCACGTCACACTCCACCGTGCACGCGCCCGCCTACAACGGAGGCGGCGGCATCGGCGGCTCCTATACCTTGCCCGGCGGCGCCGACCTCGCCGACGACTTCCACGTCTGGGCCGCCCACTGGGACAGCCGCGGCATCACGTACACGCTCGACGGCCGCACCGTCGTCACCCTCAGCAAGGAAGAGGTGGAGCGCACGCGCGGCCCGTGGGTCTTCGACCACCCGTTTTACATCATCCTCAACCTGGCCGTCGGCGGCGACTGGCCCGGCCCGCCCGACGCCTCCACCCCGTTTCCCGCCCGCATGCTCGTCGACTACGTGCGCGTCTACCAGTGAGGACCCCGCCATGAGACTGTTACGCCTGTTCGCCGTGCTCGCGGTGCTGATGGGTGCGCCGCTGTCGGTCCAGCCCGCCCAGGCCGAACCGGTACGGGTGGCGGAGTTCCTCGCCGACTGCCCCTACAGCCACCGGCTGCCCGACGACCCGATCATCTTCCCCGGCCTGCCCGGCGCCTCCCACATGCACAGCTTCTTCGGCAGCCGGATCACCAACGCCCACACCACGCTGGCCGACCTGCAGCGCGGCGCCACCAACTGCAACCCGTCGGTGGACAGGTCCTCCTACTGGGTGCCGACGCTCTACCGGAACGGCACGCCGGTCGAGCCGACGATCACCACGTTCTACTACCTCGGCGAGGGCGTGCGGCCTGACGTGACCGCGCGCATCCAGCCGTTCCCCCTGGGGCTGCGGATCGTGGCCGGCAACGCGCGCGCCACCGGGCCCGGCGACTCCACCATCGCCCGCTGGTCCTGCCTGCACGCCGGGCACGTGCCGGCCTCGAAGGACTTCGTCACCTGCCCGCCCGGCACGATGCTGGAGTCGTACCTGGACTTCCCGCAGTGCTGGAACGGCCGCGACCTCGACTCGCCCGACCACAAGAGCCACATGGCCTACCCGGTCGGCGACGACTGCCCGAGCAGCCACCCGGTGCCCGTGCCCAAGCTCCGCCAGGTGCTGCGCTACCCGGTCAGCGGTGACCCGTCCGGGTTCCGGCTGGCCTCGGGCGGCGGCTACACCATGCACGGCGACTTCTTCAACGCCTGGCCGGTCGCCGAGCTGGAGCGCCGGGTACGCGACTGCATCCGGCCGATCATCAAGTGCGGGGCCGACGGCAGGCCGTCGTGACCTCCCCGGGCGGGCCGTCTCCAGCGGCCCGCCCGCCTTGGCCGTTTGGGGATGGTTTGCTGGCGGTAGCGATGGAATAGTCAGGGCAATACCCGCGCAAACGGTCTGCGTTAGGGGTGTGCGATGGTCTCGGCTCGACGGCTGCTCGGCAAGCTGGTCTACGGCTCGCGCTACGACAAGGTGCCCTGGGGGCAGCGGGTCTACGTACGCCCCGGAGAGCGGCTGATCCGCGAGGCGCAGTGGCGCAGGCTGCTGAGACGCTCGCCGATCGTGGAGCCCGAGGACTACCAGGCACGCATGCCGCTGGGCGAGATCGAGGAGTTCATCGACTGCACGCTCTGCGGCGAGCCGCGCATGCAACCGCTGTACGAGCCGGTGGGCGAGGACGGCAAGTGGCGCTACCACGTGGTGCGCTGTCCCTCCTGCGGTTTCCTCTACCGCAACCCGAACATCCGTCCCGAGCGGCTCGGCGACCTGTACGCCAAGGGCTACAGCAAGTTCCTGACCGGCAAGTACGCCGCCAACCGGCAGCGCCGCTACCAGCTGACCATGGACGCGTTCTCCCCGGTCTTCGACGACGGCGCCGGGCGGCGACTGCTCGACTTCGGCTGCGGCGCCGGGCTCTTCCTGGAGCTGGCCGAGCAGCGCGGCTTCGACGCGGTCGGCGTGGACCTGTCGCCCGACTCGGTCGCGCAGGCCAACGAGCGGCTCACCCGGGGACGGGCGTACCTGGGCGCGCCGGAGGACGTGCCGGAGATCGCCGCCGGCGGCTTCGACGTGATCACCCTCTGGTCGGTGCTGGCGCACCTGCCCAGGCCGGTGGACGACTTCCGCCGGTTCCGCGAGCTGCTCGCGCCGGGCGGGGTGCTGATGATCCTCACGGTCAACGCCAACTCGCTGCTGCTCAAGGCGTACGAGTCGGCGTGGAGCGGCTTCACCAAGAACCACCTGATGTTCTACTCGGCCGACACGCTCCCGGTGCTGCTGCGCCGTACCGGCTTCGCGGGGGCGGGCTACGCCCCCTTCTACGGCGACACGATCGAGGCCCGCACCACCAACCTGCCGGAGTCGCTGCGGGCGCGGCTGCGCCGCACGGTGCAGGCCACGGACGGGGGCAACATGCTGCGCGCGATGGCCTTCGCCGACGAGGAGGCGATCACCCGCTGGTCCGGCTCCCGCGAGGTCCGCCGCCTGCGCGCGGAGCCGGCGGCCACCAAGTCCGCGCCGCTGGATCTCACCGGGACGTGACTACCCGGAGGTAGTTGAAAGGCGTACTGTTGGGCCATGGCTGCAACCCCGGAAACGGTGCACTGGCGTGGCGTCCACCACCTCGCCCTCATCACCGCGGACATGGACGCCACCGTCAGGTTCTGGCACGGCGTCCTGGACGCGCGACTGGTCGCCACCCTGGCCGTGCCCGCGTTCAAGCACTACTTCTTCGAGGTCGGCGTCGGCAGCACCATCGCCTTCTTCGAGTACGCCGACCAGGAGCTCGACAGCTTCGCCAAACCGGCCGGCGTCCCGTACGCGAAGGCCGCCCAGTTCGACCACCTCTCCCTGCACCTGCCCGACGAGGACGCGCTGGTACGGATGCGCGACCGGCTCAAGGAGCACGGCTGCGAGGTCACCGACGTCATCGACCACGGCTTCCTGCGCTCGATCTACTTCAGCGACCCCAACGGCATCGCCCTGGAGGCCTCCTGGTGGGCGCTCGACGCGACCGGCAGGCCGGTGGACTACACCGACGAGCGGCTGTTCGCCGACCCCGACCCGGTGCCCGCCGCCCGCGAGCTCCGCGACACCGGCAGGCTGACGCACACGGTCAGCACCCGGCTGGTCGACGGCGTCATCGAGGACCTGCGACGGGAGGGCATCACCCTGGAACGTTGAGGCCCAACACCTGACCGGATTCGCCTGTAAGCACCGTAAACTCCGCGTGGCGACCTCCGGCGTGGGGAAGTCTGCGTACGCCCGGCACCCGGCGACGCAGCCTCACGCCAAGGAGAGACCATGGAGCACCCGATCAAGTCGACCGTGGAGAAGGTCGTCGACGCGGTGACCGGCGGCGGGCCCGCCGAGATCCCCGGCGTCCCCAACAGCGAGCCGCCGTCGCTGGAGGAGCCCACGGAGCCTCGGGAGCCGCTGCCGCCCAAGCCGGACCAGAGCGGGCCGGACACCTTCTCCCCCACCGGCCGGCCCACCGGCGTTCCGCAGGACAAGGTTGCTCAAGGCGGGGCATACCTGACGACCGCCCAAGGGCTCCGGCTGCCCGACACCGACCACTCGCTCAAGGCGGGCCCGCGCGGCCCGGTTCTGCTGCAGGACCACCACCTGCGCGAGAAGGTCATGCACTTCGACCACGAGCGCATCCCCGAGCGCGTCGTGCACGCGCGCGGCGCCGGGGCGCACGGCGTCTTCCGGGGCTACGGCGCCGCCTCGAACGTCACCAAGGCCGCCTTCCTCGCCAAGGACGTCGAGACGCCGGTCTTCGTGCGGTTCTCCACCGTGATCGGCTCGCGCGGCTCGGCGGACACCGTGCGCGACACGCGTGGCTTCGCGACCAAGTTCTACACCTCCGAGGGCGTGTTCGACCTGGTCGGCAACAACTGCCCGATCTTCTTCATCCAGGACGCGATCAAGTTCCCCGACGTCATCCACGCCGCCAAGTGGCACCCGGACCGGGAGATCCCGCAGGCGCAGACCGCGCACGACACGTTCTGGGACTTCGTCGGCCTGCACACCGAGGGCACCTTCCACACGATCTGGAACATGTCGGACCGCGGCATCCCGCGCTCCTACCGGATGATGGAGGGCTTCGGCGTGCACACCTTCCGCCTGGTCAACGCGGAGGGTGCGACCACGCTGGTCAAGTTCCACTGGAAGCCCAAGCTCGGCGTGCACTCCCTGGTCTGGGAGGAGGCGCAGCTGCTCAACGGCGTGGACCCGGACTTCCACCGGCGCGACCTCTTCGACGCGATCGAGGCGGGCGCCTATCCGGAGTGGGAGCTGGGCATCCAGGTCTTCCCCGACACGCCGGAGCAGATGTTCGAAGGCATCGACCTGCTCGACTCGACGAAGATCGTCCCCGAGGAGCTGGCCCCGGTCCAGCCGATCGGCCTGCTCACCCTCAACCGCAACACGTCCAACTTCTTCGCCGAGACCGAACAGGTCGCCTTCCACGTCGGCCACCTGGTGCCCGGCATCGACGTCACCGACGACCCGCTGCTGGCCGGGCGGCTGTTCTCGTACCTCGACACGCAGATCACCCGGCTGGCCGGGCCCAACTTCCCGCAGATCCCGATCAACCGGCCGCACGCCCCCGTCAACGACATGCTGCGGGACGGCTTCCACCAGACGGCCGTGCACCGGGGCGTCGCCCCGTACCGGCCGAACTCGCTCGACGGCGGCTGCCCCTTCACGGCGGGAGCGGCCGAGGGAGGGTACGTCGAGGTGCCCACGCAGGTGTCCGGCCGGAAGGTGCGCGAGGCGCCCGCGTCGTACGCCGACCACTTCAGCCAGGCGCGGCTGTTCTGGCTGAGCCTGACGCCGGTCGAGCGCGAGCACACCATCGCGGCCTACACCTTCGAGCTGGCCAAGTGCTACGAGCAGGCGATCAAGGAGCGATACCTGCGGGTGCTCGCGAACATCGACCCGGTCCTGTGCGAACAGGTCGCCGAGGGGCTCGGGCTGCCCGCGCCGGCCGGGTCGGAGTCGCTGGCGGACCCGCGGCCCAGCCCGGCGCTGTCCCAGGTCGGGCGGACCTGGCCGGCCGACGGCCGGATCATCGGCATCGTCGCCGGCGACGACGACGCGGCGGCGGTCGGCGACGTCCGCCAAGCGGTGCTCGACGGCGGCATGGTGCCGTTGATCATCGCGCCGACCGGCGGCATGCTCGGCGGGACGCTGCCGGTGCAGCGCACGTTCGTCACCGCGCGCTCCGTCGAGTTCGACGCGTTGCTGGTGGCGAGCGCCCCCGCACCGGGCAAGGACGCGTACGGGGCCCGCGACGCGAAGGCGGGCGGCGGTTCGGACGCGGCGGTCGACCCGCGCGTGCTGCTGCTGATCACCGAGGCCTACCGGCACGCCAAGCCGATCGGCGGCTGGGGCACGGCCTCCCAGGTCTTCACCCAGGCGGGCATTCCCACGCAGGCCCCGGGCGTGCTCCTCGGCGACGACGGCCCGACGGTCCTGCGGGAGACACTCCAGCTCCTGGCGGCGCACCGGGTCTGGGACCGCTTCCCCGCCGCGGCCGCCCTGACCTGATCGGGAGAGAAGGTCACGCGGCGCCCGGAGTGCGGGGCAGGGCGAACCAGGTGGCCTTGCCGAGCCGGTCGGGCCAGGTGAGGTAGCGCTGCGGGTGGCAGCCGTAGAAGCCCTCGGACAGGATGGCCACGATGTGCAGCCCACGGCCGCGCTCGTCGCCGCTGCCGGGGGTGCGCGGCGCGGGCAGCGGCGGGCCGCTGTCGACCACCCCGCAGACGATCTCCCTGCGATCGGCGCTCACCGCCATCTCGTACGGCGGATCGCCGTACAGCAGCGCGTTGGTGACGATCTCGCTCATCATCAGCACCGCGTCGTCGACCAGCTCGGGGTCCACGCCGAGCCCTTCCAGCGCCTTCCGGGCGGTGGCGCGGGCCGTGGCCACCGCCTGGGCGTCGCCGGGCAGCGGCCACGCGTCCTGCGAGCGGCTGTGCGGAGCTGGGCGCAGCGTGGTCATGACGGGCCTTTCCCGAGGACGCCGTTTTCAGACTGTACGAAGACAGGAGCACGGCGGGTTGAGTCCCGGGGTGTCGCCTGGGCGTGACATCTTCGTCACGCATGGGTCAGGTGGCCGAGGCGACGGCGATCCCGAGGCACATCTCGTCGGCGGTGCCGTCGCCCCACACCACGTAGCGCGGGTCGAGCTCCCGGAGCTGCGGGATCTTGGCGCGGAGCCCGGCGTCGTGGGTGCAGGTCACCCGGACCACGTCGCCCCGCCCGACCGCGACGGGCTCGGGGAGGGGCCGCAGCGCCTGGTCGTCGAAGTCGTACGCGGGCACGTCGAGCAGGGTCCGCGCCTCCGGCGTGCCGGGGTTGAGCTCCACCTTGATGGCGCGGCCCAGCAGGTGCATGTGACCGGCCATGGCGTGGATCCTGGCCGGCCGTTCCACCGGCAGGTCGCAGTGCTGGGTCGGGCCCGGCTCCGGCCGGCCGCACCGCTGCGCCAGGACGTCGACCTGGTCGAGCGACTTCTCGCCGAACCTGCGGCCGAGATCCCGCACCGCGGCGGCGCGGTCGCAGAGCGGCCCGGACTCCTCGGGCGTGCAGGGCAGCTCGATCGGGGCGGAGAAGAGGGCGGTGTCGAACGGCTGGAGCGCCCGGTCGGTCACCCGCAGCCGGATCCCGGACCGGTCGGTGCCAGGCCGCCCTTCCACGCCGAGCGTGTTGTAGTGGACCTGCATGACGAGCCGGCTGCCCGGCGGCATCGCGTAGCCGTGCGACGGGTCGAGCAGCACCTCGTCGGTGCCGGGCGCCCAGTGGGCCACCCACGCGGCGGCGACCCCGCCGTCGCCGAAGCAGGTGTAGCCCTGGCCGGGCATGCTCTCGTCGAGCCGCTCGGCCTCCGCGACGTGCTCGGGGCCGACCCTGAAGAAGATCGCGTGGTGGACCAGCTCGGTGTTCTGCGGCAGGAACTGGGCGCCGGTCAGGAACACCTGCTCCTCCAGCCCCGGGTCGATGAGGAAGCACCGGTAATCGTCGGTGCCGCCGTTCGGCGGCGCCGGGGTGTACGGCTCGGGCATGCCCAGGGTCATGAACCGCTCGCCGTCGCGCAGCGGCGAGGGCTCGGGGTCGTGCGCGCCGTGCCCCGCGTGGCCCGTGCCGGGCTCGTACGGGCTCGTCGTGGCCGTCGCGCCGCAGGCGGCCAGCAGCACGGCCGCGGCCAGGGCGGACGCCGTACGGGTCAGTCGCGTCATGCCTCCACCCTGGCCCATGGGGCCGCGCCGGGCACCCCCTAAAGAGGAGCTACTGACCCCCCAGCCCGGTGTGCGCGACGCCGCGTACGATCTGCCGCTGGAACAGCACGAACACCACCATCAGCGGCAGTCCGGCGAGCACCACCGAGGCCATGATCTGCGCGTACCGGAGGCCGAAGGTGCCCTGCACCACGTTGGCCAGGCCGACCGGCAGGGTCATCGTGTTCGGGTCGGTGGACACCAGGAACGGCCAGAGGAAGTTGTTCCACGTGGTGATGAACGTGAAGATCGACACCGCGGCCAGCACCGGCCGCGAGAGCGGCAGCACGATCGTGAAGAACACCCGCCAGCGGCCGGCCCCGTCCACGAACGCGGCCTGCTCCAGCTCCGGCGGCACGTCCTGGAAGAACTTGTACAGGATGAAGACGATCAGCGGCGCCGCCACCTGCGGCAGGATGATCGCCCACCAGGTGTCGACCAGCCCGAGCGCCACCATCTCGGCGAACAACGGCGCGATGAGCACCTGCGGCGGCACCATGATCCCGGCCAGGATCAGCCCCAGCAGCGCCCGCTGCCCCTTGAACTGGGTGCGCGCGAACCCGTACGCGGCCATCGCCGAGAAGAGGACGGTCAGGAACGTGACGATCACCGCGGTCACCGTGGAGTTGACGGCCCACGTGATGATGCCGCCGGTGCCCAGCACGAGCTCGTAGGCGTCGAGCGTGACGGTGCTGCCGAACCATTCCAGCGGCAGCTTCGTGGTCTCGTCCTCGGGCTTGAGCGAGGTGGCCACCGCCCAGGCGATCGGGGCGATCCAGATGACGGCCAGCACCGCGGCGACCACCAGCAGGACGAGCTGGCTCACGCTGAACCGCTTGGTCATGAGGAGACCTCCGCGCGCTTGCGGAACAGCCGGAGCTGCACCAGGGAGACGATGACGATCAGGACGAAGAGGATGTAGGAGACGGCTGACGCGTAGCCGATGCGGTAGCCGGTGAAGCCGACGTCGTAGGCGTACTCGATGATCGGCCGGGTGGCGTCCTCGGGCCCGCCGCCGGTCATGAGGTAGATCTGGTCGAACACCTTGAGCGAGGCCAGCAGCTGCAGCACGACGATCAGCGCCGTCGTACGGCCGAGCATCGGCAGCGTGATCGACCTGAGCTTGTCCCAGGCGGACGCCCCGTCGATGGCGGCGGCCTCGTACAGGTGCTGCGGGATCGACTGCAGGGCGGCCAGGTAGAGCAGGAAGTTGAAGCCGACCGTCCACCAGACGGTGGTGAGCACCACCGACCACATGGCCGTGCCGGGGTCGCCGAGCCACAGGACGTCGGTGCCGAGCGTGCCGTTCAGCAGGCCGTACTCGGGCGGGTAGATCATCTGCAGCCACAGGATCGACACCACGGCCGAGGGCAGCAGGAAGGGGCCGAAGAACGACAGCCGCCACAGCCACTGCACGAACCGCAGGTTGTGCACCAGCAGGGCGAGGCCCAGGCCGAGGAGCACCAGCGGGACCGTGCTGAGCACGGTGAAGACGAGCGTGTTCCACAGCGAGCGCCACATGCGCGGGTCGCCGAACGCCTCGGCGTAGTTGGAGAAGCCGACGAAGCGGTCGTTGCTGCCGGCGATGTTGACGTCGGTGAAGCTCATCCGCAGGCCGAGCAGCGTCGGCCAGACGAGGAAGGCGACGTAGACCAGCAGGAAGGGCGCGACGAACAGCAGCCCGTGCTGCGTCCAGCTCCGCTTCACCTGGGCCTTGGCGGCGGGGGCTGTGGTGGCGGGGGCGGCGACGGTGGTCGTCATCATCGCTCCTCGGCGGGGAAGGGGTTCGGGGCGGACATCAGCCGGCTCAGCGCCGCCTTGGCGTTGGCCAGCCCCTCTTCCGGCGTGCGTTCACCGCTGATGACCGGGGAGAACGCGCCGCCGAACTCGATCCACAGCCGGGAGGCCGAGCCGGTGTACCAGACCTGGGGGTCGAGGGCGACGTCGGTGATGACGGAGCGGTACTCCGACTGCGGCTGGAGCGCCAGGTAGTCGGGCTCCTGGAGTGCGGGCAGGTAGGAGGGCACGTGGCCGGCCACCGCCCAGTCGGCGCTGTTCTTCACCAGGTAGGCGATGAACTGGTAGGTCGCCCGTTCCACCTCGGGGTCGCGGTCGCGCTGGTGCGGCAGCACGAACACGTGGCAGTCGGCCTGGGCGGCGCCGCTGCCGAACACGCTGGGGAAGCGCGTCATGCTGAACGGCGTCTTGCGCTCCTTCAGGCCGGTGACCTCCCAGTCGCCGTTCCACAGGAACGCGGCCTCGCTGTTGGTGAACTTGGCCACCGAGGCGCCGTAGTCGGTGGTGGGGTCGCACAGCCCTTCCTCGCCGAGCCGGCGCATGAACCGCAGTGCTTCCAGCGCCTTCTGGTCGTCGATGGTGACCTGGCCGCCGTCCTCCGAGAGCAGGGTGCCGCCGCTCTGCGGGTAGAGCGAGTACCACACCCGCCAGGGGCCGACGGTGCCGAGGCCGAGCGCGTCGAAGACCAGCGGCGGCTTGCCGCCGAGCACCTCCTTGGCCTTGCGGAGCTGCTCCAGGAGCTGGTCGGCGCCGGTGGTGGGTTGCAGCTTGCCGTCGGCGCCGAGCAGGCCGGCCCGCCCGCAGAGGTCGGTGTTGTAGTACTGCACCATCGGGTGCGCGTCGAACGGCACCGCGTACAGCGTGCCCTGGTAGTGGGCGCGTTCCCAGATGGGCGGGCTGAAGTCGGCCGCCCGGAGGCCGACCTCGGCCAGCAGGTCCACGTTGATGGGGTCGAGGAGCTCGCCCGCGCCGATGCCGGCGAGCCTGGCCAGGTGGAAGGTCGCGACGTCGGGCGACCGGCCGCCGGCGCCCGCCATGGCGATCTTCGTGTAGTACGGCTCGCCCCAGGCGAGCACGTTCTCCTCGACGAAGACGCCGGGGTTGTCCCGGGCGAACGCGCCGACCATCTGGTTCATGATGATGCCGTCGCTCGCGCCGAGGAAGTGCCAGTACTTCACGCGGGTCTGGGACGAACCGAGTCCCACGGGGATGGCGCAGCCGGAGGCGGCGGCGCCGAGGAGGGCAAGGCTTCCGCCGAGCAGGTGCCGGCGGGTGATGGCTGGGGGGTCTTGCACAGTGGCCTCTTCCTTCGCCGAGGAATGTTCTCGCTAACACCAAGGGGCACTGGGGTGGCTATGGGTCATGTTTCGGCGGGGTTACCCGAGTGTTAGCGGTAACAAGCAAGCTGTCAAGGTTTGTGCGGCAAGCGCTTGCCACGCCCTTGACCTCGCGGGTTGATAACGCTAACAATCTCTGGAGCACCACCAACCGCGAGGAGCCCCCCGTGCACGACGCCCGCCTCACGATCGATCCCGCGTTCCGGGTGGCGCCGGTGCGGCGCCGGACCTTCGGCACCTTCGTCGAACACCTGGGCCGGTGCGTCTACACCGGCGTCTACGAGCCGGACCACCCGGGCGCCGACGAGGACGGCTTCCGCCGCGACGTCCTCGACCTCACCCGCGAGCTGGGCGTCAGCACCGTCCGCTACCCCGGCGGCAACTTCGTCTCCGGCTACCGCTGGGAGGACGGCATCGGCCCCAAGGAGAGCCGCCCCCGCCGGCTCGACCTGGCCTGGCACAGCACCGAGACGAACGAGGTCGGGGTCGACGAGTTCGTGCGCTGGTGCCGCAAGGCGGGGGTCGAGCCCATGATGGCGGTCAACCTCGGCACCCGCGGCATCGCCGAGGCGCTCGACCTGCTGGAATACTGCAACCACCCGTCCGGCACCGCGCTGTCCGACCTGCGCGCCGCCAACGGCGCCAAGGAGCCGCACGACATCCGGATGTGGTGCCTCGGCAACGAGATGGACGGCCCCTGGCAGACCGGCCACAAGACCGCCCGCGAGTACGGCCGGCTGGCCGCCGAGACCGCCAGGGCCATGCGCATGGTCGACCCCGGTCTGGAGCTGGTCGCGTGCGGCAGCTCCGGCTCGACCATGCCGACGTTCGGCGCGTGGGAGTCGACCGTGCTGGAGGAGACGTACGACGTCGTCGACTTCATCTCGTGCCACGCCTACTACGAGGAGAAGGACGGCGACCTCGGCAGCTTCCTGGCCTGCTCGACCGACATGGAGTACTTCATCCGTTCGGTCGTCGCCACCGCCGACTCCGTGGGGGCCCGGCTCAAGTCACGCAAGCGGATCGACATCTCCTTCGACGAGTGGAACGTCTGGTACCTGTCGCGCTTCCAGGCGGCCGAGCCGCCGCGGGACTGGCCGGTGGCGCCGCCGCTGCTGGAGGACCACTACCACCTGGCGGACGCGGTGGCCTTCGGCGGGCTGCTCATCACCCTGTTGCGCAACAGCGACCGGGTGACGGCCGCCTCGCTGGCCCAGCTCGTCAACGTGATCGCGCCGATCATGACCGAGCCGGGCGGGCGGGCCTGGCGGCAGACCACCTTCCACCCGTTCGCCCAGGCCAGCCGGCACGCGGCCGGCGACGTGCTGCGGGTCGAGCCGGTCTCTCCCCTGTACGAGACCGCCCAGTACGGGGAGGTGCCGCTGCTGCACGCGGTCGCCACCCACGCGGACGAGGGCGTCACGATCTTCGCCGTCAACCGGGCCACGGACGGGCCGCTCTCGCTGGAGATCGACGCCCGCGCCCTCGGCGGCGCGCGCATCACCTCCGCCACCACCCTCACCGGCCCGGACGTCTACGCCCGCAACACCGCCGACGACCCCGACCGGGTGGCCCCGCGCCCCAACGAGAACGTGGAACAGGACCCGATGCGCGTCCTCCTCCCCCCGGTGAGCTGGAACGTCATCCACCTGTCCTGACGGTTTCGAGCAGCGTGGTGAGCTCCTTCACCTCGGTGTGGTTGTCGAGCTGCGCGAAGAGCCGCCGGGCCGCGCTCCAGGCCGTACGGGCCTGGTCCGGATCGGCGGCCGCGTGCAGGGCGCCGAGGGACTTGAGGGTCTGCGCCTCGTGGAAGGGGCTGGCGAGCTCGCGCCAGATCTCGAGGGCGGCGACGGTGTGGGCGACGGCGAGGGCGTGGTGGCCCTCGGCCGCTTCGAGCTCGCCGAGCGCGCCCAGCGACGTGGCCTCCTGGAATCGCGCCCTCCACCGGCGGGCCAGCCGGATGCTCCGGCCGAGCACGTCCCTGGCCCGCGGGTCGCGCAGCTTGACGTAGGTCATGCCGAGGTGCGGCAAGATGGTGATCTCGTCGCTCAGGCTCCGGAGCGAACGGGCCAGCGTCACGCCGCGCGTGAAGTGCGCCTCGGCCTCGACGAGGCTGCCCTCTTCCCGCCGTACGATCCCGAGCAGGCTGTGGATCCGGCACAGCTGCGACGGGAGGGGCACGTCCTCGGCCAGTCGCAGACTGGCCTCCAGGTGGACGCCGGCCCGCTCGGAGTCTCCCAGGACCCGGTGGCCGTACCCGAGCTGCCACTCGGCCTCGACCTGACCGAGCACGTAGCCGGCGTCCCTCGCCTTCGCCAGCGTCGCGTCGAGGTAGGCCACGGCCTTGCCGGGCTCTCCCCGGACCAGGAACGCGGTGCCGGCGAGGATCCGGGCGTCGACCTCGCCGTGGACGTCGCCCAGGCTCTCGAAGAGCGCGACCGCGGAGAGGGCGTGCTCCAGTGCCTCGTCCTCGGCGTGCCGGGGCCCCATGCGCAGGCACTCGGTGAGGTCGCGCAGCATGAAGGCGCGGCCACGCGCGTCCCCGGCGCGCTCGCAGACCTCCAGCGCGAGCCGGCTGGTCGACTCCCAGTCGTCGTAGTAGTCGTGCAGCTCGAAGAAGTTGACGGTCGCATCGGCGAGCTGCCAGCACAGGTCGTGCGCGCCGAGCGCGGCGGCCTGCGCCACCGCGGCCCGGAGCGCGCCTCTTTCCGCCTCGAACCAGGCGCAGGCATCGGAGATCCGGACGTGCGGCTCGTGCGTCACGCCTTCGGCCGGGAGCGTCGGGAAGACCCTGCCGGGCAGCCCGGTGTCGGCCCGCCGGGCGAGGACCAGCCAGCCGCCGAGCGCGCGGGTCACGGCCGCGTGGATCTCGTGCGGGGCGGCCTCGGCGTCGGCGCGGTCGCGGGCGTGCAGGCGGATCAGGTCGTGGAAGCGGTAACGGGGCTGGCCGGCGGTGTCGACGCCCGCGACGGTGAGGAGGTTGGCGCTCAGCAGCTCGCCGAGGCGGCGCTCGGCCTCCTCCGGGGACGTGTCGAGCACGGCCGCGGCGACCCAGCCCGCGAAGTCGGGGGTGTGCAGCACGCTGAGCAGGTAGTAGAGGCGCCGGGCCGGGGACGACAGTGCCGTGTAGCTCAACCCGAGCGAGGCCCGTACGGTGAGGTCCCCGGCCGCGAGCTCGTCGAGACGGCGTCGCTCGTCGCGCAGGAGATCGGCGATGCGGGCCAGGGGCCAGTCGGGCCGGGAGGCCAGGCGCGCCCCCGCGGCCCGGACGGCGAGCGGCAGGTGGTCGCAGAGCCGGACGATCTCGCTCGCCTCCGAGGGCGCGGCCCGCACCTGCTCCGGCCCGGTGATCCGGGCCAGCAGCTCGATCGCCTGGGCGGGCCGGAGGACGTCCAGGCGCAGGTGCCGGACGCCGGCCAGGCCCACCAGCCGGGGACGGCCGGTGATCAGCACGCCGCAGGTGCCCGACCCCGGCAGCAGGGGACTGACCTGCGACTCGTCGGCCACGTTGTCGATCACCACGAGCATCCGCTTGCCGGCCAGGAGCGACCGGTAGAGGGCCGTGCGGTCGCCGACCGACTCCGGGACGGCGGCTCCCCCGACGCCGAGGGCGCGCAGCATCGACTCCAGCGCCCGGGCCACGGCGGTGCGGTCGTCGGCGCCGGAGAAGCCGACGTAGAGCTGGCCGTCCGGGAACGCGCCCGCGAGCTGATGCGCCACGTGCAGGGCGAGCGTGGTCTTGCCGACCCCGCCCATGCCGGAGATCGCGCAGATCGTCAGCGCCTGGCGCCTACCGGGGGACAGGGCGTCCCTGAGCGTCGCCACCTCGTCGTCCCGGCCGGTGAAGTCGGCGACCGTGGGCGGGAGCTGGCGAGGGACCACAGTGCCTCCGGTCGACGGCCACGCGCCCGGCCTCGCGGGCAGGTCGATCCGCTCGTCGCCGCGGAGTATCGCCTCGTGCACGCGGCGCAGCACCGGGCTCGGTTCGAGGCCCAGCTCGTCCGCGAGCAGGTCGCGGACGGCGGCGTAGGTCTCCAGGGCCTCCGTCTGACGGCCGGACCGGTAGAGGGCGAGCATGAGGAGAGCGTGCAGGCTCTCCTGGTAGGGGTGGGCCTTCGCCACCTCGCGCAGCTCGGTCACCGCCTCCGCGTGGCGCCCGAGGGCCAGCTCGGTCTCCGCCCAGCGTTCGTGGACGGTGAGCCGGAGTTGTTCGAGGGACAGCGCCTCCTCCGCGATCGGCCCGGAATCGAGGAATTCCGCGAACGCGGGCCCCCGCCACAGATCCAGGGCGCGCCGGAAACAGCGACCGGCGGATTCGTGGTTTCCTCCGTCGAAAGCCGCCGACCCCTCCGCCGCGAGTTTCCGGAACTGCGCCGCGTCCACCTCGCCGTGGGTGACGAGCAGATATCCTTCCGGCTTTCTCAGCAGTCGCTCCGCGCCCAGTTGGACGCGGAGCTGGTGGACGTACGACTGGAGATTGCTGCGCGCCGAGACCGGCGGCCGGTCATTCCACAGAACGGTGGACAGGAAATCGCTGGAGACCGGCTGGTCGGCCCTGGAGATGAGACCGGCGAGCAGCATACGTAATTTCCGGGCGTTGCCGAGAAAGTGGTGCCGGCCGTCCTGGATCACCTGGAGTGGGCCTAGGATCTCGAAACGCATCCAGTGTCGCTCCGCCCTGGACATTCATAGAGGAGATCGCCGGCAGTGATCTGCCGCTCGGTCATGCTCGCTGGGGGGTGCGGCTCGACGGGTTGGCGTGCCGATTTTAGGTCGTCGCCGTGCCGGGCGCAAAGGGCTTTCCGGACGTGTCCGGAAGGTCGTGATCTACCTGCCCGTTCGTGGGGACGGCCTGTTCGGTGGCCGCTCTGCCGCCGTCACGTACCCGCCACCGTCGGTGATGTAGTGCGGCCATGGCAGCGGTTCGTAGATTCTGGACATCCTTACGGATTCAATTCGACGGCGCCGGAAAACACCGGGAGGTGAACATGGAGAAGCAGAAGAAGGAGACCAAGAAGCTTGAGCTCAAGGTCCGCAAGCTGGAGAAGATCGAGACCACCGTTATCCGCGAGCACTTCAGTGCGTGAACCCGGATGACGTGCCGGAGCCGATCGAGCCGCGATCGGCTCCGGCCTTCTATGGAGAAAGAGTGCGTTCATGCGGAAGCCTCGTCTGAAACACGTTCATCTGCCCACGGTCTTCCCGGACGGCCGGATAAGAATCAGTCTCGGTCAGTACGGCGTGGCCACGGAGTTGCAGGACGACGCCGAGGGAAGCATCGCGCGGATCCTCACCCTCATGGACGGCACCCGGGACATCGAGCAGATCTGCGCCGACTTCGTGGCGGACAGCCCGGAGGTGGAGCGGGAGAACGTCCGCGAGATCGTCGAGGCGCTCATCTCCGAGGGGTTCATCGAGGACGCCGAGGCGGAGCCTCCCGCCAATCTCTCCGCAAGGGAGCTGGAGAGGTACGCGCGCGCCCGCCATTTCTACTCCTGGATCGACACTGTCCCGCGGGAGTCCCCCTACACCGTCCAGTCGAAGATCAAGCAGGCCAAGGTTGGTCTGCTCGGCGTGGGCGGCACCGGATCCGCCGTCGCGGCCGGGCTGGTGGCGAGCGGCATCGGCGCCCTTCACCTGGCCGACTTCGACGACGTGCAGGAATCCAACCTGACCCGGCAGCTCCTCTACACCGAGCAGGACATCGGCGAGTCCAAGGTCGAGCGGGCGGTCGCCCGGCTGCGCGCGATGAACAGCCTGGTCAAGGTGACGGGCAGCGAACTCAAGGCGACCGGGACCGACGACATAGCTGCGTTGATGGCGGACTGCGACGTGTTCGTGCTCTGTGCCGACGAGCCGGATCCGGACATAAAGATCTGGACGAACGAGGCGGCACTGCGTACCGGGACGCCGTGGTTCGTCAGTTTCTACGGGGGGCCGATGGCGGTGGTCGGCTCCTTCCACCCGGGCGAGACCGGGTGCTGGCGCTGCATGCGCGGTGACGAGGACCGGAAGAAGCAGGCCACCGGGCAGCGGGATCTCATCACCCACGAGTCGTGGCCCAACGCGGTGATCGCCGCCAGCGCCAACATCAGCGGTCACCTGTGCGCGCTGGAGATCATCTACCACCTCGGCGGCCTGAGCACCCAGGCGCGCGGCCGGATGTTCCACTGGAACTTCGCGGTGTGGGACCACGTCTACGCCGTGGACGTGGTCCGCCAGGACGACTGTCCCGCCTGCGGCCCGGCCGGCGGATGACCGTCGACACGACCGGCACCGTCCGGCTGCGTCCGCTCAGCATCCAGGCGGACGACGACCCGGACGGTGTCATCGTCGGGCGGCCGGAGCTCGGCGAGTTCGTCAGCCTGCCCGCCCTCTACGGCGAGGCGATCCGCCTGCTCGGCGACGGCCTCCCGATCGGCGTGGTCCAGCGCAGGATCGAGGACGAGCACGACGTCGAACTCGATGTCGTGCAGCTCGTTGAGGCACTGGTCGACCTCGGCTTCGTGGCCCGGCTGAACGGCGCGGACCTGCCGGATCCGGCCGGGCAGGCCCCGCCGGCTCACCTGCCCTGGCTGGCCGAAAGGCACGTCCGGTGGCTCTTCGGCCTCCCGATGCGGGTGCTGTGGGCGGTCGTGGTCGGCGCGGCGCTCGTCGCCCTGTTCGGCCGGCCTGATCTGGTCCCGGTGTACCAGGACTTCTTCTGGAGCGACTACGTCGGACTGACGACGCTGGTCAACACGGCGATGTTCTCGGTGGTGATCAGCCTGCACGAGCTGATGCACCTGGCGGCCGCGCGGTCGCTCGGCACCCCGGCGCGCATCGGGTTCGGCACCCGGCTGCACAACCTGGTCGTGCAGACGGACGTCACCGCGATCTGGTCGGTGCCGAGGCGCTCGCGTTACCGCGTCTACCTGGCCGGGACCGCCTGCGACCTCTTCCTCTTCGCGATCCTCATGCTCGTGCTCGCCCACGCGAACCCGCCTGAGGGAGCCGCGGCGTTCCTGCGGACCCTCGCGCTGGTCATCATGCTGAGCGTGCCGATACAACTGCACGTCTACATGCGGACCGACTTCTACTTCGTGCTCGCCGACCTCCTGCGCTGCCGCAACCTGTTCGGCGACGGGCTCGACTACGCCCGCTACCTGCTCCGCCGAGTGGTCACCGTCGTGAAGCGGGCGCGACCACCCGCCGACCCGAGCGCCGAGCTGTCGGCCCGCGAACGGCGAGCGGTGCGGATCTACGCGGTGCTGCTCGTGCCCAGCGCGGCCATCGCCCTCGGCATGTTCGCGGTCTACACCCTGCCGATCATCGTGACCGCCCTCTTCCGCGCCCTGGTGGCCGTCTGGGAGAGCCTGAACGGCGGGCCAGTGCTGCTGGGCGTCGACGGCGGCCTCTTCCTGCTCGTCGAGGGCGGTATCCAGACGCTGTTCCTGGTCACCTTCGTCAAGTCGCACCCCCACTGGTTCCGCCGCTGAGGGTCAGCGAGGGGCGGGGCCGGTGCTCTCTCGTACGACCAGCTGGGGTTCGACCAGGCGGCGGGCCGGCTCCGTGTGGCCCGCCATGCGGTCGAGCAGCAGGTGGAAGGCGTGCCTGCCGACCTCGCCGAACTCCTGGCGGACCGTCGTCAGCGGCGGCCAGAAGTAGGCCGCCTCAGGGATGTCGTCGAACCCGACCACGCTCACGTCGTCCGGCACCCGGCGGCCCGCCTCGCGCAGGGCGCGCATGAGGCCGAGCGCCATCTGGTCGTTGCCCACGAAGATCGCCGTCACCGAGGGGTCGTCGGCCAGGCGCCGGCCGAGCTCGTGGCCGGAGCGCGGGCTCCAGTCGCCCCGCAGCGGCTCGGGGACCGGGCGGCCCGAGGATTCCAGCACCTGCCGCCAGCCGTCGATCCGGTAGTTGGCGTCCAGCCAGTCGACCGGCCCGCCCAGGTGGTGGACGGTCCGGTGGCCCAGGTCGAGCAGGTGGCGGGTGGCCCTGGCCGCCCCGGCGCGCTGGTCGACGGTGACGACGGGGACGGGGATGTCCTCACCGGCGTCGACCGCCACCACGGGCAGGTCGCGCGGCAGGTGGCGCAGGCCGTCGGCGGCGGATTCGTGCGGGGCGAGGATGACGACGCCGTCGACCGCCTGGGCGCGCAGCCGCCGCACCGCCTCCTCGATGGACCGCCTGCTGAGCAGGCTCAGGCTGGCGATGCTGACGCTGTAGCCGCTGAGCCTGGCGGTCTGCTCGATGCAGTAGAGAGTGGACGCGGGACCGTACAGGGTCGTGTCGATGCTGACCACGCCGAGCACGCCCGAGCGGCCGGTGACGAGCTGGCGGGCGGCCAGGTTGGGCCAGTAGTCGAGCTCGCGTACGGCGGCGAGCACGCGCTCGCGGGTTTCCGCCCGCACCCGGTGCGGTGCGTTGAGCACCCGCGAGACCGTCATCGCCGAGACCCCCGCCAGTGCTGCCACGTCGCCCAGCACGGCGGGCCTGCGCGGGGCCTCGGATTCGTCCCCTTTAGCGGCCATGCGCTCACCCCCTAGATTTGCAATAACGCTAACAGGGAGGCAAAGCCGGTTTCGCGCTGCCTTTCCATCGGACGATTGACGGAACCGAATAACAGAATTAGGTTCGGCCGCTGAGGAGGACCATTGAACCTGCCCCGTATCGGGAGGACGGCCGAGGACCTGCTGGCCGAGCTGGCCCGGCTCACCCAGCACGACCTGCCCGTGCGCGGCGGCCAGGTGACCTCCTACGTGTACGACACCGGGCGGCCCGAGGTGCACGACGCGGCGGCCCGCGCCTATGCGGCGATGCTGGAGGTCAACTGCCTGGACCCGACGGCGTTCCCGAGCATCGTCGAGATGGAGAAGCAGGTCGTCGGCGCCGTCGCGGACCTGTTAGGCGGCGGCCACGGCATCTTCACCAGTGGCGGCACCGAGTCGATCATGCTGGCGGTGAAGGCGGCCCGCGACGTGGCCTCCCGGCCCCGGCCGAACCTGGTGCTGCCGGTCACCGCCCACCCGGCCTTCCACAAGGCGGCCCACTACCTGGGGGTCGAGGTCAGGCCGGTGCCGGTGGACCTGGGGACGTTCAAGGCCGACGTGCGGGCGGTCTCGGCGGCGATGGATGATGACACGGTGCTGGTCGTCGCGTCCGCTCCCTCGTACCCGCAGGGGGTGGTCGACCCGGTCGGGGAGATCGCCGCGGTCGCGGCGGAGGCGGGCGTGTTCTGCCATGTCGACGCGTGCGTGGGCGGCTGGCTGCTGCCGTGGCTGCGGGAGGCCGGCGCGGACGTGCCGCCGTTCGACCTGTCGGTGCCGGGGGTGACGTCGATCTCCTGCGACCTGCACAAGTTCGGGTACGCGCCGAAGGGGGCGTCGGTGGTGCTGTTCGCCGACCCGGCGATGCGGCGGCGGGCGTACTTCGCGTCGGCGGCCTGGCCGGGCTACACGATCATCAACGCGACCGTGCAGAGCTCCCGGTCGGCGGGGCCCTTGGGCGGGGCGTGGGCGACTCTGCAGGCGCTCGGCCGGGAAGGGTACGTCGAGCTGGGACGGGCCACGCTGGAGGCGGCGGACCGGCTGCGCGCGGGGCTGACCGGGATCGGCGGGCTGCGGGTGCTGGGCTCCGGGTCGACGCTGGTGGCCTTCACCTCCGACGACGTGGACGTGTTCGTGCTCGCCGACGAGGCGCGGGCGCGCGGGTGGTTCCTGCAGCCGCAGCTCTCGTACGCCGGGATCCCGGCGAACCTGCACATCACGGTCACGGGGGTGACGCTGGCCGGGGTGGACGCGATGCTGAAGGTGATCGCCGAGTCGGCGGAGGCCGCCCGGCGGCTCGGGCCGCCCGTTGTCCCCGACGGGCTGGTGGAGCTGATCACCGGGCTGGACCTGGACGCGCTGGACGACGCGACCTTCGCCGAGCTGGCCGCGTCGGTGGGGGTGGACCTGCGGCCGGGGGCCGGCCAACCTCGGATGGCCGTGGTCAACGCCGTGCTGGACGCGCTCCCGGCCGAGCTGCGGGAGGCGATCCTGGTGCGGTTCCTGTCGGTGATCTACGGGTAGTACCGTTCGCGTTCGTGCCCCCGTTACCGCGCCCCGTCCTCGCCGCCTGGTCGGCCGCCGTCGTCGTCGCCCTCGTACCCACGTGGTGGTTGTGGGAGGAGTGGCTGACGCCGGAATCGCTGGATTCGCTGGAGTGGGTCGGGCTGGAGGATTTCGAGGCCCAGGGCGACATCTACGGCATGGTCCGCCTGTACAGCAGTTCGAGACCGACACCGGTGCTGTCGCCGCTGGTCGGCGACCTCGGCGCGGTCGCGGAGGTCGCGTATACCTGGGCGCTCCCGGCGGTGCTGGTGCTGGCCGGGCTCCTGGGCTGCCTGCGGCAGGGCGATCCGGAGGCGGTGGGGCGGCGGGTCGCGTGGGGGCTGGTGGCGGTGGCGGCGGCCGGGCCGGTCACCGCGCCGGATTTCCTGCTCCCGGTTCTCAGCCCGGAGTGGTTCGTGGCCATGGCCGACTGCTGGGGGCGCGCGCAGGTCTGCTACCTGATCGCGGCCTTGCTGGTGCTGGCCTCCTCGCTCGGCATGCCCCGCCGTCCCGGCCCGGCCGCCGAAGGGACCGGGCTCAGGGCGGCGGCGCTGCTGGCCGATTACGTGATCTTCTGCGTGGCGCTCGGCCTGGTGACGCCGCTGCTCTTCGAGAGCGGCGACTTCCCCGACTTCGCCAGACTCGGGGGGCTGCTCTCCCGCTTGGAGTCCGGGATGCTGCCGGTGGGCACGGATCTGGCCGCGGTGGCGCTGATGTTCCTGTACGTGTGGATCCCGCGCGGCACGACCGTGGGCAAGCGGCTGCTCGGGCTCCGGGTGGAGGGCGCCGGGCCGGGGAAGGCGGCGCTGCGGGCGCTGCTCTTCCCCATCGCCGTGCTGTGGCCGGCCTACGGGGTGTTGTGGCTGGCCGCCGACGCGCTCTGGTCGTTCGCGGACCGGGACGGGCGGATGCTGCACGACCGATTGCTGGGCACTTCAGTCACATTCACCAGGGGGCATCCGGCCACCCTGACGCAACCCATACCGTGAGCCCCCCGTCTTGCCTCGCAGTCAGCGTGGCAGCGATGGTATCGACCTCCGTCGTCGCTCTCGGCGGCACACGACCTGCTCGGCGACGTCGCGGAGTTCGCGCTGCTCCGGGAACAGGGCCGGCTCACCTCGCCGCCCAGACACTGACGATCCGCTGGCCGTGGATAGAGGAATTTCAGAACGTGTTCTGATATAGACTCAGCGCGTGAGCACATGCCATGCCGACGCCGTGACCTTCTCAGAGCTGTCGAGAAATCCCCGATCGGTCGCCGAACGCGCGGCACGCCTCGGACGCGTTCGCGTCACACATCGCGATGCTCCCGACTTCTACCTGACAGCAGCGGACCGTGAAGAGGAGCGCGAACAGACACTGGCCACCGCGTCCCGGCTGTTCCTCGCTCTGATCAAACATGACCCCACAGCGCGGGCGCTGGTCATCGCCATGCCGGAGGTCTTTCCCTGGGTTCGCCACCTGTCCTCGGACGAACTGCGGGCCTTCACCCTGGAACTGGTCGAAGCGCTCTCCGACGCGGCCGAGCTCGACGTCGATGCCACAACCCAGGAGGTCGTCGCGGGCTGGCGAGCCACCGCCCGAATCAAGGCCGACCCTGCACATTACGCCGAGGCCCGCAAGTCCACCAGCGGCGACTTCGGCCCGGTACAGGTTTTCACATGAGTCCGAAACGGGGCGATCGCGTTACGGTACCGCCACCGGATGACGAATGGGATCTCCGGTTCGGCACCGGCGACGCAGTCAAAGGCTGGGAAGAACTGTGTCGCCACGCCTTGGCCAATACGCGCCGATGCTTCGAGATACTGCGAGCCGATCCCCGATCACGCGCAAGTCACGACCGTCAGCATCGCCTGCGCGGTGATCTAGCGACCCATCGTCACAACGGCAAGGACTTGGAGCAGTGGGAGTTCGAGGTGACCAGCGGCGGGCGTGTGCGGTACACCATCGATGACGCCACTCGTACTGTCTGGGTGATATACGCATCGCCTCGACACCCCAAGGACACCGAATAGGCACGGCCGAACCTGGCGCGCCATAAGTTCTGGCGACACGAGCGGCCCCATAGCCGGAACAGGTCGCGTTCCGGGCACTGCGGAATCGCTGCACCCCTCGATAGAGCTACTCGGCCTCGCCGGAGAACAGCTTCTCCCACCACTTCGCGACCTCGCCGTACGAGGTCGGACGACTCTCCTCGACGAACACGACGGTTGACGAACGGTCGGTCCGGCGTATCCAGGCGAGCCCGGCCGCAGCGCAGAACTCGTAAACCCGCGCCCGGCGCTCACAGGTGTGCCGCAGGACTCGGACCCGGCCGAAGCGAGGCAACGGATCACGCCAATCGATCGACTCAGCATCGAACCCACCAGCAGCGGCATGAGGACCGTGAAAGTCACGAGTCACGTCAGAACCTCTTCCGCGTCCTCGAACTCAGGCGTCGGGAGCACGCCCAGCGTGGAAACCTCGGCCCAGACCAGGTTCCACCATTGCGGCACGGACCGGGTCCCCCACCTGATCGCGGTCTGCTCAACCAGCCACAGACCACGACCACCACACTCGTCGTCACCGGACCGGCGAGAACGCGGAACCGTCGCCGCCCCCTCATCGATCACCTCAACCCTGGCCAGCGCGTCGGTGACCTCGTAAACCTTCACCCTCACCAACCCGCCAGGCCGCCCCGACTCGGTGTGCAGCACGGCGTTCCCGGCCAACTCGCTCACGACGAGCCGGGCATCGTCCACATCGCGATGCCCCGCCACCATCAGGGCATCAGCCACCCAGCGGCGAACCAGGCAGACCCAAACCGCGTTCCCCGGAATCGTCAGGTCCACCAGTGCCTGTTCTTTCACTGGGCCACCTCCCACACTCGTTCGCATGCGCTCTCGTCCCGCGCGTCCACGCACCGGTCGCGCCCTCGTCCCCACGAGAAGACCCACTGCTCGCCCCGCAGAGAAGCCCGTACGAGCAACGGCCCCGACACCCGCTGCACAGCGACGCACGGCTCGTCACGCCTCGGCAACTGCACCGAAACAGCCAGCCCACGCCTCGCCAGGCCCCACGCGAGCTGCGTCAGGTAGTGGAACTGCACCTGCTCACGAGTCGGCATGGAACGTTCCAGAGCGTTCTCTCTTCGCTTGCGTCGCATTTGATCCAACCGCCCTTCGTGCGCGGAGCCGATCCAGCCCGACCACTGCAGCCAAAGCAAACTGCACACGGCGCAAGGCCAATGACGACCCCGCCGAGCCACCGAAGCAGCCCGCCCGGCCACCCCGTCGGCCACCTGGAGAACAGCGCGAGCGTTGACCGCCTGCGTCTCGGCCGGTCCGGCGCGGCAGCCGGCGGCCAGGGCCGGGGTTGCTCTCATCCCCATCGGAGGGGTCAGGGACAGAGGCGCTGCGGGTTGCCGAGGTGGGGCAGGCGGAGGTGCCGCTGGTAGCGGAGCCGCATGTCGGGCGGTTTGCGCAGCTTGGTGTGCTGCTTGTGTCTACTGTCTCCTTGTACGACGTAATGTCCGGGGACAATCCTTAGACTGTCTGGGACAGTAGTGGCGCGAGAGGGAGTCGTGTCAAGGATTGATCGGGGACAATCTTGGAAAGGGAGGAAGCATGCAGCACTCGCGCTATCTGGACATCGCAGCGGAGATCAGACGCAGGGTCGAGGCCGGCGAATGGGAGCCGGGCTCCCACCTTCCGCGACTCAACGATCTCGCGGCCGAGTATGACGCGAATCGCGACACCATCGGCCGAGCCATCGCCGCGCTGGAGTCTCAAGGCGTGTTGTGGGCCGTACAGGGCCGCGGCATCATCGTCCGGCACGGGATGATGCGCCTTCGCAGACCGCGTGGGAACCTGGTGAAGCGCAACAGGGCCACGCCCAGCGCCGGTTACTCCTTCCCCTCGGCCTCCGGCCAGGAGAAGTGGAAGCACCACATCACCCCCTTGGCAGGCCACGAACCACTGACCGACCCGAGGATCGCCAAGCTGCTGGGCGTCGAACCGGACACACCCGTCATGCGCCGGTTCCGGGTCACCGGGCCCGAGTCCGAGCCGCCCTTTCAGATCAACATCTCGTGGATACATCCGCGGGGAGTGACCGACGCCCCCGAGACGGCGTCCGAGGACCCCGGCCCAGGCCACTGGCTGCACCTACTGGAGAAGGCCGGCCACTGGCCGATCAGTTGGACCGAGTTCCACCGGGCACGCACCCCGACCCCCGACGAGGCACGCCTGCTGGAGATCCCGATCAGCCTGCCCGTCCTGGAGATCGTGCGCGTAGGCACATCCGGAGCGGACGGCAAACCGATCGAGGTCACCGAGTACATCGTCGCCAGCGACCGGGTAGAAACCGTGCACGTGCTGCACCGAGACGAGTCCGCGCAATCCCCGTGGCCCGATGACCAGCGTCGCGGCCAGATCGAGACCGACAGGTGAACGCCCATGAGCCGCCTCACCGTTGAAGCGTCCGCCCGGACACACATCGGGCTCGTACGCCGCCACAATGAGGACGCCGTATACGCAGGTCAAAACCTGTTCGCGGTCGCCGACGGCCTCGGCGGGCACGCGGCCGGCGACGTGGCCAGCTCCACGGTGATCGACACCCTGAAACCGTATGACCGCGTGCACTCGCCGCCGGATCTCCCTGACGTACTCGGGCAGGCGATCCACTCCGCGAGTCTGGCGCTGCGCAACAGGATCGAGATCGACCCGGACGCCGCGACCATGGGCACCACCCTGGTGGCCATGCTCTGGTCCGGGACGACCGTAATCGTGGCCAACATCGGCGACTCGCGGGCATACCTGCTGCGAGATGGCGACCTGACCCAGATCAGCGAAGATCACACCTACGGTAATCTTGTGGCGGACGCGGCCGACGTGCCCAATCTGCCTGAGAAGATCGCAAGATTTCTCGACGGCCGCGCCGACGGGCGCTCCCCCGACCTGAGCCGGCGACAGCTCCACTCGGGAGATCGATATGTGCTGTGCTCGGACGGCTTGAGCGGCGTCGTGCCCACCGGAGTTATGCGGGCTGTTCTGGACTCGACCACTGATCCAGGCGACGCGGCCGAGCGGCTGGTCGCGCTGGCTCTGGAGAGTGGCGGGCCGGACAACATCACCGTGCTCGTCATGGACGTACGCAGCGGCGGCGACGATCCGGTGGTGGAGGCCGACAAACTGCCGACCTCCACGTCGGGCCCAACATAACCAGCGTGTCGGCAGAAGACATCGTGGAGTTCGGGGGCAACGGCGACCGGGCCGAGGTTGGCGAACGGCTGCTCGTCCTCGCGACAGGTGCGTTCAGCCTCGGTCCTGATGCGTTTCGCGTACCTCGTTGACGCAGCGGAGGACCGGGGGCGAGGTGAGCGCCGACGGGTCCAGGGCGGCGTCCGAGGTGACGAGGAAGGTGGCGGTCTCGCCCGGTAGGAGGGTGACGAGCATGGTGTCCACCGACGCGGCGGGGTCCAGGCGGTCCGGGAAGAGGGCCAGATCGCGGAGGATCGTGCGGGCGGTGACCGTCACGCGGTAGCCGCCGTCCACCCGGTCGGCGGAAGCGTCGTAGGACGCCGGAGGGAAGGCCACGGCCGGGTCCTCGGCGAAGAAGGACAGGGTGCGCGAGTCGCCGAGGCGGACCGAGAGGAGTTCGCGGGAAGGGTCGTCGGGGGTGGCGACCGAAGGCGGGAGCGGCGCCCGCGCCACCGACCGGGGTTCCGCCGAGACCTCCAGGACGTCCTTGGCCAGCGGTTCCCCGTCCAACCCGAGGCGCGTGACCAGTAGTGAGCCCTGCCACGCCGTGCCCGAGTCGTTGACCACCGCCACCGAGGAACCCTGCACGGCGAGCAGCCGGTCGGCGTAGAGGCGGCGCAGCGCGTACCAGAGGGGTTTGCGCCTGCCGTCGCCGTCGACCGCCGCCCAGGAGGTGACCGGCCAGCAGTCGTTGAGCTGCCAGACGATCGTGCCCATGCAGTACGGCGCCAGCGCGCGGAACCGCTCGACGCCGAAGGTGATCGCGCGTGCCTGGTTGAGCTGGGTCAGGTAGTGCCAGTCGTCGAACGAATCCGGCGCGGGCAGGTGGTCGCCGAGGCCGCGCAGCAGCTTGCCGTTGCCGTCGTCGGCCTTCTGGTGGTGCAGGACCAGCGGGGCGTCGGCGGCCAGCTCCCCGGAGACGGCGCGGCGGAGCGTGGCGTACGCGGGCGGCCCCTGGAAGCCGAACTCGGCCACGAACCGGGGCGTGTAGGTCGCGTAGTGGCGGTAGTCCTCCCGGTTCCAGACGTCCCAGATGTGGATGGTGCCGGTGGACGGGTCCTGCGGCGGGGCGGCGGGGTCGGCCGAGAACGGGCTGCCGGGGATGTACGGGCGGGTCGGGTCCAGCTCGGCCACGATCGACGGCAGCAGGTCGTGGTAGAGGCCGCCGCCCCAGCTCCGGCCCGCCAGCTCGTCCTGCCAGCCCCAGTCGGCGTGCCCCTCCAGGTTCTCGTTGTTGCCGCACCACAGCACCAGGCTGGGGTGCGGGGCGAGCCTGGTCACGTGCTCGCGCGCCTCGGCGGCCACCTCCGACCGGAACGGCTCCTCCTCCGGATAGGCCGCGCAGGCGAACGGGAAGTCCTGCCACACCAGCAGCCCGAGCTCGTCGGCCAGGTCGTAGAAGTCCTCGCTCTCGTACAGGCCCCCGCCCCATACGCGCAGCAGGTTGACGCCCGCGCCGACGGCCTGGCCGAAGCGGGCGGCGAGCCGGTCGCGGGTGATCCTGGACGGGAAGCAGTCGTCGGGGATCCAGTTGACGCCGCGGGCGAACACCGGCGTCCCGTTGACCACGAGCCTGAACGCCTCCCGTTCCAGCTCGACCGTCCGGAACCCGATTTTCCCGGTCCACGACGACTCCCCGAGCCGCACGGCCAGCTCGTAGCGGTGCTGCTCCCCGTACCCGCGAGGCCACCACAGCCTGGGCGAGGGCACGGTCAGCGGCACGACGGCGGTCCGCTGACCGGCGGCGAGCCGCACCTCCGCCGAGACCCCGGCCACCTCGGCGACCAGGGTGAGCGGCGCCTCGGTGGCGCGCTCGACGCTCACGTGCACGTCCACCCGGCCCGAGCCGTCGGCGGCGACGGTGGCGAGCGGGCGGACCGCGGCCGGCCGGGCGCCGGTCCAGCTCTCCAGCCCGATCGGGCGCCAGATGCCGGCGGTGACCAGGGCGGGCCCCCAGTCCCAGCCGAAGTTGCAGGCCATCTTGCGGATGAACGCGTACGGCGCCTCGTAGGCGCCGGGGCGGGACCCGAGCGCGGCCCGCCGCTCCTCGGCGTACTCCAGCGCCGAGCCGAAGGTGACGGTCAGCGTGTTCTCGCCCTCGCGCAGCAGGTGGCGCACCGGGAACCGGTAGGAGCGGTGCTGGTTGGCGGTGGCGGCGACGCGCACCCCGTTCAGGGCGATCTCGGCGACCGTGTCCAGCCCCTCGCACACCAGGTCCGTGCGCTCGTGCTCGTCGCCCGACCAGGAGAACACGGTGGTGTACGTCCACGCGATGCGGCCGATCCAGGCCAGCCGGTTCTCGTTGTCGTCCAGGTACGGGTCGTCGATGAGACCGGCGGCGAGCAGATCGGTGTGCACGCAACCGGGCACCGTGGCGGGCACTGTGGCGGGCACTGTGGCAGGCACTGTGGCGGGCACGTCCCCCGATGCGGCCGACAGGACCCAGCCGTCGTGCAGGGGTCGGTACGAGCTCACGTGGTTCTCCTTCAGCAGTCGTCGAGCTTGGCGCAGGCCACGAAGTGACCGGGCTCGGCCTCGTACAGGCCGCCGGTCGCGCCGCGCTCGTGATACAGGCAGGTCTCCACCGGCGGGGCGTCCTCCCACGGGGCGTGCAGCCGGGGGACGGACGACAGGAGCTGCCTGGTGTAGGGGTGCAGGGGGTCGTCGAACACCTTGTGCGTCAGCCCCATCTCGACGACCGCGCCGCTGCGCAGCACGACCGTGCGCTCGGCCAGGTAGTGGCCGAGCGACAGGTCGTGCGTCACGTACAGCACGCTCAGCCCGCGGCCCTTGAGCTCGGCGAGCAGGTTGAGCACGTCGATGCGGGTGGAGGCGTCGAGCATGCTGGTGATCTCGTCGGCGATCAGCAGCTTCAGGTCGAGCAGCAGCGCCCTGGCGATCAGCAGGCGCTGCAGCTGGCCGCCGCTGAGCTGGTGGGGGAACTTGCCGAGCACCTCGCGCGGGTTGAGCCGCACGTCCTCGATGGCCGAGTGGACCCGTTCGGTCCACTCCTTGCCGGGGACCGACGGGTAGTAGCTGTCCTTGATCAGCTGGAACACCCGGTCGGCCTTGAAGACCGGGTTGTAGCAGCTGAACGGGTCCTGGAAGACGCCCTGGACGGACCGGTAGTAGTCCCGGCCCGGCTTGACGGGCACGCCGTCGACGGTGATCGTCCCGCCGGTCATCGGGATCAGGCCGAGGATCATCTTGCCGATCGTGCTCTTCCCGCTGCCGCTCTCCCCGATGAGGGAGACGACCTCGCCGGGCCGCACCTCGAAGCTCACCGCGTCCACGGCCGTCAGCGTCCGCCCGCCGAAGGTCCCGACCTTGTAGACCTTGGTGACGTTCTCGACTTTCAGCATCAGGCCTTCCAGCACGCGACGAAGTGGTTGGGCTCGATCTCGTTCACCGGCGGCTCCTCGGCGCACTCGTCGCCGGCCAGCGGGCAGCGGTCGCGGAAGCGGCAGCCCTGCGGCGGGTTGAGCAGCGACGGCGGGCTGCCCGGGATGCCGGCCAGCTTGCGTTCCTCGTAGCGGACGCCGATCTCCGGCAGCGAGTTGATCAGCAGCTTCGTGTACGGGTGCTTCGGCGCCTTGATCAGTTTCTCCGACGGCGCCTTCTCCGCCAGCTTGCCCGCGTACATCACCATGACCGTGTCGGCGATGTGCGAGGTCAGCGCCAGGTCGTGGGTGATGAAGATCATGCTCTTGACGTAGCCGCCGTCGCGGAAGCCGAGCAGTGCCTTGGCCACCGCCTTCTGGGTGGACACGTCGAGCGCGGAGGTGATCTCGTCGGCGATCAGCAGCGCCGGGTCGAGCAGCGTGGAGATGACCATGACCATGCGCTGCTTCTGGCCGCCGGACAGCTCGATCGGGTAGCGGTCGAGCACCTCGCGCGGCAGCCCCACCATGCCGATCCGGCTCTCCAGCTCCTTCCTGTCGAGCGTCACGCCGCGCGAGCGGAGCAGCTCGGTCACCATCCTGCCGATCCGGCGGGTCGGGTTCATGGCGCTCATCGAGTACTGCGGGATGAGCGAGATCTCGTGGAAGCGGTAGTCGTTCATCGCCCGGTCGTCGCCGATCGGCAGCTCGCGGCCGTCCAGCTCGACGGTGCCGCCGACGTGGCGCATCCGGCCGTCCATGCGGATGAGGCTCTTGCCCAGCGTGGTCTTGCCGCAGCCGGACTCGCCCGCCAGGCCGAGGATCTCCCCGTCGTCCATGGTGAAGGAGACCCCGTCGAGCGCCTTCACATCGCCTCTGAGTGTCTTGTAGTGCACCCTCAGCTCGCTGACCCGCAGACTCATGTTTCCCTCAACTTCGGGTTGAAGACCTCGTCCAGACCGACGTTCGCCACGTACAGGGCGCCGACGACGGCGGTGATGGCCGCGCCCGGCGGCACGAACCACCACCAGAGGCCGAGCTGGAGCGCGCTCCACTGGGTCGCGTTCTGCAGCATCAGCCCGAGCGAGACGCCCTCCGTGGGCCCGAGCCCGATGAAGTCCAGCGAGGCGGCGATCAGCACCGAGCTGCCGAACAGCAGGATGAACGTCATGAACAGGTAGGAGCTCATGTTCGGCGCGATCTCCCGCGCGATGATCCTGGGCGTGCCAACCCCGCTCAGCCTGGCCAGGTCGACGAAGTCCCTGGACCGCAGCGAGAACGTCTGGGCCCGGATCGCCCGCGCCGCCCACGGCCAGGAGGTGAGGCCGATGAGCAGCGCCTGCATGCCGACGCTGCGGATGCCGAGGTAGGCGTTGATGATCAGCAGCACGGCCAGGGTCGGGATGACCAGCACGATGTTGGTGAGCATGTTGAGCACCTCGTCCACCATCCCGCCCCGGTAACCGGCGACGAACCCGATCACCATGGCGATCACGGCCGCGATGCCGCCGCCGATCGCGCCGGCCAGGATCGTGGTCCGCAGCCCGTACACGAACTGGACGAAGACGTCCTGTCCCTGTGTGGTCGTCCCGAACCAGTACTCCGACGAGGGCGGCAGCATCGGCATCGCCACGTACTCGTTGGGCGCGTCCACCCCCAGGATGACCGGCCCGAACAGGCCGGTCAGCGCGAGCACGAGCACGATGGAGAAGCCGATGACCAGTTTCGGGTTCCGTACGGCGAAGTAGAGCGCCTCGCGGCGCACCACGCGCTCCTCGGTGGGCAGTGCCGTCGTCGCGGTCATGCCTGCGCTCCCGCCATCCCGGTGCGCGTGCGTGGGTCGATGAGCACGTACACGATGTCGATGATGAAGTTGGCCACCAGCACCCCGATGACGATGAACATGAACGAGCCCTGCAGCAGGAAGAAGTCCTGGTTCTGGATCGCCTTGAGAATCAGGCTGCCGATCCCCGGATAGGAGAAGACGATCTCGGTGACCAGCGCGCCCGCGACCAGCACGCCGAGCTGCAGCGCCAGGCCGGTGATCTGGGGCAGGATCGCGTTGCGGTAGGCGTAGCGGCGGATCAGCTTGGCCGGCGCGCCGAGCGCGGCCAGGTAGTTGGAGTAGTCCGACTCCAGCTCATAGATGATCATGTTGCGCATGCCGATCGCCCACCCGCCCAGCGCCACCAGGAACAGCGACAGGAACGGCAGCGCCCAGTGGTGCAGCAGGTCCAGGAAGAACGTCCAGGACCAGCTCGGCGTGAGCGAGAAGCTGTAGCCGCCGGCGATCGGGAACCATCCGGCCACCACGCCGAACCCCCAGGCCAGCAGCACGGCCAGCCACATGTACGGGGTCGCGGTGAGGACGTAGCCGACCGGCAGCACGGTGTTGTCCAGCAGCTTCCTGCGCGCGGCGAACGCGCCGAACCGGTTGCCCACCCAGTAGCTGAGCAGCACCGCCGGGATCATCAACCCCAGCGTGTACGGGACAGCGCCCATGATCAGGTCGGTCACCGGCACCGGGAAGACGTAGATGCTGATGCCGAAGTCGCCCCGGAAGAGCGCGCCCCAGAAGTTCAGGTACTGCTGCCAGATCGGCTCGTCGAAGCCGAAGAGGTTGGTGTAGTAGACCCGCATCGCCTCGACGGCCTCGGGCTGTGAGACGCGGGCCCTGGCCAGCATGCTCGCGACCGGGTCGCCGGGCATGAAGCGCGGGATCACCCAGTTGACCGTGACGGCGGCCACGAAGGTGAGGCCGTAGATGAACAGTTTCCTGCCGAAGTATTGGCGCACGAAGATCTCCCCAAGGGACCCCCTCCGCCCGGAGGACGGGCGGAGGGGGCGCCGTTGTGTCAGGTCAGCCGGCCGCCGGCTGGAGCTGGGTCAGCGTCTCGAAGCCGCCGAGCTCCATCCAGTTGCGCCACATCGTGGGCGCGTGCTTGGGGGCGCCTTCCGCCGCGGAGGGCCAGTTCTTCCAGGTGGCGTTGCTGGCCTGGGCCCACATGCCGTTGTACCAGAGCGGGATGATCGGCATGTCGTCCATGTGGATCTTCTGGATCTTGGAGATGACCTCCTTCATCCCCTCGACGTCGTCCGTCTTGACCTTGTCGAGCTGCTGGACCAGCTCCCAGGCCTCCTTGTTCTCGTAGCGCCCGAAGTTGGTGGTGTTCTGCACCTTCCGGATCGGGAGCTGGAACATGTAGTCGTAGTAGGTCCACGGGCTGCTGGACAGCTGGCGCTCGTTGTTGATGACCAGGTCGAAGTTGCCCTTGCCGCGCTTCTCCACCAGGGCGTTGAAGTCGGGGAACTCGGGGGTGATCTCGATGCCGGCCGCCTTGCCGCTGCTGGAGATGACCCGGGCCGCCTCCATCCAGTCGGTCCAGCCGGTGGGCACCTCGATGGTCAGGCTGATCTTCGAGCCGTCCTTGTTCTCCACCAGCCCGTCGCCGTCGCGGTCGCGGTATCCGGCGTCGGCCAGCATCTTCTTGGCCTCGTCGGTGTTGAACGTGAAGCCGTCGGAGCTCACCACGGCCTGGTCGACGAACTGGTCCCACTGCGGCAGCAGGCCGGTCGGGCTGGCCGCCTTGACCAGGTTGCCGTAGACGCCCTCGACGATCTTCTTGACGTCGACCGAGGTGGCCAGCGCCTTGCGGAAGGCGGGGTCGTCCATCGGCTTCTTGGTGGTGTTGGGCACCAGCCAGGCGGTGTTGGCGGACAGCATGTACGGCGGCTCGTCGTAGTACGAGGTGATGCCGAAGTTGCCGTTGATCAGGTTCGCCACGCCGGGCATGAAGTTGTTGCTGAGGTCCAGGCCCTTCTGCAGCAGCATGCCCATGGCGACCTCGTTGCTGGGGTTCGCCACGTCCACGATGTACTTGGGCTTGGGCTCCATGCCGAGCGCGGTCTTGCCCCACCAGTCGTCACGCTTGACCCAGACCACGCGGTCCTGGTCGTGGCTCTGGTACTTGTAGGCGCCGCTGCCCACCGGGTTCTCGTTGACGCCGTTGAGCACGTCCTCCTCGGAGCGGCCGGTCCACACGTGCTCGGGGACGATGACGCGGCTGTAGAGGTTGAAGTCCCACTCCTGGTAGTTGGCCTCGGAGAAGGAGAAGCGGACCGTCTGGTCGTCGACCGCCTCGACGTTCTCCAGCCAGTCCCAGATGTTGTGGAACGGGACCGTCTCCATCTTGCCGAGGCCGTAGGAGAAGGCGACGTCCTTGGCGGTCAGCGGCTTGCCGTCGGCCCAGGTGACGCCCTGGCGGATCTTGGCCTCGTACGTCTTGTCGTCCGTCCAGCTGCCGCTCTCGGCGATCCAGGGGACGAGTTTGCCCGCGTTCGGGTCGTAGTGGAAGAGCGTCTCGTACACCAGGCCCTTGGTCCCGGTGGCGGAGTCCCACTCGCGGATCGGGTTGAAGTTGGCCGGCGGGCCCCACTGGGTGCCGGTCGTGTACAGCGTCTCGTTGCGGGGCAGCGCGCCGGCGTTGCCCTGGGCGGGCGGGCTGCCCGCCTGGGAGGTCGCGGGTGTCGGTGCGGCGGTGCCGCCGCCACCGGTACAGGCGGCTGCGGCCAGGCCCGCCGCGAGGAGCGGTATGAGAATCCGCGCCCGGGTCTGCATCTGTGCTCTCCTTCCCCCGCCTCGTCGGCGGAGGTCGACCGTCTGTCCAACCCCCGAACGTTGGGCGGCCCGGGACATACGCCGCCGCACGGCCGTCCGCTGCTGCCTTGTGGGAGCGCTCCCGAAATGTCGCGGACGGCTTGTCGCTGAACCGGATAAGTACCGCGACGGTAAAATCGGCGCGACGATCGCGTCAAGGGTCGTAACGAGTTTGAGATGCAGCTTTCGGAGGACCGGTTAAGCCGAGGGAGCGCTCCCAAGGACGGTTTCGCAGGTGCGCGCCCCTCTCGCCGGTAGTAAGGTGCGTTCACGTACCTGACTAACCGGTTCACATCCAGGGGGCTCGGTGAAGCGACCAACGATCGCCGACATCGCGCGCAGGGCGGGGGTCTCCAAAGTGGCCGTCTCCTACGCACTCAACGACCGCCCCGGCGTGTCGCCCGCGAAGCGCGCGGCGATCAAGGCCATCGCCGAGGAGATCGGCTGGCGGCCCAACAGCGCCGCCCGCGCGCTCAACGGCGCGCAGGCCCGCTCCGTCGGGCTCACCCTCTGCCGCCCCGCCCGCATCCTCGGCGTCGAGCCGTTCTTCATGGAGCTGATCAGCGGCATCGAGACCGAGCTGTCCGCCCGCTCCTACGCCCTCATGCTCCAGGTCGTCACCGCCCCCGAGCAGGAGACCGAGGTCTACCGGCGCTGGTGGGGCGAGGGCCGCGTCGACGGCGCCATCCTCGTCGACCTGCGCTTCTCCGACCCCCGCGTCACGGCGCTGCACGAGCTCGGCATGCCCGCCGTCGTCCTCGGCGACCCGTCCGAAGCCGGCGCGCTCACCCCCGTCTGGGCCGACGACGCCGCCGCCGTCCGCGAGACGGTCGAGTATCTGCACGCCCTCGGCCACCGCCGCGTCGCCCGCGTCGCCGGGCTGCCCGACCTCGTCCACACCGTCCTGCGCGACCAGGCGTTCACCGCCGCCTGCCGGGAGCTCGGGCTGGAGTGGCACACGATCATGCACACCGACTACACCGGCGAGGAGGGCGCCCACGCCACCCGCCGGCTGATGAGCGCCGCCACCCGCCCGACGGCCATCATGTACGACAACGACATCATGGCGGTCGCGGGCATGTCGGCCGCCGACGAGCTGCGGCTCCGGGTGCCGGCCGACCTGTCGATCGTGGCCTGGGACGACTCGCCGCTCTCCCAGATCGTCCGGCCCGCCCTCAGCGCGCTCACCCGCGACATCCCGGCCTACGGCGCGCACGCGGCGCGGGCGCTGCTGTCACTGATCGAAGGACAGGAGGTCGAGGCCATCCGCGACCAGGCCCCCCGCCTCGTCCCCCGCGGCAGCACCGCCCCTCCCCCGGCCGCACAGCGGCCTGGCTAACCCTGCCGACCACGAGGCCGCCGAAGCGGAACAAGCTCAGCCATCGAGCTGACCAAGGGGTCTCAGCTTGGGCACATCGAGAGCTCGGGTCAGTGCTTGAGCGCGCTCGTGATGGCCTCGGCGAGTGGGGTCGGGGGCCGGCCGATGAGCTGCCGCAGGTCGTCGGAGGTACGGGTGAGCAGGCCGCGCTCGATCGCCCGGTCGATGTCGGCCACCAAGTCCGCCACCGGCTCGGGCAGCCCGGCGCCCAGCAGGAGGCCCCGGTGTTCCTCGGTGGTCAGGGGCCGGTACTCGACCGCCCGGCCCGACTGCTTCGACAACTCGGCCGCGAACTCGGCGAAGGACCACGCCGTGTCGCCGCACAGCTCGTACGCCCTGCCCTCGTGACCCTCGCCGGTGAGGACGGCGACGGCCGCGGCAGCGTAGTCGGCCCGTGAGGCGGTGGCGATCCGCCCGTCGCCGGCGGAGGCGGTGACGGCTCCGCGTTCCAGGGCCTGGGGGATGGTCTCGGTGTAGACCTCGTGGTAGAAGCCGTTGCGCAGGAACGTGTACGGCACCCCGGCGTCGAGGATGGCCTGCTCGGTGGCCTTGTGGTCGGCGGCCAGGACGAAGTCGGCCTCGGGCCCGCCGAGCACGCTGGTGTAGGCGAGCAGCGCCACACCCGCGTCGCGGGCCGCCTCGACGACGTTGCGGTGCTGGGGCTCGCGCCGCCCCGGCTCGCTGCCCGAGACGAACAGCACCCTGTCGCCGGCGCGGAATGCCTCACGCAACGCCTCGGGCTCGTCGTAGTCGGCGACCCGCACCTCCACACCCCGCTCGGCTAGACGGGCGGCCTTGTCCTTGTCGCGGACCACGGCGGCGACCGGCTTGCCCGCCTTCAGCAACCCGTCCACGACCAGGCCGCCGAGGTGTCCGGTGGCTCCGGTGACGACGAAACTCATGATGCGTGATATCCCTTCTGCCGTTTCCGCCCAGCTTAGGCAGGAAACTCACTCTGGAAGGAGTACACACTTCAAAGTAAGGTACTGACATGAAAGTAAGGGTCACGGAGGAGACGTGCCCGTACCGGCTCGTCCTGGAGCACGTCACCAGCCGCTGGGGCGTCCTCATCCTGCTGGCGTTGGAGAAGCGCACCCACCGCTTCAGCGAGCTGCGCCGCGAGATCGGCAGGGTCAGCGAGAAGATGCTCGCCCAGACCCTCCAGACCCTGGAGCGCGACGGCTTCGTCCGCCGCGACGCCCGTCCGGTCATCCCGCCCCACGTCGACTACTCCCTCACCCCCCTCGGCCGCGAAGCCGCCACCCAGGTCCGCTCCCTCGCCGAATGGACCGAACGCCGCCTCCCGGCCGTCCAGACAGCCCGCGAGGAGTACGACTCCGCGAAGGGCTGATCGTCGCCTACTCGCCCGTGAGGCCGTCGATCGACTCGCGGATGAGGTCGGCGTGGCCGTTGTGGCGGGCGTACTCCTCGATCATGTGGCACAGGATCCAGCGCAGGTTGGGGGTGTCGCCGTTGGGCCAGGTGCGGCGGGCGAGTTGCTCCGGGCCGCCGTCGGCCAGCGCATCCTTGACGGCGGCGCGGGAGCGGGTCACCGCGTCCTGCCAGAGCTCCATGAGCTGCTCCGGCGTGTCCTGGCCGGCCGAGTGCCAGTCCCAGTCGCGGTCGGCCTTCCAGTCGACCGCGTCCCACGGGGCGTGCGCGTCGCGGCCGTGCAGGAACGCCGAGAACCAGTAGTCCTCGACGTAGGCCAGGTGTTTGATCATGCCGCCGAGGGTCATCGAGGAGGCGGCGACGGTCACGTTCAGGCCGGCCGCGTCCAGGCCGCCGATCTTCCACTCGAACGTGGCACGCTGGAAGTCGAGGAAGCCCAGGAGGGTGCCGGTCTCGTCGGCGTTGACAGGAGGCTCTGGCCTGCCCTGCTCGTCTATGTTCGTCATGATCGGTGAGTCTAGAGGCCGATTCTGGGCGGTGTGCCCGCGCCGGCGAGCGCGTGGACGAGGTCGTCCGGATGGGTCAGCTGAGGGTAGTGGCCGGCTCCCTCGATCACCGTCACCGGCCTGTCCACGGGCGTGACCAGCGGGTCGGCCGAGCCCACGACGATGTCCACGGGCACCGTCACCCGGGACAGCGTGCTCGCGAGGTCGGCGCGGGCGGCTCGCATGGCGGCGACGACGCGGCGGGCGTGACCGGGGCGGGCGAGGTTCGCGGCGGCGCTGACGGTGGCGGGGCTCTCGGGGACGCCGAGTGCGCGGGCCAGCCGGGCGGAGGTCATGCGCCGCAGCACGGGGACGGCGAGCGAGGAGCGCCGCGGCCACGGGGCGGGAGCCTGGAGGAACGCCGGGGCGACCAGCACGAGGCGGGAGAGGCCGTCGGGATGGGCCGCCGCGTGACGGATGGCAGGACCGCACGCCAGGGAGTGGGCCACCAGCGTGGGCCTGCTCCCGACCGTACGGAGGAGCTCGGCCAGCCAGTCCTCCAGAGGCCCGTCGGCGGGGGACGACCGGCCGAGACCGGGCAGGTCGGCGGCGAGGACGGGGGCGTCGAGCCGTTCGACCATCTGCGACCACGACGCGGAGTCGAACGGCAGCCCGTGCAGCAGGACGTGGGACGGGTGCTCGCGCTCCCCGGTCAGCCACGTCGCGCTGCCCGCGACCCGGTGGAACCCGTACGGTCCGCGCGGCGGGGCCGACGTGCCGAAGCCGGTGGCGACGAGGTCGTCGGCCCACCGCTTGAGCGCCGGTCCGACCGGGGGCATGGGACGCCTGGCGACGGCCTGGGCGGAGGCGGTGTCGTAGCGGTCCGCGGACAGGAAGGACAGGGTCTCCGGCTCGGCTCCGGTGATCGTACGGGGGAGGCGCCGCAGCAGCCCGACCGGGATCGTGCGTTCCGGCGCCGGGACTCCGAGGTGTGCGGCGATCAGCTTGACGAGGTCGGGCAGGTGGGGTGTCTCCTCGTCGAGCACCCAGTAGGCGTTGCCCTCGGTCCTCTCGTCCGCGGGGAGGTCGGCGAGGAAGGCGGCGAGATAGCCGAGGTCGACCACGGGCACGAACACCTCGGGGCCTCCCGGGACGGCGGGCAGCCGGCCGCGCCAGAGGTCGGACACCAGCGAGGCGAGGCCGATGAACTGGCCGGGGCCGATCACGGTGGCCGGGTTGGCGATGGTCAGCGGGATGCCCCGCTCCTGGGCGCGGGCCCGTACCGCCGTGTCGCCCTCCCGCTTGGACCCCTCGTAGGCGCCCAGCCTGCGGTAGTCGGGGGCGCCGCCACCGCTCACCCGGTATCCGCTGATGTGCACCACCCGGCGCAGGTACGTCAGGGTGGCGGCCCAGTCGAGGACGTTGAGCGCACCGGTGACGTTCACGGCTCGCGCCTCCGTGACGCCCAGGCCGAAGGCGAACCGGGCGGCGGTGTTGTAGACGTCGCGTACGTCTGCCAGGTCGTCCGCCAGACCGAGGCCGGGGCGGGTGATGTCGGCGGTCACGACGCGGAGGCCGTCGAGGGGGACGTCGCGCTCGGCGAGTGCGGACGCCAGGCGGTCTCCCCCGCCGCGGACGGCGGCGGCGACGCCGTGGCCGCGCCGCAGGAGCTCCTCGACCAGGGCACGGCCGACGAAACCCGCGGCGCCGAAGACGATCGAGTCGGGTCGCATGGCAACTCCTTGAAAATAGATCGGTCTACATATTTTGAGGGCATGGGTCGGCCGGTCCCGGCCGTCGTTCACAGCAGGGCGGCGACCTTCCGGGCCGCCCGGTCCAGAGGCTCGCGGCTGCGTCGCGCTCTGGCCAGCAGCAGCGCGCCCTCGATCAGGGCCAGGACGGTCGTGGCGGTGTCGTCAGCGTCCGGATGCCCGCCGGCGGCGAGCCGCTCCCGGAGGATGGCCTCCCACGAGTCGTAGACCTCGGCGCAGACCTGCTGGAGGGCGTCGTTCCCGGCCGCCATCTCCAGGGCGACCGTGGCCACCGGGCAGCCCTTGCGCCAGCCCGACGCCTCCAGCCGGTCGGCCAGCAGGTGGATGACGCCGGTCACCAGGGAGACGGTGTCGGGGGCGGTGTCCGCGAGGTCACGCACGGCCTGCTCGATCTCCCGGCCGGCCCGCCGCAGCGCCTCGGCGACCAGGTGGTCCTTGCCGCCGGGGAAGTGGAAGTAGAGCGATCCCCTGGGCATGCCGCTGGCGGCGATCACCTGGTTGAGCCCGGCGGCGGAGTATCCCCCGGCCTCGATCAGCTCCTGCGTCGCGTCGAGCAGCCGCGCCCGCGTCTGGTCCCCTTTGCGTCCCACACGAGTGAAAATAGACCGGTCTTCATATAAAGCGCAACCGTCCGGCAGTTCTCACCTGCGCACGCCGGGCCCGTCCGCGCGTTCGCCCCGGAGGGCCGGTTTCTGCTGCCACCGCTCGATGACCTGCCGGAAGGCCTCGCTCAGGAGGAGGAGGAGTTCGGCGGAGGTCTCGAAGCGGGCGCCCGCCGGCGTCGTGACCCCCAGGATCTCGGCCCCGCGCCGCGACGCGGCCGCCAGGGCCTCGTTCATCCGCAGAGCCGCGAGGAGGTTCGGGAGCCAGATCTCGTCGTCGACGACATAGCGTTCGCGACGCGCGCCGGGAACCCGCTCGCGCCTCAGCATTCCCTGCTGTTCGAGGAAGGCGATGGCGTGCGAGATCGACGCCGGGCTGACGCGGAGCCGCTGGACCAGGTCGGCGGCGGTGAGCGTGCCGGAGTCCGTGATGTACAGGCAGGCCAGCACCCGGGCCTCCATCCGGGGCAGCCCCTGCTGGACGAGAAGCTCGGTGAAGGACTCCGTGAAGTCGAGCACCGCTCGGGGATCACGCCCGTGGTCGTCGTCGGGGATCGGCGGCGCCGGCGGCCGGGACGGCTTGTGCCGGCGCGCACGATGCCGCGCGGCCTCGTGGGCCCGGTCCGCACGGTAGTCGTCGGGCCCGCCGTTGCGGGCGACCTCCCGCATCACGGTCGAGGCGGGCCGCCCCAGGCGCCGGCCGATCTCCGCGTATCCGAGCCCCTCGGCCAGCCCCTCAGCGATGTGCCGACGGTCCTCGTCAGTGAGTCTGCCTCCGGGCATCGGTGTTCGTCTCCCATCCGCCGGCATGCGCGCGCTCGCTGCACAGTATGCATTCACTCCGAGCCTGTTGCAATGCCTGCTTGATCATTCATTGCGTTCAGCTCCATCCTTATTGCAATGCAAGCATCTAGATCCTGCTTGAACAGGAAGGATGTATGCCTTTTTGTGTTGACTGATTCTTGAATGCAATGTAGCTTTCCAGGTGTTCAAAGATTTCCGAACAGACGGTGAGCGAGGGGATGATGATGGAACACAGCAACGGCGGCTTCTCCGCGGCAGGGCTACGCAGGATGCGCGAGGTGCTGGCCGAGCATGTCGACTCCGGGAAGATCCCCGGGCTCGTCGCCCTGGTCAGCCGTGGCGGCCGGACACATGTCGAGGCGCTCGGGACGATGCACCGCGACGGCGGCGCGCCGATGAGCCGCGACACGATCTTCCGGATGGCCTCCACGTCCAAGCCGGTCACGGTCGCGGGGGCGATGGTGCTGCTGGACGAGTGCCGGCTGCGGCTGGACGACCCGGTGGAGCCATGGCTGCCCGAACTGGCCGACCGGCGGGTGCTGAGGCGGATCGACGGCCCGCTGGACGACACCGTGCCGGCGCGGCGGCCGATCACCGTACGTGACCTGCTGACCTCCACGTTCGGGCTCGGCATGGACATGATGGCGCTCGGCACGCCGATCATGAACGCGGTCTTCGAGCGAGGGCTCACGCCCAACCTGCCGGTGCCGATGCCCGAGCCTGACGAGTGGATGCGCCGTCTGGGCGAGCTTCCGCTGATGCACCAGCCCGGCGAGCACTGGCAGTACCAGATCAGCAACGACCTGCTCGGTGTGCTGGTGGCCCGGGTCACCGGCCGGTCGTTCGAGGATTTCCTGCGCGAGCGCGTCTTCGACCCGCTCGGGATGAACGACACCGGTTTCCACGTGCCCGCCGACCGGCTCGACCGGCTGCCGGCTCTCTACGCCCCCGACCCGCAGACCGGCGAGTTCCTGGTGTGGGACGAGGCCAAGGGAGGGCGGTGGAGCGAGCCGCCGGCGTTCCAGGGAGGCGGCGGCGGGCTGGTGTCCACCGTCGACGACTACCACGCCTACTTCCGGATGCTGCTCAACGGCGGGGTGCACGAAGGGAGGCGGATCCTGTCGCGGCCCGCCGTCGAGCTCATGACCACCAACCGGCTCACGCCCGAGCAGACCGCCGCCCGCACCGCCACGGCCGTCGACAACGTCCACATCTCGCACGGCCAGGGCCAGCACGGCGGCTGGGGCGTGGGGATGGCGGTGCGCACCTACCGCGGCGACTACGCTCCGGTCGGCCAGTTCGGCTGGGACGGCGGCACCGGCACCACGAGCTACGCCGACCCGCACAACCGGCTCGTCGGCATCCTGCTCACCCAGGTCGGGCTGTCCGTCCCGGATCCCGCGCGGCTGATCCACGACTTCTGGACCACGCTCTACCAGGCCATCGACGACTGACACCGACCCCGCGAAGGAGCACACCACCATGTCCATCACCCTCACCGACCAGGACAAGCGCACCCTGCGCACCGCCGCCTACGGCGCCGTCTCGCTGCTGGCCGCCGCCTCCGGCAAGCCCCACAAGGTCGCCACCGGCGGCTCCGTCGCTCTGTACTCCGCGACCGGCCCGGTCGGGCACGCGCTCGCCGAGAAGACCAGAGACATCGACCTGAACGGCAAGTCCGTGGCCGCGCTCGCCGACCATGTGCTGCCGGCCCTGACGGAGGCCATGAGCCTGCTCAAGCGGCAGGATCCGGCGGCGGCCGGCGACTTCCGCGACACCGTCCTCATCGCCGTCGAAGCAGCCGCCCGGGCACAGGAAGGCGAGCCCGGCCCAGTCATGGCGGAGATGGCCCGCAAGATCACCGCAGCCCTCGACGCCGGCTGACGGGATGTCCCGGGGTCCTCTCCGGATCCCGGGACGCGGCGTGCCGGGACCCGGAGAGGACCCCAGGCGCCGCCCGGTCCGTGCGCGAGAGGAAGACCCCGGCGATCACGAGGACCCCGCCCGCGACGACGTTCCAGCCCAGCGGTTCGCCGAGCAGCGTCACGCCGAGCGACGTCGACCACACCGGGGTCACGTACGTCACGGTGGCGGCCACCGTGGACCCGGCCGAGCGGATCACCCGCAGGTTCAGGATGTACGCCAGACCCGTCCCGACAGCGCCGAGCACCACGAGCGCCGCCGCGGCCGGCACGCCCGGCCAGGACGGCCCGCCACCGCCGAGGGGAGCGAAGACGGCCAGCTGGGCGGTCGCGCAGACGATCTGCACGGCCGACAGGGCGGCGGCGGAGCCCTCCCGCGCGGAGTAGAACCTGCGGGTGTAGGCGAAACCGGCCCCGTAGCAGGTCGTCGCCGCCAGGCAGGCGAGGCTCCCGGCCAGCGGGGCGCCGTCCACGCCCTGCCAGATCCCGAGGACCACGAGGACCCCCGCGAAGCCGACGAGCAGCCCGAGCAGGCGCCGGGCGGTCGGCCTCTCCTGCGGCACCATGAGGATGACGAACACCAGCGTGGTCAGCGGCGTCGTCGCGTTCCACACCCCGGCGAGCACCGAGCTCACCAGCGTCTCGCCGTACGCGAGGAAGGTGAACGGCACCGCGTTGAGCAGCGCGGCCACCACCAGCGCGTGCCCCCACACGGTGCGGTCGCGGGGGAGGCGCTCGCGCCGGAGCGCGCACACCGCGAGGAGAGCCAGCGCGCCGAAGAAGCACCGCCAGAACGCGACCCACAGCGGCGGGACCCCCGCCTCGACCGCGATCTTGATCAGCGCGAAGCTCGCCCCCCAGATGACCGACAGCATCACGAACCCCGGCATCCAGCGCATCCGGCCTCCCTCGGTGTGGCTATGGACGGCATCCTGCTCACGCGGGAATCATGAGTCCAACAAGTTGGACCACGGATGCCATGAAGGATGCTCATGACGGTGCACATCGCGCAGCTGAAGGCGTTCGTGGCGGTGCTGGACGAAGGCGGCTTCGGCGCCGCGGCCGACAGCCTCGGGGTGAGCCAGTCGGCCGTCTCCCACTCCGTCGCCGCGCTGGAGCGGACGCTCGGCACTCCGGTGCTGCTCCGCCAGGGCGGCCCTCGGCCCACCGCGTTCGGCGAACGGATCCTCGCGCACGCCCGCGCGGCCGTCGCGGCAGCCGTCGCCATCGAGGACCTCGTCGCGCGGCGGGACGGCGTGCCGAGCGGGGCCATCAGGCTGGCCGCCCCGCCGAGCGTGTGCCAAGGGCTCCTTCCCGGCCTGCTGAACCGCTGGAGGTCCGACTTCCCCAAGGTCGAGATCACCGTGTTCGAGGGCGAGGACGACGAGGTCGCCGACTGGCTCGCGGACTCCACCGTCGAACTCGCCGTACTGGTCGATCCGCCTCCGGGCGCCGGGGCGGTCGTCGGCGAGGACGCCTTCCACGCCCTGCTCCGCCGGGACCACCCTCTCGCGGGGGAACCGTCCGTCAGCATGGCGGACCTGGCGGACGACGCCTTCCTGCTGTCGTGCGGCGGCTGCGAGCCGCACATCAGGGAGGTCTTCCGACGGGGAGGCGTGCCCTTCACGCCCACGCACCGGATCCGCGAGATGGGCACGCTGCTCGCCATGGTGCGCTCCGGCGTCGGGGTGACCGTCGTGCCCGGTCTCACCGCCGCGATGATCGACACCCGGCTCGTCCTGGTGCCGCTCGACCAGCGGGTCACCAGGAGACTGGTGCTCACCGGCCCGCCCGGCCGGCCCTGGCACCCCGCCGCGGAGGCGATCGTGGACACCGTGCGCTGACGCCGAGTTCCCGCTGACCTCTTCACAGGGAGCGCGGCGAGTGTTAAACGATTAACTATGAGCGGGAACGTACGGGACCGCGCCTCGTACAGCAGAGGCATCGGGCATCATAGCGCCATCATCAAAACCCCCTTTACATATAGGGAATACTACGTTATACGTATAACATGCGACCCACCGCCAAGCAGGTAGCCGAGCTGGCCGGGGTGTCGACCGCCACCGTCTCGTACGTCCTCAGCGGGCGGGACCGGCGCGTCGGCGCCGAGACCAGGCAGCGCGTCCTCGACGCCGCCGCCCGGCTCGGCTACACCCCCAACCAGGCCGCCAGGAGCCTGCGCAGGCGCAGGACGCAGCGGGTGTGCCTGGTCCAGGGCTCGTTCGGCGGGGTGCCGACCGACGAGCGGCTGGCCCGCGACCTGCACGAGATGGCCGACGGGCACGGATACTCCGTCGTCACGCTGGCCGTCTACTCCGAGGCCCGCGCCGTGGCCGCGGTCGACGTTCTGCGCGGCGGCATCGCGGACGCGGTGCTCGTCAACAACGTCGGCGACCACCTCACCGAGGAGCTGCTCGCCCAGGTCGTGTCCGCCCGGCTGCCGACCGTCGTGATCGGCAACGGCCCCGTGCCGCCCGGCTGCGACGTCGTACGGGCGCCGGAGACCGAGGTGTCGGCCGAGGCGGTGGAGCACCTGATCGCCCAGGGGCGGCGGCGCGTCGCGTTCCTGGCCCAGCGCTACGAGCTCTACCGCGACCGGCCGATCGGCCGGCTCCTCGGCTACCACACGGCGCTCGACCGCCACGGGATCGAACAGCGGACCGTGGTGTCGGGCGCCGACGACCGGGTGAGCGCCTACCAGGCGGCGACCGGTCTGCTGCGCTCCCCCGACCCTCCCGACGCCGTCTTCGCCGCCAGCGACCGGGCCGCGATCAGCACGATCTGGGCGGTCAGGGACGCCGGGCTGCGCGTGCCCGCCGACGTCGCGGTGGTCGGCGTCGGCAACATCGACGAAGGCCTCATCACCAACCCCCAGCTCAGCACCGTTGGCCCCATCCGGCACGACTACACCGACGTCGTCCGCCTGCTCTTCGACCGGCTCCAGGCCGAGGAGCCACCGCCCGCCCGCGAGATCGTCCGCCCGTGGACGTTCGTGCGGAGGGGCTCCTCCTAGAAGGGAAACCGACGCAGATGTCTCCCCACCTTTCCCGCCGGGACCTGCTCCGCCTCGCCTCCGCCGCCGCGACCGTACCCATCCTGTCCGCGTGCGCGGGCGCCCCGCCCGCGCCGGGCGCCGAGCCCGGCACGTTCACCGTCTACTGGAACGCCGGCCACGACTACCAGGCCTACCGCAAGGTGATCGCCGAGTTCGAGCAGGCCAACAAGGTCACCGTCAACTTCCAGAAGTACCAGTGGCCCGACCTGCGCACCCGGCTGCTGGCCGACTTCGCCTCCGGGGTCGTGCCGGACGTGGTCGAGGAGCCCGGCGGGTGGGTGCAGGAGTTCGCGCTCTCCGGCAACGCCCGCTCGCTCCAGGAGTACGTCGACCGCGACGGCGCCGCCATGGGCTTCCCCGCCGACTGGCAGCCGGTCACGGTCGAGCGCAACTCCTACCAGGGCCAGGTGTACGGGGTGCAGCTCCACCTGACGTGCACCCTGCTCTTCTACAACAAGGGGATGCTCGACACCGCCGGCGTCCGGCCGCCCACCACCTGGGAGGAACTGCTGGAGGCGGCCAGGAAGCTCACCAAGGATGACGTGTACGGCATCGCGCTCAACCAGGACCACACCTACGCCAACCCCTGGCTGCTGCAGGCCGGCGTCCGCCACTACGACCCCGGCACCAAGGAGGTGCTGACGCCGCGTGACAAGGCGGTCGAGGCCATGCGGTTCCAGGCCGACCTGGTGCACAGGCACAAGGTGGCGCCGGTGCCGGTGTCGGGCACCGACTACTCGGGGCCGCAGAAGCTGTTCTCCGCCGGGCGGGCCGCGATGATCATCACGGGCCCCTGGGACCTCGGGCCGATCAAGGAGACCAGCCCCGACATCGAGCTCGGCCTGGCCGCCCCGCTCAAGAAGGACGGGCAGGCCACCAACGCGGCCGGCACCAGCCTGCTCGTGCCGGCCAAGGCCGCCAGGCCCGACCTGTCGTGGGACTTCATCAAGCGCATCACCGCCCTGGAGGTCGAGCGGGCGGCCACCGAGGAGGTCGGCATGCTCATGCCGCGCGTCTCCTGGGCCGAGCTGCCCGAGGTGGGGAACGACCCGCTGATCAAACCCTTCGCCGATGCGCTCGGCTACGCCCAGGACTCCAGCCAGGAGATCCGGCTGACCGGCCAGTCGGGCAGGTTCGACGAGGAGCTGAAGAAGATGTACCAGTCGGTGGTGATCCAGAACCGGCCGGCGGAGGAGGCGATCGAGGCCCTCGCCGAGACGGCCAAGGGCTTCCTGAAGTGAGCGTGCTCCGCCCGCGCACCCTGTCGGCCAGGTACGCCCGCACCGCTTACCTGTTCCTGCTGCCGGCGATCCTGTTCTTCGCCGCGTTCTTCTACCTGCCGATCGGGAACGTGGTCTCCACGAGCCTGATGACCGGGCCGCAGGCGGACCGGTTCACGGGCCTGGGCAACTACGCCCAGGCCCTGGCCGACCCGTCGGTGCGCCACTCGTTCCTGGTGACGGTCGCGTTCGCGGTGGCGGTGGTGGCGGGGTCGATCGTGCTCGGGCTGGCCCTGGCGCTGGCCCTGGACCGGCCGCTGCGGGGCCGGGTGGCGTTCCGGATGATGCTGCTCGTGCCCTACCTGACGTCGGTGGCGATCGTCGGGCTGCTGTGGCGCAACATCCTCGACCCGGAGCTGGGCGTGCTGAACCGGTCGCTGTCCGCCGTCGGGCTGCCCGAGCAGCAGTGGCTCAACACGCATCCGCTCCTCACCATCGCCGCGATCACCCTCTGGCAGAGCGCGGGCTACACGATGGTGCTGTTCCTGGCCGGGCTGCAGGGCATCCCGGAGACGTTCCACGAGGCGGCGAAGATCGACGGGGCCGACGGCTGGCACCGGTTCTGGCGGATCACGCTGCCGCTGCTGGCGCCGACGACGCTGTTCGTGTCGGTGATGGCGGTGATCTCGGGGCTCCAGGCCTTCGGTCAGGCGTACATCATCACCAACGGCGGGCCGGGCGACGCCACCGACCTGTCGGTGTTCCACATCTTCAACGTGGCCTTCCGCGCCCGCGACTTCGGCTACGCCTCGGCGCAGTCGGTGCTGCTCCTGGTGGTGATCGTCGCCTTCACCCTGATCCAGCTGCGGGCCGGGCGGCGCGGGGAGGTGCAGTACTGATGCGGCGCGCGCTGGTCTACCTGATGCTCACCGTCGCCTCGCTGGTGATGGTGCTGCCGCTGCTCTACATGCTCTCGCTGTCGCTGCAGACGGAGGCGGAGACGCTCGCGGCCGAGGCGGTGATCGTGCCGGAGAGCCCGCAGTGGGGCAACTACGCCGAGCTGTTCGAGCGGGCGCCGTTCGGCGACTTCATCGTCAACAGCCTCGTCGTGGCGGGCGCGATCACGCTGGCCCACCTGCTGTTCGACCCGCTGGTCGGCTACGTGTTCGCGAAGTTCCGCTTCCCGCTGCGCAACACGCTGTTCGTGGCGCTGCTGGCGACGCTCATGGTGCCGTTCTTCGTGCGGATGATCCCCTTGTACGTGCTCATGGCGCATCTCGGGTGGATCAACACGTACCAGGGATTGATCACCCCGTTCCTGATGGACGCGTTCGGGATCTTCCTGATGCGGCAGTTCATCCAGCCGATCCCGGACGACCTGATCCACGCGGCCCGGATCGACGGCGCTTCGGAGTTCGCGATCTACCGGCGGATCATCCTGCCGCAGACCCGGCCGGCGCTCGCTGTGCTGGGGCTGTTCACGTTCGTGTTCCAGTGGAACGAGTTCCTGTGGCCGCTGGTGGCGACCACGACGCCGGAGATGCGGACGATCCCGGTCGGGCTCACGCTGTTCAACCAGGAGTACTTCACCCTCTGGCATCTCACGGCGGCGGGCTCGGTGATCCTGTTCGTCCCCACCGCCGTGCTGTTCATCGTCAGCCAGCGATACTTCGTGCGCGGTATCGCGCTGACCGGCCTTCGTTAGGAGTCATCGAGTGCGCCCGAACGTGATCGTCGTCCTCACCGACCAGCAGCGGTGGGACACCGTCGGCCCGGCCTTCACCCCGAACCTCGACCGCATGGCCAGGTACGGGACGCAGGCCGCGGTGGCGCTGACCCCGCAGCCGGTGTGCGCGCCGGCCCGGTCGGCGCTGCAGACCGGGCGCTACCCGACCACGACGGGGGTCTACCGCAACGGCATCGTGCTGCCGCCGGAGGAGCGGACGCTGGCCCACCACTTCGGCGCGGCCGGTTACGCCACCGGTTACCTCGGCAAGTGGCACCTGGGCAGCCGGGATCCGGTGCCGGCGGACGAGCGCGGCGGCTACCGGAGCTGGCTGGCGTCCAACATCCTGGAGTTCACCTCCGACGCCTACCGGACGATCACCTACGACGACGCGGGCGAGCCGGTGTTCCTGCCGGGCTACCGCTCGGACGCGCTGGTCGACGCGGCGATCCGCTACGTCGCCGACCACAGCCGCGAGCCGTTCTTCCTGTTCCTGTCGTTCATCGAGCCGCACCACCAGAACGAGGTGGACAACTACCCGGCGCCCGACGGGTACGAGGAGCGCTACCAGGGGAGCTGGCTGCCGCCCGACCTGGCCGCGCTGGGCGGCACCGCGCACCGGCACCTGGGCGGCTACCTCGGCCAGATCAAGCGGCTGGACGAGGGGCTCGGCAGGCTGCTGGACGCGCTGCGCAGCATGGAACTGCTGGACGACACGATCGTGGCCTACACCTCCGACCACGGCAGCCACTTCAAGACCCGCAACGACGAGTACAAGCGGTCCTGCCACGACGCCTCGCTGCGGGTGCCGCTGGCGCTGCGCGGGCCGGGCTTCGACGGCGGCGGCGCGATCGCACGGCCGGTGTCGACGATCGACCTGCCGCCCACGCTCCTGGAGGCGGCCGGGCTGCCGGTGCCGGAGGAGATGCAGGGCCGCTCGTTCCTGCCGCTGCTGCGCGACGCCCGCGCCGACTGGCCGGAGGAGGTGTTCTTCCAGGTGAGCGAGTCGGAGGTGGGCCGCGGCATCCGCACGGAACGGTGGAAGTACTACGTGGTGGCCGAGGACGCCGACGGCTGGCACGACCAGGCCGCGCCCCGCTACCGGGAGCAGGCCCTGTACGACCTGGCCAGCGACCCGCACGAGCTGGTCAACCTGGCCGGGCTGCGCTCCCACGTCAAGGAGGCGGCCGGGCTGCGGGAGCGGCTGGCGCGCAGGATGGCGGCCGCGGGCGAGACCGAGCCGGTGATCGAGCCGGCCGTGGAGAGCGACGCGGAGGAGAGGGTGCTGGCCGACCCGGTCGTGCGGCTCGGCGGGCCCGAACCCGTCAGGTTCGGTCACCAGCGCCCGGGTGGTTCGTAGCCCTATACTCCTCCCGTCCTATTGGGAGGATGTGCGCCTTTGACCGCCCCGGTTCCCTCCGCCAGGAAGGCGGCCGAGCCGCTGTGCTACCCCGCGGGCTCCCTGGTGATCATCACCGGGCTGCCGGGGGCGGGCAAGTCGACGCTGCTGGGCCGCCTCTACCCGCTGACCGGAGCCGAGAGTTCCCCGGTCAGGGCGGGTGGCGCGACGGTCGTCGACTCGATGCAGTCCCGGCTGCGCTGGGCTGCCGCGCTCGCCTGGGCGCCGAAGCCGGTGCGCACGGCCGTGGTGTTCGTCACGCACATCCGGCGCATCCGGGCCGCGCTCGGGCGGGGCGAGTCGGTGGTCGCGCACAACCGGGGCTGCGGCCCGCTGGTGCTGCGCGGCTTCGCCCGGCTGGCCCGCCGCGCCGGCGCGGGCTTCCATCTGGTGATCCTGGACGTGCCCGCCGGCGCGGCGATGGCGGGCCAGCGCGCCAGGGGCCGGGTCGTCCCCTGGCGCACGTTCGCCCGTCACCGGCGCCACTGCGCGGCGCTGCTCGCCCGCGTCCGGGCCGGCGACCCGGCCCCGGCGGCCACGGCCCGGGTGCTGGACCGGGAGACCGCCGCGCGGCTGGCGGGCATCAGATTCGAGTGATGCGCACCGCGTCGGCGATCACGTAACCGGCCGTCGTCGTCCAGCGGCTCACGCCGACCACGTTGTACGTGCCCGCGTTCAGGGAGAAGGTGCCGATGCTCCGCCAGGCGCCGCCGCCGGTGCGCTGGTCGACGGTGACGGTCTGGTTGCCGCCCGAGGCCGCGACGATGTGCGGGGTCGCGCTGTTGTACCCGGCGTTGCCGGGATACCAGACCTCGACGCGGTACGTGCCCGCGCTCGGGATGCTCGCCCGGAACCAGGCCGGGTCGCTGGCGGCCACCGGGTCGGCGAAGCGGTAGTCGGCGCCGTGGCGCTCGGCGGAGAACGCGGAGGAGCCCCAGGTGGCGCCGGCGGTGAAGGCGGCGTCGGCGTTGTCCACGGTGACGGAGAACCCGCCGCCCGAGGCGGTCACCGCGCGGCCCGCGCTGGGCGCGCTCTCCTGGTGGGTGCGGGCGAGCGCGGTCACGTAGTAGGTGTAGGCGGTCCCCGCGGCGGCCGTGGTGTCGGTGAACGTCCTGGACCGGGTGGTGCCGAGCAGGTTGCGGGCGTCGGCGAACGCGCACGGGTCGGCGGCCGAGGGGGTGCCGTTCACCCGGTAGACGGCGTAGGCGGTGCCGCCGCCGTTCCAGGCGAGGGACACGCCGGTCGAGCCGCGGGTGGCGGAGGTGATGGCGGGGGCTGCGGGGGCGGCGGCCGTGCCGCGGGGGTGCGGCAGCGACGGCTTCGCGTAGTGGGCGGCGGCCAGGATGGAGAAGGAGTTGATCCGGTTGGCCCTGACGTCCTTGGCGCTGAAGAAGATGTCGCCGGCCACCTCGGGGTGCTGCCGGTTGAGGTGCAGGTGGTCGCTGAGCTCGTCCGGGTCCTGCCAGTCGGCGCCGTGGCTGCTCACCCCGGCCCGGTAGGAGGCCTGGCCGGCCAGGAGCTGCACGCCGGTGTTCCTGACCACGTCCGCCCACCAGGCGATCAGCACCCGGTAGTCGGCGACGGAGTAGCCGATGTGCCAGTAGAGCTGCGGCGCGATGTAGTCGACCCAGCCCTGCTTCACCCATCGGCGGGTGTCGGCGTAGATGGCGTCGTACGACTGCAGGCCGGAGGTGGCCGAGCCGAGCGGGTCGGTGCCGGAGTTGCGCCAGATGCCGAACGGGCTGATGCCGAAGGCCACGTGCGGCTTGGCCGCGTGGATGCGCTGGTCGAGCTCGCGTACCAGCAGGTTGACGTTCTCCCGCCGCCAGTCGTGCACGCTGGCGAAGCCGCCGCCGTACTGGGCGTACGCGGCCGAGTCCGGGATGGTCTGGCCGCCGGCGGGATACGGGTAGAAGTAGTCGTCGAGGTGGACGCCGTCGATGTCGTACCTGGTGACCGCTTCCATGATCACGTCTTCGATGAAGCCGCGCACCTGCGGCAGGCCCGGGTTGTAGTAGAGCTTGCCGTCGTAGGCGAAGCGCCAGGAGGGGTTGCGGCGGGCCGGGTGCGAGGAGACAAGCTGGTTCGGGTCGGCGTGGTTGGCCACCCGGTACGGGTTGAACCAGGCGTGCAGCTCCAGGTTGCGGCTGTGCGCCTCGGCGACCATGAACGCGAGCGGGTCGTAGCCAGGGTTGCCGCCCTGGGCGCCGGTCAGCCACTGCGACCACGGTTCGAGCGAGGACGGCCAGAACGTGTCGGCGGTGGGCCTGACCTGCACGACCACGGCGTTCATGCGCCGCTGGACGGCCAGGTCCAGCCAGGCGCGGAACTCCGCCTGCTGGGCGGAGACGCTCAGACCGGTCCGGCTGGGCCAGTCGATGTTGGCGACGCTGGAGATCCACATCGCCCGGAGCTGGCGCTTGGGGGTGGCCGGATCGGTCGCGCAGGCCGCGCGGGCGGTCACGGCGGCGGCGGGGGCGGCCGGGACGACGAGGGTGCCGAGCGCGGCGGTGAGTGCCACCAGGACGAGGCGCAGGAGCGTGGTCACGAAGATTAGTTTCAGCGCATCGTCATCATGGTGCAATAGTTTTCACAGCTTTCGCGGGGGCCCAACTTTGCCGGGGCCGCGACGCGCGGGCGGAAAGTTTCCTTTAATACCTGAGTAATGTCAATTATCGACATCTGTCATGAAAGTCCCTTACTGTGCGTGCGGTACCCCCCAGAGTGGAGTTCTCATGACACTGGTACGCACCCGATTAGTAGCCCTCGTCGCCGCCGCCCTCTCCACCCTCCTGGTCCTCGCCGTCCAGCCGGCCCTCGCGGAGCGCGGCACCCCGCTGTCGGACGCCTTCGCCAAGGCCGCCGCCGCCCACGACGTCCCCCGCGACCTGCTCGTCGCCCTCGGCTACGCGGAGACCCACCTCGACGGCCACGCAGGCGAGCCCAGCGCCAGCGGCGGCTACGGGCTCATGCACCTCGTCGACAACCCCACCAACAAGACCCTCTCCGAAGCCGCCGCGCTCACCGGGCAGCCGGCCGCCACGCTGAAGAAGGACGACGCCGCCAACATCCTCGGCGCCGCCGCCGTGCTGCGCTCGTACGCCGACAAGCTCGGCCTCGACGAGGCCGCCAGGAAGGACGCCGGCCGCTGGTACAAGGCGGTCGCCGAGTACGGCCACGCCTCCTCGCCCGAGACGGCCCGCCTGTACGCCGACGCCGTCTACGAGATGCTCGGCCTCGGCCTCCAGGCCCGCGGCGTGACCGTCGAGCCGCAGGAGGTCACCGCCGACCGCGGCGACCTGGCCAAGGCCCGCGACCTCAACGCGCAGGCCGCGGTGGCCAGCCCCGACTACCCGCCGGCCGCCTGGGTCGCCGCCTCCTCCAGCAACTACCGGGTGTCCAACCGCGAGACCAGCTACAACATCGACCGCATCGTCATCCACGTCACCCAGGGCTCCTACGCGGGCACGATCTCCTGGTTCCAGAACCCGGCCGCCCAGGTCTCGGCGCACTACGTGGTCAAGTCGTCCAACGGCGCCATCACCCAGATGGTGCGTGACAAGGACGTCGGCTGGCACGCCGGGAACTCCACCTACAACAACCGTTCCATCGGCATCGAGCACGAGGGCTGGGTCAACGACGCGTCCTGGTTCACCGACGCGATGTACCGCTCCTCGGCCGCGCTGACCCGCCACCTGGCCGACAAGTACGGCGTGCCGAAGAACCGCACCGGCATCATCGGCCACAACGAGGTGCCCGGCGCGACCCACACCGACCCGGGTCCGCACTGGAACTGGACCACGTACATGAACTACGTGAACGGAGGCACCACCAACCCGCCGACCTGGACCACCACGGTCGACAACGCCAGCTCCCAGTTCACCGCCAGCACCAACTGGGGCACCTCGGCGTACTCCAGCCAGCGGCACGGCGCCGACTACCGGTTCGCCGACCCGGTGGCCGCCAGCGACCCGGCCTGGTACTCGGCGGCCATCCCCAGCGCCGGCACGTACCGGATCGAGGTCTGGTATCCCAGTGATCCCGGATACAACAGCTCGGCCCCGTACATCGTGGCGGCGGCAGGCGGCAACCAGACCGTCTACGTCGACCAGCGCTCCGGCGGCGGAGCCTGGCGGAGCATCGGCACCTTCCAGCTCAACGCCGGCACGCAGAACGTCGTGGGCGTCAGCCGGTGGACCGGCGGCACCGGCTACGTGATCGCCGACGCCGTGCGCATCTCCCGCATCTAGATCTCACCCGCGCCTGACGGGAAGCGCCGCGCCGGTGCTCCCCGTCAGGCCCTCCTTCAGGACAGGAGCAGGCTGTCGTCGCCTCCGCTGATGCGGGCCTGCACCATGCGGATGGTCTCCACGGCCTCACGCGTCCGCGCCGCCTCTTTCCGGATGAAGCCGTGGGAGTGCTTCCCGCCGTGCTCCTCCGCCGACCGCGCCATCCGGCCGAGGATCCGCACCCGCTCGTCCAACCGCTGGATGGCAATCCACAGGGCTCTCTCCACCGCGTCCGACTGGGCCCCGACCAGGCTCTCGTCGGACCAGGCGTGTCCCACCCGGCAGACGAGGCGCGCGAGGCCCTCGTCCCTCTGCTCGTACATCGGACCGCCGCATTCCGGGCAGCCGAGTCCGGAGAGGGTGCCACCGGGCTCTGCCAGGGCGGGCTCCTCGCTCAGGAACCGCCCGACCTCCCGCATCATCTCCGTGTCGTCCATCCTGGCCTCCGTGATGACAGGCGTTCTGCTCTGCCGCACCAGCCAGTCGGCGAGCTCCCGTACGGGAAGCGACGGCGCGTTCGGGACCGCGGCGACGGCCGCCTCCGGCATGCCGGGGAAGGCCGCTTCGCCCGGGTCCTGCACCGCCACCGCGCCTCCTCTGCGGTCCACCGCGACGCACCCTCGCACGCCGTCGTCGAGCATGCCGCTCAGCACGACGGCGGCCACCCGCTCCCCCGCGTCGAGCGCCGCGCTCATGAAGAGCGGATCGGCCGCGGGGCGGTGACCGTTGTGCCGGGGGCCGCGTGACAGCCGGACCTTGCCCTCGTGGACGAGCAGGTGGTGATCGGGCCTGGCCACATAGACCCGCCCCCGGCGCAACTCCTGCATGTCCTCGGCCGGGACCGCCTTGAGCGGGCCCGCCCTGTCGAGGATCCCGGCCAGCACGCCGCCGCCCTGGGGCGGCAGGTGGAGCACCACGAGCACCGTGGCGGGGAGATCAGCGGGCAGCGATCCGACCAGCGTCCGCAGCGCCTCCACTCCTCCGGCGGAGGCCGCCACCACGATCGTGTCTCGTCCTACTGTCCACACCTTCTCCCCCTGTCCCGCAGGCGCGGGCTTATGCGTGCGAAGCGGTCGCCTGCCCGGCCATCCGTACGCGCGACTCCATGGCCTCTCAGGGGCCCGGCCCGCTCGCGCAGCGGCTCCGGGCGGAGGGTGATCGGCCGGGTGCCGAGGGCGGCATCGTGCCGCGCCGCCGGCCCGTGACAGGCCGCGCCGGGAGCCCGCGCAGCAGCGGCAGGTGACGAGGTCCCGGGGGCGCCGGCTCCGCGCACACGCCACAGGCGGCCAGCGCCTGGGGCAGGGTGTCGAACACCGGCAGCGGCGACCTCCGGCCCTTCTCCATGAGCGAGATGAGCCGGCGGAGCGCCGGGCTCGCCTCCGCGAGGAACAGGTCGCCGCCCTTGACCCGCAGGCCCCGGCGGGCGGCCACGAGCCGGCTCACCCCTCTCAGGTCGCAGAACCAGAGATCACCGGCCGCCACGACGACGCACATGGCCGGGGACGCGACCAGCGGTTCGAGCGTCTCGGAGAGGATCGGGACGGTCATCGCGTCCAGCTCACCCGCGAGGGCGACGACCATCGTGGTGTCCGCTATCGGCTTCAAGTGAACCGACAAGTACATGTCCGGCCTCTCCTTCGACTTCTCGACACCGCCGTGCGCTTGCGCTCCTTCAGGTGCGGCGCCAGCGGGACTCGCCGAAGCAGTAACCGGCGAACAGCACCAGCCCGAGCGCGACCGCGATCAGCAGCCACGGCCCGACGGGAGTGTCGGCGAAGGAGCGCAGCGCCTGGTCGATGCCTCCGGCCTTGTCCGGGTCATGGGTGATCGCCGCCTGGATGACGAGGAACCCGGCGAGCCCGGCGATGACGCCGCGGGCCACGTAGCCGGCCATGCCCAGCTTCTCCATCACCGAGCGGGCCCGGGGCGACATCCGCCCGAGGTCCAGTTCCTCGCGGAACTTCTTGGTGACGCCCTGCCGCACCCAGTAGACGCCGAGCGCGATGACGCCGAGGCCGACGGCGCCCACGATCCACTCGCCGGCCGGGAGGTCGAGCAGCATGCCGGTCACGTCCTGCGACTTCTCGTCCTCCGACGCGGCGCGCCCGGCCAGCAGCACGCTGAGCAGGGTGAACACGATCAGTCCGTAGACCACGGTCCTGCCGGCCGACTCGGCCCTGTCGAGCTTCTCCTGGTGGCTGAACAGCGCCTCGGACGCCTGCCACAGGGCCAGCGCCACGAAGCCGACGACCATCACCCACAGGATCACCGCCCCGAACGGCAGCTCCGCGACCGTGGTGATGGCACCGCCCTTGTCGGCCTGCTCCTCGCCGCTGCCCAGGGCGATCTGGACCGCCAGCACACCGATCAACGCGTACAGCACGCCGCGACAGGCCAGCCCGACCCGGGCCAGCCGGTCCAGGGCCGGGTGGTCAGCCGCTCGCCGGGCAGCGGCCTCCGCTGACCGCCCCGCGCTCTGCGCAGTGTTCACGGGATCCTCCTCGGAAGTTGAAAGGACCGTAAAGTGCCCAGAATCGGGGCGATCAGTCACCGGGGTGTGAGCACCCACCTCCAGCTGCCGTCCTCCTGGCTCTCCTGAACGCCGGTGAGCGGGACCGTGGTGCGGCCGTCGACGCTGACGAGCACCAGGCCGTTGCGGAACTCGTTCTCGCACCCTCCGGCGCAGCCGAGCGCGATGACGTGCTCGTCGTCGGCCCAGCCGATGAGCTGGAGCACGTTCTGGCTGCCGGCGACCTTCCCGGTGCGCCGTTCGATGATCGCCGTGGGCAGCCCGTCCGGGCCGAGTTCGAGCCGGCCGTCGGGCGAGATCTTCGACTCACCGTGGCGGTTGAACGCCTCACCGGGCGGCGGCTCCGCGGGCCGGCCGTCGAGGCCGTAGTAGACCCGCTCCGGGGAGGAGATCATGGTGGGCCCCCAGATCAGCGAGCCGTCGAGGCTCCAGCCGAGGTCCTGCCTGCCGTTGGAGTTGCTCGGCGGACCGTCCGTGCCGGGCAGCGGCGGCAGCGCGTGGTGTTCGGCCCGGCCCGTCGGCACGTCGATCAGGTAGTAGCCGGTGCGCGGGCTGTCCTTCCGCCGCCATGCGACCCCGTCGGTGGGCAGCTCGTCGGGGTAGGAGGAATAGGTGGTGGCCAGCAGTTTCGTGCCGTCGGGCGACCAGGCGACGTGCCCGGCCCGGCGACCGAGCTGGATCCAGGAGAGGAACTGCCGGGTGTCCAGGTCGATGACGCCGATCCGGTCGCCCAGCAGGTCGCCCTGGACCACGGCGGCGACCCGCATGCCGGGGGCGACGTCCACCCAGGCCCAGGGGGTCTCCTCGTAGCTGTCGGTACGCGGGTCGTACAGGTGCCAGGTGCGCCGGACGTGGTCCAGCCCGTTCTCCCCCTTCTCCCTGCGCAAGGTGTAGTACGCGCCGACCGCCAGATTTCCGGCGGCCACGAGCTTCGTGGGCCGCCCGTGGTCCGGGTCCGCCCGCACGTCCGTGGGCGCCGGCGAGGGCCGGGGCGGAAGCGTGACCGTCACGGCCGGCAGCACGGGGCCTGGCGGCTGGACGGTCACGAACACGGCGACGGCGGCGATGACCGCCGCGGCCAGCAGCGCGGCGCCGGCGGGCAGCAGGCCGCGCCGCCTCCTCCGCAGCGCCCGATCGGCCAGGTCGTGCGGCACCTCGGCCTGCCCGGCCCACTCCTCCATCGTCTCGCGGAGCAGCCTGGTCATTTCGCGGCCTCCAGTTCCTCGGCGAGTTCGGGTGCGACCTCACGCAGCCGGGCCAGCGACCGGTGCGCGGTGCTGCGTACCGTGCCGACCGAGCAGCCGAGCCGGCGGGCCACCTCGTGATCCGGCAGGTCCTCGAAATAGCGCAGCACCAGGACCGTGCGCTGCCTGGCGGTGAGCTTGGCCAGCGCGGCGCGCAGCACCACGCGGAGCTCGCTCTGATGGGTACGGTCGCGCCCGGGCAGGTCGGGCACCGCGCCGCGGACCACCTCGACCCGCCGGCCCGTCGCCCGCCACCAGCTGATCTGCTGGCGGTACATGATCTGCTTCGTGTACGCCTCCGGTGCGTCCACCCGCCGCCATCTGCTCGCCAGCTTCGCCAGCGCCGCCTGCACCAGGTCCTCGGCCGCGTGCTGGTCGCCACCGGTGAGCAGGAAGCCGAGCCGCATCAGCGCGGGGGACCGCGCGGAGACGAACTCGCGGAAGCCGCGCTCGTCTTCGGCGTCCACGTCACCTCCAGGGATTGACTGTCACCACTGAGACGCCGCGAACCCGGGCCCGCTATGCCGCAAGCCATCACTTTCTTGGGCCTACCGTGGCGACACGGAGGGTAGTTGGTTCTTTACGGAGCGCCTGCCGAGGGGGAACCAGGGTGACGATCCAGAAGCCGAGAGACGAGGAGCCGACGACTTCGCCGCCGGCCCCGGTCCACGGCCGTCGCACGGGCGCGGTCATCACCAAGTGGCTCACGTCCACGGACCACAAGGTGATCGGCTACCTGTACCTGATCACGTCTTTCATGTTCTTCCTGTTCGCGGGCGTCCTGGCCATGATCATCAGGGCCGAGCTGGCGGGGCCCGAGCTGCAACTGGTGAACGCGGAGCAGTACAACCAGCTGTTCACCATGCACGGCGTGATCATGCTGCTGCTGTTCGCCACCCCGCTGTTCGCCGGGTTCGCCAACGTCATCATGCCGTTGCAGATCGGGTCGCCGGACGTGGCCTTCCCCCGGCTCAACATGGCCAGCTACTGGCTGTTCCTGTTCGGCGGGCTCATCACCGCGTCCACCTTCCTCACCCCCGGCGGGGCCGCCAGCTTCGGCTGGTTCGCCTACACCCCGCTGTCGTCGGCCACGTACTCGCCCGGGATCAGCGGCGACCTGTGGATCATGGGGCTGGTGCTGGCCGGGCTCGGCACCATCCTCGGCTCGGTCAACTTCATCACCACGATCATCTGCATGCGCGCGCCGGGCATGACCATGTTCCGGATGCCGATCTTCACCTGGAACGTGCTGCTGACCAGCATGATGGTGCTCATGGCGTTCCCGGTGCTGGCCGCCGCGCTGCTGGCCCTGGAGGCCGAACGCAAGTTCGGCGTGCACGTCTACGACCCCGCGGCCGGCGGGCCGATCCTCTACCAGCACCTGTTCTGGTTCTTCGGGCACCCCGAGGTCTACATCATCGCGCTGCCGTTCTTCGGCATCATCACCGAGGTCATCCCGGTCTTCAGCCGCAAGCCGATCTTCGGCTACATCGGGCTGGTCGGCGCGACCATCGCCATCGCCGGGCTGTCGATGACCGTCTGGGCGCACCACATGTTCCCCACCGGGCAGGTGCTGCTGCCGTTCTTCTCGTTCATGACCTTCCTGATCGCGGTGCCGACCGGGGTGAAGTTCTTCAACTGGATCGGCACGATGTGGCGGGGACATCTGAGCTTCGAGACCCCGATGATGTTCGCCGTCGGGTTCCTCATCACCTTCCTGCTCGGCGGGCTCACCGGCGTCATCCTGGGCTCGCCTCCCTTGGACTTCCAGGTCACCGACTCCTACTTCGTGGTGGCCCACTTCCACTACGTGGTGTTCGGCACCGTGGTGTTCGCGATGTTCGCCGGGTTCTACTTCTGGTGGCCCAAGATGACCGGGCGGATGCTGGACGACCGGCTCGGCCAGATCCACTTCTGGCTGCTGTTCATCGGCTTCCACACCACGTTCCTGGTGCAGCACTGGCTGGGCTGGGCCGGGTTCCCGCGCCGCTACGCCGACTACGCGCCCGGCGACGGGTTCACCCTGCTCAACCAGATCTCGTCCGTCGGCGCGGCGATCCTCGGGCTGTCGACGCTGCCGTTCCTCTACAACGTGTGGATCACCCAGCGCAAGCCGCGCTGGGTGACGCTGGACGACCCCTGGGGGTTCGGCGGCTCGCTGGAATGGGCCACGAGCTGCCCGCCGCCGCGGCACAACTTCTCCTTCATGCCGCCGATCCGCTCCGAACGGCCCGCGTTCGACCTGCACTACCCGCACACCTACCCCAAGCGGGACGAGATCGAGGCGTGACACATACTTCGGTCGGTCCTGAGCATCCCTAAGGCCGATCCGCCGGGCCGCGGCCGGGCACTAGCGTCGGGCCATGCGCAAAGCCATCCAGATCGTCGGCTTCGTCCTGGCGCTCCAGGGCATCAGCGGGGCCATCGACCACGTGGCCGTCCAGCCGTTCTTCGGCTTCTTCCTCAACTTCTTCAACCGGGTGATCATTCCCCGTATCGACGTGCTGACCGGCTACGAGCTGTTCGCCAACCTCGCCCTGGCCGCCCTGGGCGTCGTGCTGGTGATCGCCGCCGAACGCGCGCCGGGTTGACCGGCTACGTCGCGTAGCTGAGCCGGGGATGGTCGCGCAGGATGATCGGGGCCGACAGCATCGTGTGCCGCTCGCCGACCTCCCCCACCAGCACCGGCCAGGTGCCGATGTTGCGGCAGCCCTCGGCCAGCGGGCGCAGCTCGGCCGGCGGGTTCAGGAGAGAGACGAACCGCCCGCCGTGGGTGCGCACCACGCTCTGCGCCGACACGAACGTGTGCCTGAGCACCTCCGCCCGATCCTCGCCCCGCCAGTCGGTGGTGTTGGCCACCTTGACCGTCAGCCTGAACAGCCGGTCGCGCAGCGGCTCCGCGCGCACCACGGCCTGGCCGTGCAGGGTCTCCCAGCAGCGCAGCACCGCCCCGGCCCGGCCGCGGGCGTCGATCAGCCAGACCGCCTCCTGGTCGCCCGGCACGTCCACGCGCATCGTGTACGCCGCCGCCGCCAGGTCCGCGAGCGTCAGCCCCGACACGGCCGCCTCGCGCTCGCGCGCCTCCAGCCCCGAGACGTAGCGGGCGCCGTCGACGGTCAACTCGGCCGCCGGTTCCAGCTCGCCGCCGCGCGCCCGCGCCACCTCGCGGCTGACCAGTTGCAGGAACCGTACGTGCACGTCCACGGTGTCGGCGGGGGCGGCCTCGACCAGGCACTGGGTCTGCATCATCCAGGAGAGACCGGCCCGCCCGCTGGCGTAGGGCTCGGGGTGGAGTCCGCGCAGGTACCGGTCGTCCAGCAGCCGATGGTACGGGTGGCACTCGTACAGCACGGCCTGCGCGATCTGTCGCGCTCTGTCCATATCGAGCCGCCTTGCAGTCGATCTGTCACTTTCTGTAATCGACATACCGCTCGGGCGTGACAGACAAACCCGTGCTCAGGTGACCGGGACGATCTCGGCCTCGACCAGCGCGCCGCCCTCGACGCGCAGCACCCCCACGGTGCCGTGCGGCTGGCGGCGCCGGTCGGTCGGCGATCCGGGGTTGAAGATGCGCGGCCCGTCACCGGACTCGTCGAGCGGGATGTGCGAGTGCCCGAACACCACCAGGTCCGCCTCCGGGAACCGCCGCCGCATCCGGGCCGTCCGTCCCCGCGCCGGGCCGCTGTCGTGGATCATGCCGACCCGCAGCCCGCCCAGGTCGAGCTCCAGCGTCTCGGGCGCGTCCAGGTCGGGCCCGTCGTTGTTGCCCTTCACCACGTGCACGGGCGCGTACGCGGCCAGCTCGGCGAGCACGGGGGGCACGCACACGTCACCGGCGTGCAGGATCACGTCGGCGCCCACCAGCAGCTCGGCCACCCTCGGCGGGCACGACTTCCAGCGGCGCGGCGCGTGCGTGTCGGACAGCACGACCACTCTCACGCCACGTCCCTACCCGTCCGCAGCACGAGCACCTCCAGGGCCCGCTCGGGCAGCGCGCCGACCCGCCGCCAGCCCAGCGCCCGGTAGAAGCGGGCCGCGGGAGCCCGCGGCGAGGTGAGCAGCCAGGCCCGCGGCCACCCGGCCACCGCCGCGTCCAGCAGCCGCCGCCCGATCCCCCGGCCCTGGGCGCCGGGGCCCACGAACAGCTCCACGACCTCGAACGCGCCCCTGGTCAACCCGGCCACGACCTCCGGGCCGCAACTGCGCTGGAGCTCCTCGTAGATCGCGTTGCCGGACAGGTCGTCAGGCGTCGGCCACCCGAAGCACACGCCCACGAGCTCGTGGCCGTCGCGCTCGATCCACGCGGCGAACCCGGGCCGTTCGGCGTCGCGCGCCAGCTTGCCGGGGAAGGCGGCGAAGTCCTCCTCGGTCTCGTACCAGGGCGGCACGGAGAAGCACTGCCGGTAGAGGCCGGCGATCTCGCCGGAGATCGTCACGCAGCCGGGGCCGTCGAGTCGCTCCACCACCCCATTATCGGTGGCCGGCGAGCCCCACCTGGTCGCCCACGTCCTCGCCCTCCGCCGCCGCCAGCACCGCGTCGAGCAGCCCGGGGAAGCGCCGGTCCAGGTCGGTGCGGCGCAGCGTGACGTAGCAGCGGGTGCCCTCCTGGCGGGTACGGGTGATGCCGGCGTCGCGGAGGACCTTGAGGTGGTGGCTCAGCGTGGACTTGGCCACCGGCGCGCGCAGCTCGCCCCAGCCGCGCTCGCGGCCGTCGGACAGCACCCGCACCAGGCCGATCCGGATGGGGTCGCTGAGCGCGGCCATCGCGGCGACGAGCCTCAGCTCGTCGGCGGCGGGGTGCGCGGCTCGCTTCACGCCCCCATGGTAGCTTGTTCGACATTCTACGAACATCGAACAAGGGAGGGTCATGGACCTGGACGGCAAGTCCGTGATCGTGACCGGGGCCAGCTCCGGCATCGGGCGTGCGACGGCCGTGGCGTTCGCCCGCGCCGGCGCGCGGGTGCTCGGCGTCGGCCGCGATCAGGACGAGCTCGACCGCACCGCCCGGCGGCATCGGGACATCGTCCCGTTCGCCGCCGACCTCGCCACGCCGGGCACGCCGGAGGCGGTCGTCCAGGCGGCGGCCGACCGGTGGGGCAGCCTGGACGTGCTCGTCAACAACGCCGGAGCCACCGCCGTCATGCCGCTGGAGCGGCTCGACGCGGACCGGGCGCGTGCCCTGTTCGAGCTGAACGTGATCGCGCCCAGCCTGCTGGCCAAGGCCGCGCTGCCCCACCTGCTGCGCTCCCGCGGCTCCATCGTCAACGTCTCCAGCACCTACGGGCACCGGCCGCTGCCGGGCGGCTCGCACTACGCCGCCTCCAAGGCCGCGCTGGAGCAGCTCACCCGGAGCTGGGCGCTGGAGCTGGCCGGGGCCGGGGTGCGGGTCAACGCGCTGGCTCCGGGCCCCACGGAGAGCCGGGCACTGGCCCGCGCGGGGCTGCCGGAGCCGGAGGTGGAGCGCATCAAGCAGGACGAGGCCCGCCGCGTCCCACTCGGCCGGCGCGGCACCCCCGAGGAGGTCGCCACCTGGATCGTCCGGCTCGCCGACCCCGCCTCGACCTGGCTCACCGGCCAGGTGCTCACCGTGGACGGCGGCCTCGACCTGACCTGACCGGGGCTCACTCGACGTCCGCCCCACCCACCTGACCGGGGCTCACCCCGGACGGCGGGCCCGCCTCGACCTGATCAGGAGGATGGCGACCAGCGCCGCGGCGGCCCCCGCGACCGGCACCGCGCCGACGGTCTCCAACCAGCCCGAGATCGTCCCCTGCACCGCCGTCACCCCGCCGACGACCGGGTCGTCCGGGTCGCCGCCGCCGAAGACCCGCAGCTCGTACCAGCCGTAGTAGGTCACGTACAGGCCGGCCAGGACGAGCAGCACCCCGCTCAGCCGGTACACGTGCGGCAGCGTCCGGCGCACCCGGAACAGGACGGCCTCCCTGGTCAGCGCCACGGCCAGGGACAGCAGGGCGACGACCAGTCCCATGCCGAGCGCGTACGCGGCGAAGACCGCCAGCCCTCCGGCCACCCCGCCGCTCGTCAGCGAGGCCGACGTCACCGCCAGGAACGGCCCCACCGTGCACGACAGCGAGGCCACCGCGTACGCGATCCCGTAGCCGTAGAGCGAGCGCGCCGACATGGCGGGCCTGGCGGCGAGCCCGGGGACGCGGACGAACAGCGACCGGCCGGCCAGCAGCCAGCCGCCCAGCCCCACCAGGACGACCCCGATCACGATCGTCACCCACGGCAGGACCGTCCCGGCCACCGCCGCCAGCGGCGTCACCACCAGCCCGAACAGTCCGAACACGGTCACGAACCCGGCGGTCATCGCCGCCGACAGCATCACCGCGCGCACCACCGGGCCGCGCCGCCAGACGCCGCCCGCGCCGCGTGGCGGCTCGCCCGCGACCAGCATCGACAGGTACGCGGGCAACATCGCGAACCCGCACGGATTGAACGCGGCCACCGTGCCCGCCGTCAGGGCGAGCGCGATCGGCAGATCCGTCATGGCTCAGGCGGCCTTGATCTTGGCCACTTCGGCGTCGAGGCCGTCGCGGCCCAGCGGGCCGTTGACCTTCGTGGTGCCGCCGCCGGGCTCCATGAAGACGAACACGGACTGCTGGGCGACGCCCAGTTTGGTCCACACCGCGCCCTTCTCGTCCGACAGGTGGACCAGCCCTCCGGTGCCGGTGCTCTCGACGAACTCCCTCATCGCGGCCTCCGTGTCGAGCCCCGCCACGCCGACGAACGCCACGTCAGGGTGCGCGGCCGCGGCGGCCTTGACCGCGGGCGCGTCCGACCGGCACTTGGTGCACCACGGCGCCCAGAACCAGAACACCACGGGCTTGCCGGCCAGGCTGCCGCCCTCGAACTCCTTCCCGTCGAGGGTCTTCGCGCTGAACCGCAGCGCCGCGGGCGTGGACCCGCTCTCCATCGGATCCGCACTCTTCATCGGATCGGCGCTCTCCATCGGATCCGCGCTCTCCATCTGATCGGTGCTCTCCATCTGATCGGTGCTCTTCATCTCATCGGAGGGCGCGGCGGACGTGGTCCCCATCGGATCGGAAGGGGCGGCCGCACCGCAGGCGGCCAGGGTCAGTGTCGCGGCGGTGATGACGGCCGCCATGCCAGCTCTGTTCACGCCCACCAGGCTAGGCACGCGGTGCCGCCGAGAACCTTACGAGCTGATGACGCCGCCCCGCCCGGCGCGGTCCGCCGACCGTCAGCGTTTAGGCTCACCACGAAAAGGTTGATCTCGCACGAATCGGGCGGCAAGGGTTGAACATCACCGTCGAGGCGAAGCAGGCGTCAGGCGGAGGCCCGCCGCCCCGTGGACACTCACCGCGCAGGCGGTGGGTCTCCTGGCTCACCGTGACCTTCCTGACCGTCTGGGCCGTGGTCAGGGCAGGCGGGCTGGAGTCTGGATCGTTCCTGACCCAGCTCATGACCGTCACCCCGTACGGCGCCGTGCTAGCCCTGCTGCTGGCCCTGGCACTCGTCAGGCGGAACCGCCCGGCGGCGGTCGTGGCCCTGGTGGCGAGCCTGGTGATGGCCGCCGCCGTGGCGCCCAGGGCGTTCCCCGCGGGCGAACCGGCCAGCGGCGGCACCCCGTACAAGGTGCTGGCGGTCAACCTGTTCGGCCGCGCCGACCCGCGTACCGTGGTCGACCTCGTACGGGAACTGCGCCCTGACGTGTTCGCCGCGACGGAGCTCACCACGCGCCAGGTGGCCGCGCTGGACGCGGCCGGGCTGGACGAGCTGATGCCGCACCGCGTGCTGCAGGACGAGCACGACGCGGCGGGCAGCGGCCTCTACGGCAGGCACCCGCTCACCGAGCTGCCCGGCCTGTTCACCCCGGTCGGCCACAACATGCCCGCGGCGGCCATGACCCTGCCCGGCGGCCGGCGCGTCGAAGTGGTCGCCGTGCACCCGAACCCGCCGCTCGGCCGGATGGTGGACGGGTGGAACCGGGCGATGGAGTCCTTCCCCGCGCCCGGCGGCGACGCGATCCGCATCCTGGCCGGCGACTTCAACGCCAGCCTGGACCACCGGGCCATGCGCGACCTGCTCGGCCGCGGCTACGCCGACGCCGCGCACCAGGCCGGCGCGGGCCTGACGCCGACCTGGCCGAACGGGCGCGGCCTGCCGCCGTTCATCACGATCGACCACATCCTGGTCGACGAGCGCGCCGGGGTGAGCTCCTTCGACGTGCTGGATGTGCCGGGCACCGATCACCGGGGGGTGTTCGCGGAGCTCCGGCTGCCGTCGTAGCGGGTTAGAATCGGGCGCATGACCTGGCGACATTGATGCATCACCAGAGGCCGAAGGGCTCGCGGGCCGCCGCGCAGGCAGGCAGTCGCGTCCCCCGTTCGTTCCCTTCGGAAGGCCTCACGCATGTCACCGCCTGCCAAGCGGCTGGTCCGCACGCTCTACGTCTACACGTTCCTTGACGATTTCGTCCTGCTCTACCCGGTCTACGCGCTGCTGTTCACCGACACCGGGCTGTCCGTGGCCGAGACGTCCTCGTTGTTCGTCATCTGGTCGGTCGCGGGGCTGGTGCTGGAGGTGCCCTCCGGGGCGCTGGCCGACTCCGTGTCCCGTCGCCTGCTCCTGTTCGCCGGCCCGCTGCTCGCCGCCGCCGGGTTCGCGCTGTGGGTGATCTTCCCGTCCTACTGGATCTTCGCGCTGGGCTTCGTGCTCTGGGGCGTGCGCGACGCGCTCGGCTCGGGCTCGATCGAGGCCCTGGTGTACGAGGAGCTCGCCCGCACCGGTGAGACGTCACGCTACGCGCAGGTCATGGGCCGGGCGGCGTCGGCAAGCATGGCGGCGACCGCCGCGGCCATCGCGCTGGCCATCCCGGTCTTCGCCGCCGGCGGTTACCCCGCGGTGGGCGTGGCCAGCGTGCTGGCCTGCCTCCTCACCGCCGCCACCGCCCTGGCCTTCCCCGAGCACCGCTCCCCCGTCCGGGAAGCCGGTGACGACGGGGAGCTCTCGTACGGGCAGGTGCTGAGGGCCGGGCTGGCCGAGGCGCGCGGGGACCGGCGGGTGCTCCACGGGCTGATCCTGCTCGCGACCGTCACCGCCGTCTGGGGTGCGCTGGACGAGTACGTGGCGTTCCTCGGCATCGAGGCCGGGCTGCCGGAGACGGCGATCCCGCCCGTGTACCTGCTGGTGTGGGCCGGGGCCACGGCCGGCGGCCTGCTGGCCGGGCGGGCGCGGCGGTTGCGGGCGCGCGGGTTCGGCGCGGTGCTGGCGGCCGGGGCGGTCGCCCTGGCCGGTGGCGCGCTCAGCGGGCATCCCGCGGGGTTCGTGGCGATCGCGGCGGCGTTCGGGGTGTTCCAGCTGGCGGGCGTGGTGGCCGACGCCCGGCTGCAGGACAGCATCACCGGCCCGAGCCGCGCCACCGTCACCTCGGTGGCCGGCCTGGGCACCGGCGTGATCACGCTGGCGGTCTACGGCGTCTACGGCGCCGCGTCCGGCCTGGTCTCGCACGGGCTCATGTTCGCCCTGCTGAGCGTCCCGTACCTGCTCGTGGCCGCATGGGTGATCATCGGCCGCCGGGCGCGGGCGGCCGCGGAGCCGGAGCCGGCCCCGGCCGCCTGACCGGGCCGCGTTCGCGTCGGTTTCGTAGGGGTACGTGCCGCCCATGAGGTATCACGTGCTCGCCTGCGACTATGACGACACCCTCGCCCGGCACGGTGAGGTGGCCGAGCACACGATCAAGACGTTGGAACGGGTCTCCCGCTCGGGCAGGAAACTGCTGCTGGTCACCGGGCGGGAGCTCGACGACCTGCTGACCGTCTTCCCGCACGCCGACCTGTTCGACCTGGTCGTGGCCGAGAACGGGGCGCTGCTCTACGACCCGGGGCAGCGCTCCGGCGAACCGCTCGCGGACCCTCCGCCGCCGGAGTTCGCCGAGCGGCTGCGCGGGGAGGGCGTCACCCCGCTCGGCGTGGGATCGGTGATCGTGGCCACCCGCGAGCCGTACGACGTCCAGGTGCAGGACGCGATCCGGGAGCTGGGCCTGGAGCTGCAGGTGATCAGGAACAAGGGCGCGGTCATGGTGCTGCCGCCCGGCGTGAACAAGGCCAGCGGCCTGGCCGCCGCGCTGGACCGGCTGGGTCTGTCGGGCCACAACGTGGTGGCCGTCGGGGACGCGGAGAACGACCACGCCTTCCTGACCGCCGCCGAGTGCGGCGCCGCCGTCGCGAACGCCGTCCCGGCCCTGCTGCGCCAGTGCGACCTGCCGCTGGGCCGGGAGAACGGCGACGGCGTGGCCGAGCTGGCTGACCTGCTGCTGTCGGGCGAGCTGGACGAGATGGAGATCCCGCGGCACCACGTCCCGCTCGGCGAGGGAGCCGGCGGCGAGGTCCGGCTGCGCCCGTACGGGACCGGCCTGGTGGTGGCGGGACCGTCGGGCAGCGGCAAGTCCACGGTCACCACGGCGCTGCTGGAGCGGCTCGTCGAGGCCCGCTACCAGTGCGTCGTCATCGACCCGGAGGGCGACTACGCGGAGTTCACCGGCGCGGCCGTGCTGGGCGAGCCGGACCGGCCGCCGGGCCCGGAGGAGGTGCTGCGGCTGCTGGAGTCGCCGGACCAGAGCGCGGTGGTGAACATGATCGGGATGCCGCTGCGCGACCGGCCCGCGTTCTTCGCGGAGCTGATGCCCCGCCTGGTCGCGCTGCGGGCCAGGCTCGGCCACCCGCACTGCGTCGTCGTGGACGAGGCGCACCACCTGATGCCGGCCGAGGTGCAGGAGGTGCCGGTCAAGGACGTACGGGACCTCGGCTCGCTGATGATGATCACCGTGCACCCGGAGGCGCTCAGCCCCGCCGCGCTGGACCTCGTGGACGGCGTGATCGCGGTCGGGCCCGAGCCCGGGGAGACGCTGGGCGCGTTCGCCGGCGCGCTCGGCCGGGACACCCCCGCGCTGGAGGGCGAGGCGGCCGAGGGGGCGGCGCTCTGGCGCGTCTCCGCCGGCACCGCCCAGCTCGTCCATCCGACGCCGGCCCGCGCGCACCGCACCCGCCACCGCCGCAAGTACGCCGCCGGCACCATGTCCAAGGGCAAGAGCTTCTACTTCACCGGCCCCGAGGACCGGCTCAACCTGCGGGCCCGCAACCTGCACAACTTCGTGGAGCTGGCCGAGGGCGTGGACGACGAGACCTGGGCCTTCCACCTGAGGCGGGGCGACTACTCGACCTGGATCGGCGAGAAGCTGGGCGACGCCGAGCTGGCCGGCGAGGTCGGCCGGGTGGAGCGGGAGGAGCCGGACGACAGCCTGCGCCGGGTGGCCGAGCTGATCGAGCGGCGTTACACGCTGCCCGCCGAGCCGACCAAGTACGACCCGGACCACGACGACACCTGACCGGCGGCCTACTCCGGTGGATAGAGTTAGCGAACCCCCGGGCCCGTCGCGTTGTAGACCCCGCTCAGCGGGAAGCCGTATGACGTGGCCGACAGGTTGAGGATCGAGACGACCCACCACCTGGGGTGCACGGTCCTGCGGGCCGGCGGAGTGCTCGACCACGCGGGAGGCGCCCGGTTCAGCGCGCACGTCCAGGCGGTGTGGGGCTGGTCGCAGGGGCCGGTGCTCGTGTTCGACCTGAGCGAGCTGCGCTTCTACGACTCCTCGGCCATCGGCGTGCTGGGCACGGCGTTGCAGCGGATCGAGGCCACGGGCAGCGGGCGGGTGATTCTAATCCGGCCCACCGAACACCTGCTGAGCGTGCTGCGGCAGACCGATCTGCTGGCGCGCGTGGAGGTACGCGACAGCGTCGCGGAGATCGTGGCCGAGCTGATGTCGGGTGATGCCGATTTCCGGGAACCGGAGGAAACCGAAGATCGTTTCCGATACGGTCGCCTGCCGTACGGAAACGGAGAGTGAGCAGTGGTATTCAAAAGGATGCTGGGCGCGTTCGGCGTCGGAGCACCGTCGGTCGACACGGTCCTCAGCACGCCCCGGGTGCGCCCCGGGGGCGCCCTCGCGGGTGAGGTCCGCCTCAAGGGCGGTGAGTTCGACGCCGGCATCGAGCACGTGACGCTGGCCCTGGTCGCCCGCGCGGAGGCCGAGGCCGGCGACGACGAGCACACGGGGCTGGCCGTGCTGCACGAGATCCGGGTCTCCGGCCCCTTCACCCTGGCCAAGGGCGAGGACCGGACGATCCCGTTCGAGGCCGAGATGCCGTGGGAGACGCCGCTCAGCGAGGTGCAGGGGCAGCCACTGACCGGGATGGCGCTCGGCGTGCGCACCGAGCTGGCCATCGCCAAGGCGGTCGACAAGGGCGACCTCGACCCGATCGCGGTCGAGCCGCTGCCGTCGCAGCAGCGGGTCATGGAGGCGTTCCTGCAGCTCGGCTTCGCGTTCAAGTCGGCCGACCTGGAGATGGGGCAGATCTACGGCGTCCGGCAGGAGCTGCCGTGCTACCAGGAGATCGAGTTCTACGGCCCGCCCGGGCAGATCTCCGAGGCGGAGCTGACGTTCGTCGCCGACCCCGTCGGCATGGACATCGTCATCGAGGCCGACAGGCGCTCAGGCCACTACGGGTCGGACGCCATCGGCCGGTTCCGGGTGAGCCACGACGAGGCGCTGCGGATGGACTGGGCGGCCGAGCTCGGCAACTGGCTGGGCGGGCTCTCGCAGCACCAGGGCTTCGGCCACGGAGAGGGCCACTACCAGGACCACCACGGCCATCACGGCCACCATGACCACCACCACGGCGGTGGCGGCGGCATGGGCGGCGCGATCGCGGCCGGGGCCGTCGGCGTGGCCGCGGGCGTGGCCGGCGGGATGATCGCCGCTGAGCTGATCGAGGAGGCCTTCGAGGGCGACGAGGAGGAAGGCGAAGACTGACCCCCGCCGCCCCGCGGTCAGCGGGAGCCGACCCGGTCGCCCCTCGTCAGCTCGGCGAACAGGTTCTCCCACATCGGCATCACCACGTCGGGTGCGTAGCCGCGGGCGGTCGCGGCCGCGGCGGCGCCCATCTCCAGGCGCCGCCTGCGGTCTCCGACGACCTCCTTGAGCGCGGCGGCGAGCCCGTCGACGTCGCGCGGCGGCACCAGCCGCCCGTCGACCCCGTCGGTGAGCACGTCGCGCGGGCCGGTCGGGCAGTCGAAGGCGACGATGGCCAGGGCGTGCGTCATCGCCTCGATCATGACCATCGGCAGGCCCTCGAAGCGGGAGCTGAGGGCGTAGACCGAGGCCGCCGCCAGCTCGTCGTCGAGCCGGTCGGTGCGGCCCATCAGCGCGATGTTGTCGCCCACGCCCAGCTCGTCGATCTGCGCCCGGAGCCGGGCCTCGCGCGGGCCGTTGCCGAAGATGCGCAGCCTCCAGTCGGGATGGTCGGCCACCACCTCGGCGAACGCCTTGACGAGCAGGTCGAACCCCTTCTGCGGCACCAGCCGGCCGGCGGCCACCACGACGGGGTTCTGCTGGGTGGACCGCACCTGGTCGACCTTGTGGACCGCGTTGGGGATCTGCACGATCTTGGTGTCGGGCAGGATCTCCTGGTATTCGAGCTGGTTCGTCCTCGTGAGCACCGCCACGGCGTCGAAGCTGCCGTAGTGGCGGGCGATCTCGTGGCGGATCGTGTCGGGGTAGGCGGTCAGGTTCATGTGCTCCTGAGCCACCCTCACGACGTTCTTGGGGGCGCGCCTGGCGGCGATCAGGTTGAGCGCCGGGCGGGTGGTGACCAGGATCCCGTCCGGCAGCGAGGAGACGTAGTCCATGGCCGCCTTCTCCACGCGCTCGGTGAAGTACTCGGCCGCGAACTCGCCGCGGGGCACGATCTTGCCGCGGAACCTGCGCCACGCCTTGCGCGCTAGGGAGTCGGTCTGCCTGCCCTGGCGCTGGTCCACCAGGGCGCTGACCCGGACGTCCTGGTGGATGGCGAACTGGGGCTTGGTCCGGCGGCGGACCACGCTGACGATCTCGACGTCGTGACCGGCCTTCGCCATGGCGTTGGCCTGGTTCACGACGGTGCGGATGGTGCCGCCCATGCCGTAGGCGTGCAGCATCAGGTAGCGGATCTTCACTCCAGATACCCCCAGGTCCGGCACATCGGCTTCAGCGAGTCCAGGACCGAGTCGGGGTCCGGCAGCTCGCGGCCGGGCTGCACGGTGCCCGAGCGGATCTTGTCCCGCCAGTCGCCGAGACCCTTCTGGATGACCGCCTGCTCGCCGTACGAGAGCATCCCCGGCTCCCACGCCAGGCCGAGGAACTCGCAGATCTCGCGGGTCACCCGCTCCGGCTCGGCGCTGAGGTCCTCGTAGCGGACGGTCAGGCCGGACAGCCCGGACTTCGCCCTCTCGACCGCCTTCATGTAGCGCAGGGCGTCGACCGCGGCCTCCTCCCGGTCGCGCTTGTCGGGGCTGGCCTCGTACCAGGAGGTGGCGATCGAGGCCGGGTGGCGCAGGAGGAAGATGTAGCGCGCGTCAGGCCAGCAGGTCGAGATCCGCTCGTAGGCGAACGCGTTCGCCGGGGTCTTGTCCACGATGAACCGCTTGCCGCTGCGTACCAGCTCGCGGTGGAGCACGCGGTCCCAGAGCAGGTGCTCCAGGTCGGCCTGGTTGTGGCCGAGCGCTTCCATTGCCTTCGCAGCCAGGGACGTGCCGAACTCCACTCTGAGGCGCCGCACATGGAGCTCGTGCGGGGCGTGCAGGTCCGAATGGGCGTTCATGATCGAACGCAGCAGGGTGGAACCGGACCGCACCGGGGAGATGATGAAGATCGGCGCGGTCAGCAACCGGTCGGCCTTCGGATCGGTCGGCGGCCTGATCTCGGCCTCAGTCTGCTTGGCCTTGGCGGTGGCCTTCGCGGAGGCCGCCCTGGCCGGAGCCGACGACGGCGCCGTCGAAATCCCCTGGTTCCCTACTCGATTGACCTGGAATCCGGTGAACCTGACCAGCGCTTTGTTGATTCTACGCTGCCAGCTCATGGCGACGCAGACTACCCACACTTCCTGGCAGTTCCCTGGCAATCTGGTGACATTGCCGGTTAGCACTTGCGTGAGGGTCAGGTCGTCCGGAATGTTTTGGTGTTTCGGACCAGCTATCCTCATCCGCTGTACGCTGGCGCGGGTCCGCCGGGAAAGCCTCTTCGGGGAAGCCTGACATTCACATGAGACGTGTTCGGGCCGCCTCTGCCCTCTTCGGCGGCTACCAGCACCCCACCCAGATGATCGCGGTGGGTTTCGGCCTCGCCATATTCGCGGGCTCCCTGCTGCTGTCCCTGCCCGCCGCCACCGCCCCGGGCCAGACCACCACCTGGATGACCGCGGTGTGGACCGCGACCGCCGCCGTCTCGCTGACCGGGCTGATCATCGTCGACACCCCCACGCACTGGTCGATGTTCGGCGAGGTGGTCATCATCGGCCTGGTGCAGATCGGCGGGCTCGGCATCATGACGCTGGCCACGGTCTTCACCGTGCTGGTGTCCGGCAGGCTGGGCCTGCGCGCCCGGCTGTTCGCGCAGGCCGAGACCAAGACGGCGACCATGGCCGACATGCGCAAGGTCGTGCGCAAGGTCGTGGTGTTCAGCCTGGTGTGCGAGGCCGTCGCCGCCGCCGTGTTCACCGCGCGGTTCATGATCGGGTACGGGGAGAGCTTCGGCAGCGCCCTCTACCTCGGCGTCTTCCACGGCATCTCGTCCTTCAACAACTCCGGCTTCACGCTCTGGTCCGACAACATCATGGGGTTCGTCGGCGACCCGTGGATCTGCCTGACGATCGCGGCCGCGGTCATCGTGGGCGGGCTCGGCTTCCCGGTGGTGTTCGAGCTGCTGCGCTCCTGGCGGCACCCCGGCAGGTGGAGCGTGCTGACCATGATCACCGTCTACGCCACCCTTTTCCTGCTGGTCCTGGGCACGCTGGTCTACCTGGCCACCGAGTGGCGCAACCCCGGCACCCTCGGCGGGCTGGACGACTCCGGCAAGCTGCTGGCCGCGTTCTTCCTGTCGGCCATGGTGCGCACGGCCGGGTTCAACAGCATCGACACCGGCGAGCTCCACCCGTCGAGCTGGCTGCTCACCGACGTGATGATGTTCATCGGCGGCGGCAGCGCCGGCACCGCCGGCGGCATCAAGGTGACCACGCTCGGCCTGCTGGCCTTCGTCATCTGGGCCGAGCTGCGCGGCGAGCCCAGGGTGAACGTCCGTCACCGCCAGGTGCCGGACACCGCGCAGCGCCAGGCCGTGGTGGTGACCGCGATGAGCGCGGCCCTGGTGGCCTTCTGCACCTACGTGCTGCTCGTGCTCACCCCGCACGGGCTGGACCAGGTGCTGTTCGAGGTGATAGCGGCGTTCAGCACGGCGGGCCTGACGACAGGGATCACGAATGAGATCCCGCCCGCCGGGCACGTGCTGCTCATCGTGCTCATGTTCGTGGGCAGGATCGGCCCGCTCACGATCGGCTCCGCCCTGGCGCTCAAGGAACGCGCCCGGCGTTACGAACTACCCGAGGAGCGGATGATCGTTGGCTGACCAACGCAATGACCCCGTGGTGGTGATCGGCCTCGGCCGGTTCGGCTCCGCGCTGGCGCTCGAACTCACCAGACGCGGCACCGAGGTGCTGGCCATCGACAACCGGCCCAGGATCGTGCAGGGGCTCACCGGGCACATCACACACCTGGCCACCGCCGACGCCACCGACCTGGAGGCGCTGCAGCAGCTCGGCGTGGCCGACTTCTACCGGGCCGTGGTCGCCATCGGCGACCTGGAGGCCAGCATCCTGAGCGCGTCCCTCCTGGTCGAGCTGGAGATCGACGACATCTGGGCCAAGGCCGTCAGCCAGCAGCACCGCCGCATACTCAGCCGGGTCGGCGTGCACCACGTCGTGCTGCCCGAGCACGACATGGGCGAGCGGGTGGCCCACCTGGTCAGCGGGCGGATGCTCGACTACATGGAGGTGGACGAGAACTTCGCGCTGATCAAGACCCGGCCGCCCAAGGAGTACGTCGGCGTCGCACTGGGCGAATCGAACCTTCGGCGCAAGTACGGCGTCACAATAGTGGCGGTCAAAAAGGAAGGCGAGGAGTTCACGTACGCGACCTCTGACACCGAGCTGTCGTACGGCGACATCATCCTCGTCTCCGGCCGCAGCGATCAGATCGAGCGCTTCTCCGAGCTGACCTGAGCCGGCCGCCTGCCTGTGAGTTGGTAAAAGGACGGATTTCTGGCCATTACCGTGGCTATAGGGTTTTGGCAAGGGCTGGTAGATCGGGGAGGTTCTCTTAATGGACTGGGGATCGGGCATCGTGCGGCTCGTGGGGGCGGCGGCCGCCGCCGGCGTGCTGACCGCCGCCATCGCCCTCCCGGCCGTCGGCGGCGCCGGCGCGATGTTCGTCAACACGGCTGAAGAGCTCAACCTGAAGGCGATGACCCTGAAGGAGCCGCCGCTGGCCGAGAAGACCACGCTGCTGGACGCCAAGGGCGACGAGATCGGCCAGTTCTACGAGGAGTACCGCGAGGTCGTCAAGCTCGACGAGATCTCCGAGGTCATGAAGACGGCCATCATCGCCATCGAGGACTTCCGCTTCTACGAGCACGGCGCCATCGACATCGAGGGCACGCTGCGCGCCCTGGCCAAGAACCTGACCTCCGGCGGCATCGCCCAGGGCGGCTCCAGCATCACCCAGCAGTACGTCAAGCAGGTGCTGCTCAACTCGGCCGTCACCGACGAGGAGAAGGCCAAGGCGCTGGAGGCCAGCTACGCGCGCAAGCTCAACGAGCTGCGCTACGCGATGGGGGTCGAGGAGAAGTACACCAAGGACGAGATCCTGGAGAAGTACCTCAACATCGCCTACTTCGGCGCGAGCGCGAACGGCGTGGAGGCCGCGGCCAAGCGGTTCTTCGGCGTCTCGGCCAAGGACCTCGACCTGGTCCAGGCCGCCACCCTCGCCGGAGCCGTGCAGGACCCCAACCGCACCGACCCCAACCTCGGCAGGCAGCAGCGCACCCGCCTGCTGGAGCGGCGCAACGTCGTGCTCAACCGGATGCACGAGCTCGGCAAGATCACCGACGAGGAGCTGGAGAAGGCCAAGGCCAAGAAGCTCGGCTACAAGGGCACCCCGCTGCCCGGCGGCTGCGGCGCGAGCCCGTACCCGTACTACTGCATGTACGTGCGCGCCGAGATCCTCAACAACCCGGTCTTCGGCAAGACCAAGAAGGAGCGCACCCAGCTGCTCAACCGGGGCGGCCTGACGATCAAGACCACGCTCGACCCCAAGATGCAGCGGGCCGCCGAGCGGGCGATCAAGAAGTGGGTGCACGCCTCCGACAACCCGGTCGCCTCCGAGGCCCTGGTCGAGCCCGGCACCGGCGAGATCAAGGCGATGGCCGCGAGCCGCACCTACGGCCGTTCCAAGAAGCGCAACGAGATGTCGTACAACGTCGTGGCCGACGCGGCACACGGCGGCGGCGTCGGCTTCCAGGCCGGCTCGACCTTCAAGACCTTTACCCTGCTCGCCGGCCTCAAGGAGGGCATGAAGGTCAACGACGGGTTCTCGGTGGGCGCCGGCTACCGCGCCTCCGGCTACTCGACGTTCAAGAACTGCAAGGGCGAGAACATCGGCGACCCGTCCCACACCGTCACCAACGACGAGGGGTCGGGCGGCTTCAAGACGCTGCAGACGGGCACCTGGCAGTCGGTCAACACCTTCTTCATGAAGCTGGAGGAGGAGGTCGGGCTCTGCGACACGATCAAGACCGCCAAGTCGCTGGGCATCAAGCGCTCCGACGGCCTGCCGCTGCAGGAATACTCCACGTTCACGCTCGGCATCAACGAGATGGACCCGGTGACGGTCGCCAACGCCTACGCGGCGATCGGGGCGCGCGGCAAGTACTGCGAGCCGATGGTCGTCACCGAGATCACCGACCGCGACGGCAAGGTCAAGAAGTACGAGCCGAAGTGCAAGCAGGTGATGGACCCCGAGGTCGCGGACGCCGCGGCGAACATCCTGGAAGGGGTGTTCACCAAGGGCACGATGCGCGGCGTCGGCGGCATCGGCCGCCCGGCGGCGGGCAAGACGGGCACCACCGACGCCCAGGCGACGGCCTGGTTCGCCGGGTTCACCCCGGACCTGGCGGGCGCGGTCAGCATCGGCGACCCGCGCGGCTCGCAGAAGTACAAGCTGAACAACGTCACGATCGGCGGCCGCTACTACGGCTCGGTCTTCGGCGCCAGCATCCCGGGCCCCATCTGGCGTGACACCATGCTGGCCGCGCTGAAGGGCACGAAGGCGACGGACTTCCACCCGCTCGACACGGCCAGGTTCGGCGGCTGCGGGTCGAGCTGCGCGCCGGTCCAGCGCGACCGTGAGGAGCCGAACGAGCTGCGGGACATCGACTCCGACAACGACGTCTCCATCGGCACCGGCCAGGACTGACGACACGCGGAGGGGACGCCCCGGTGTCCCCTCCGCGAAATGTCTCCGAAATCTCTGCGCTCACTTTGACCCCATTCACCTGCGCTTTTCTTTACTGGGTACTAACAGTGCAGTACAGAGGGCCTGTTAACCGCGGCGAAACATTGATAACGTGGGAGCGCTCCCAGGGATCTTCGGCGCGAGGTGTCGATCATGTCCGAGCAGCCCACACTGGCCCAGGTGGCGGCGGCCGCCGGGGTCTCCCCCGCCACCGCCTCCCGCGTGCTCACCGGCTCGGTCCGGGTCAGCACGTCGACCCGTCGCCAGGTCTACGAAGCCGTCTCCCGGATGGGATACGTGCGGCAGCGGGCGCCCAGAGGATCGGTCTCCAGAAACCCGGTGACGGGAATCACCGCGGTCATCTGCGACCATCTGCCGCGATTATTCTCCGAACCGTACTATGCCCGGCTGTTGTCCGCCAGCGGGGCCGTCGTCGCCGAGAACGGCACCCATCTGACCATCACCACGGTCAACCCGACCTCGTCCGTCCTGCCCACGCTGTCCGGCGCGGTGCTGCTCGTCGGCGCCAGGGAGCGGCACCCCCTCGCCATCAAGCTCTGCACCTCCGGCATCACCGTGCGCAACATCGGCCGGCCGCCCCACGACCTGAAACTGCCGTTCGCCGACGTCGACAACTACGACGGCGGGCGCCAGGCCGCCGAGCACTTCCTGCTCACCGGCCGCAAGTCGGTGGCCGCCATCGGCGGCCCGCCCTCGCTGCCCGCTGCCAGGGACCGGCTCGACGGCCTGGTCAAGACGTTGCGGGAGGCGGGCGTGGCCGAGGTGCCCGTCGCGTACGGGGACTTCACCGCCGCCTCGGGCACTCACGCCATGCAGTGGCTGCTGCGCCACGCCCCCGGCCTGGACGCGGTCTTCGCCGCCTCCGACCTGATGGCCGCCGGGGCGATGCAGGCGCTGCGCAGGGCCGGCCGCAGGGTGCCGGCCGACGTGGCGGTGATCGGGTTCGACGACGCCCCGGTCGCGCGGCACACCAACCCCGCGCTCACGACCGTACGCCAGCCTGTCGAGGAGGTGGCCACCATCGCGACCAGGTTGCTACTGTCCGGAACGACAGGGATCGATCCGATTCTCCCGACAGAACTGGTCATCCGTGACTCGGCATGAACCCGGCGACATCCTGGCCCGCAGGTACCTGCTCCTGGACCCGCTGGCCCGGGGCGGCATGTCCGTCATCTGGCGCGCCTTCGACCAGTCGCTGCACCGCATGGTGGCGGTCAAGGTGCAGTGCTCGTCCCTGCAGACGGGCCTCGGCGACCGGGTGAGAGCGCGGAGCGAGGCACGGGCCGCGGCCCGGTTCATCCATCCGGACGCCATCGAGATCTACGACTACGGCGAGGCCGTGACCACCAGCGGGGAGGTCGCGGCCTTCGTCGTGATGCCGCTGCTCGACGGGGTGCCGCTGGCCGAGCGCCTGGAGAGGGGGCCGCTGCCGTGGGCGGAGGCGGCGGCCGTCGCCATGCGGACCGCCCGCGTGCTGGCCGCCGGGCACGCCCGCGGGCTCGTGCACCGGGACGTCACCGCCGAGAACGTGCTGCTCACCGGCGACGGGCTGAAGCTGCTCGACTTCGGCATCGCCGCCTGGGCGGGCGACCCCGACGACGAGCGAGGCACGCCGCCGTACGTGGCGCCCGAGCGGCTGGCGGGGGCGCCGACCCATCCGGCCGTGGACGTGTACGCGCTGGGCGTGCTGCTGTTCACCATGATCGAGGGGCGTACCCCGTACCCGGAGACCACGTGGGAGCAGCTGGAGACGGCGCGCCGCCCGTACCCGCCGCCGCGCCCGCCGGGCGCGCCGCACGCGATCGCGCTGCTCTGCCAGCGGTGCCTCGACCCTGAGCCGGCCCGCCGCCCGGAGGCGGCGGAGGTCGCGGCGGCGCTGACGGCCGCGCTCAGCCTGCCCAAGCGGCTGCGGCGCGGCCTGGCCGTGGCGGGAGCGGGGGTGCTCGCGCTGTCGCTGGTGGCGCTGATGGAGCTGCCCCGGGACGCGATGCCGCCCGGGGTGACGGCGTCGCCGCCGGCCTCGCCCGTGGCGTCGCTGCCGTCCACGTCGATGCCGTCCGCTTCGATGCCGTCGATGGAGCGCTCCCCGGCCGAGGGGCGGACGGTCCGGCAGGCGGTCGACGGCTTCCACGCCACGCTGGAGGGCTCCGACGTGTGCGGCGCGCTCGGCGGTGACGTGGCGCTGGATCTCAAGCAGGTGCTGCGGGGGGCGCTGGTGTCCCCGGGGCAGGAGGACTCGCTCCTGGCCGGCCTGCGCCGGAAGCTGGCCGACCGGGAGCGCGAGGGCCGGCTCGCCCCCGCCTGCCGCACCCAGCTGGAGATCAGCCTCAACGAGATCACCGCCGCCCGCCGCTCACCCTGATCAGGCGCACGTGTAGCCGGACGGCAGGGCGGAGCTCCCGCTGGGCTTGGAGGCCTGGAAGCCGAAGGTGGTGCTCGCGCCCGGGGCGAGGCTGCCGTTGTAGGGGAAGTTCGTGACGGTCACCGTCTGCCCGCTGGTGGAGAACTGGGCGCCCCAGGAGCCGGTGATGGCGTGGCCGGCCGGCAGGGTGAAGGTGACCCGCCAGCCGGAGATCGGCGAGGAGCCGCGGTTCACGACCGTGACGGGCTGGACGACGTACCCGGTGGCCCACTGGCCCTGGGTGGTGGCGGTGGCCTGGCAGGAGCCGCCCGGCTGCGGGTCCTGGCCGCCCGAGGTGGTCACGGCGAAGGAGTTGACGGCCAGCCCCGCGCCGCCCACCCAGGGCTCGAACCCGGCCTGCACGCTGGTCAGATACCAGGAGCGCTGGCCGTAGCCGCGGGCGACGACGTCGGAGAAGAACGTGTCGACGGCGAAGTCGATCGAGCTGGCCGGCGAGGTGCGGACGTAGGAGATGACGTTCCATCCGACGTTGCCGAACCACACGTCCCAGGTGCCGCCGGCCAGGTTGGCGGTGCCGACCCGGGAGCCGATCGGCTGGATGGAGCCCCGGTGGTTCAGCCAGATCATCAGCTCGGCGCCGGTGTTCTGCCCGTCGGTCCGCGGGGTGGGGTCGAACCACAGGTCGTAGGCGGCGTTCCAGGTGCCGCTGCCCGGATAGCTCATGCTGACGCTGGAGCGCAGGTTGCCGAACCCGCTCGCGTCCGCCCGCACGGGCAGGCCGCTCCCGGTGGTGCAGGCGGCGTAGTGGCACCCGGCGTAGATGGACGGGTAGGCGGCGGGCGCGCCGTTGGTGGCGTTGTTGTGCGCCGCCTGGGTGACGGTGAAGCCGCCGTTCTGGTTGACGTCGATGCACTGGGCCGTGCTCGCGCCCCACACGTTGTTCTGCACGATGTAGCGGCCGTTCTGGATTTGAGCCGAGCCGTACTTCTCGCAGATGACCGGCGCGGCGTGCGCGGGCATGGCGAACGCGAACGCGGCCAGCAGGACCGCGAGGGCCAGGGGGATGTGCACGCGTCTCATGGCCGTCAGGATCACGAGCCCGCGGCGGCCAGGGCAACCCCGCCCCGGTGCGCGCGGGCGGCGGCAGGGTGTTCCACCAGGGGAAAGCGGCGGCGGTACGGGCTGAAAGTTTCACTCGATGTTGTCGAACGAAGTCCGGACATGTTGTAATGCGACCACGCGAAAGCTGCCGGGCGGGCGGGTCGTGGTGGGTTCCTCTGTCATGCGAGCAAAGGAATCTTCTTCATGAGAGTCATGCGTTCGGCGGCACTGGCGGCCGCTGCGGCGTTAGTCATGATCGTCACCGCCTTCGTCATCCCCCAGTCGGCCCAGGCCCACGGCGTCACCATGTTCCCCGGCAGCCGCACCTTCCTGTGCTGGCAGGACGGCCTGCGGGACAACGGCGCGATCGACCCGTACAACCCCGCCTGTGACGCGGCCGTCGCCCAGAGCGGCACCACTCCGCTGTACAACTGGTTCGCCGTGCTCCGCTCCGACGGCGCGGGCCGGACCAGCGGGTTCATCCCCGACGGCCAGATCTGCAGCGGCGGCACTGGCGGGCCGTACGACTTCAGCGCCTACAACGCGGTGCGCAACGACTGGCCCAAGACCCACCTGACGTCAGGCGCCAACATCCAGATCCGGCACAGCAACTGGGCGGCCCACCCGGGCTCGTTCGACCTCTACATCACCAAGAACGGGTGGAACGCGAACGGTCCGCTGCGCTGGGCCGACCTGGAGAAGTTCGGCACCGTGAGCAACCCGCCGCAGTCGGGCGGCGTGGGCGGGCTCAACTACTACTACTGGAACTCCACGCTCCCCGCCGGCAAGAGCGGCGACCACATCCTGTTCATCCACTGGAAGCGCTCCGACAGCAACGAGAACTTCTACAGCTGCTCGGACGTCGTCTTCGACGGCGGCAACGGCGAGGTCACCGGTGTCGGCCCGGGCGGCAGCTCTCCCGGCCCTGGCCCCGGCCCGTCGGACACGCCGACCCCGGACCCCGACGCGGACTGCCAGGCCACCTTGCGCGCCACCGACACCGGCTGGGCAGGCCACTTCCAGGGCGAGGTGACCGTCCGCAACACCGGCACCACCCCGCTCAACGGCTGGACGGTGTCCTGGACGTACTCCGGTGGCCAGGGCTTCGCCGGAGCGCCGTGGAACGCCACGCTGACCGGGCAACCGCCCAACGTGGTGGCCAAGAACGTGTCGTACAACGGGCAACTGGCGCCGAACGCCTCGACCACGTTCGGCTTCAACGCCACGGGCAGCGTGCCCAGCCCCGTCCCGACGCTGACCTGCACGAGCCCGTAGAGGCAGGCTGATGCTGGAGGACGTGCGAACACCCCCGGCCCGGCGGCGCGGCTTCCTTGCCGTCGCCGCCGTGGTCGTGGCCGCCATCGCGGGTACGTCGCTCTTCGCGGTCCTGCGGCAGGGCGACCTGCCGCAGGACCTGTCCGAGGAGCTCACCGCCCGCGTGACGGTGCTGCTGGAGAGCGCCTCGCAGGAGGAGCACCTCCACCACGGGCACCACTTCGAAGAGGACGCCGGGAAGATCATCTGCGCTGTCGAGCCGTTCGGCGTGTCCCCCGAGGACGCGCGGAGCGTGACCGAGGTGGAGTGGGTGTACGCCCGGCACATGTGCGCGATCACCGGCCCCGGCACGGACTGGAAGACGTCCGTACGGGCCGCCGGGCCGCTCGCGGTGCACTTCGGCCACCACGCGGAGGTACAGGTGCCCATGGCGGGCACCGGTTACCCGCAGCGGGTCAGGGAGCTGATCCCGGAGCGCCTGCACGAGGAGGCGTTCGCCGACTTCGGCGACGACGAGGCGCTGGAAGCCGCGCGGGCGAGGTTCGAGCAGGCCAAGTAGGAACGAGCACTGCGAGAAGGAGCGGGCGGGCACCGCGGGAGGCGGTGGCCCGCACGCGAACGCGGCCGGCGGGGAGTGGGGAGGACTCTCTTCTGGGCCGGCCGCGTTCGCGCCATCCGGGCGGGATGGTTCGCAGGGGCGGTTCACTTCATCGGGGTGGGGCCTCACCTCCTCGGGCGGGGAACGGGGTGGTCAGGTGGCGCAGGTGTAGCCGGACGGCACGCTCGTCTGGCCGCCGGGCCGACCGGCCTGGAAGCCGAAGCTGGTGCTGCCGCCGGGGCCGAGGTTGCCGTTGTAGCTCGCGTTCCTGGCGGTCACGGTCTGGCCGCTGACGGACACCGTGGCGTTCCAGGAGCCGGTGATCTGGTGGCCTGCGGGCAGCGTGAACGTCACCGTCCACCCCGTCACGGCCGAGGTGCCGGTGTTGGTGACGCCGGCCTGCACGACGTACCCGTCGCCCCACTGGCTCTGCACGGTGGGAGCCACCGAGCAGCCGCCGCCCGAGCTGCCGGGCTGGGTGGTGAACGAGGCGTTCGGGGACGAGCCGGACTGGTTGCCCGCCGCGTCCCTGGCCCGCACGTACACCTGGTAGGCGGTGGACGGGGTGAGGCCGGAGAGGGTGATCGCGTTGGTGGCCGTCTGGCCGAGGAGCGTGCCGCCCGAGCGGTAGACGTCGTAGCCGGTGACGCCCACGTTGTCGGTGGAGGCGGTCCAGGTCAGGCGGGCGCCGGTGGCGGTCACGTTGGACGCCGACGGGGTGCCGGGGGTGGACGGCGGGGTGGTGTCGACCGGGCCGCCGCCGCCGTAGATCGCGGCCTCGCGGGAGGTCGCCCTGATGCCGTTGGTCCCGTTGAAGAGCCGCTGGCCCCAGGAGGTGAGCTGGTTGACGTCGAAGTTGGTGACCTGGTCGAGGTACTCGACGCCGCCGCCGTTGCCGCTCCACGACCAGCCGAAGTAGCCGAGGCCGCGGCTCACGGCCTGGGCCATGATCGTGTCCTCGTCGGGGTTGCCGTCGGAGTGGTTGTGCCCGAACTCGCCCACGACCAGCGGCAGCCCGGCGGTCCTGAACGCGTCCATGTAGGCGGTGATCTCCGCGGCCGTGTCGAAGACCCCGTACATGTGGATCGAGAAGATCACGTTGCGGTCGGGGTCGCTGTCGAAGACGGTCCTGGCGTTGTCGCGCATGCCGAACTGCCAGTCCTGGCCCCAGTTGGGGGCGTCGACCATGAGCGCGTGGTCGAAGCCGTTGGTCCGCAGCTTCTGGATCGCGGCCGAGGTGGCGGCGGCCCAGCCCGGGGTGACGGCGTTATTGCCGATGGGCTCGTTGCCGATGTTCACGACGACGTAGTCCTCCTGGCCCACCAGGGCGGACTTGACGCTGATCCAGTAGTCGGCGGCCTGGTCGAGGGTGTAGGCGCCGCTCTGCTCGCCGTACCCGGTGGTGTCGTGGTTCTCCAGGACGCAGATCAGCTTGTTCTGCTTGCACAGGGAGACGACGTTGGCCACGTCGGCGGTGTTGTTGGGGGTCCACCGGCCGCCGCTGAGCACCACGCGCACGGCGTTGGCGCCGAGCGACTTGATGTCGCGGAAGGACTGGGTCTGGCTGGTGTACCAGGTGTGGGCGTGGCTGGTGCCGCGGAAGATCAGGTTCTGTCCGCCGCTTTCGACGATGTTCGCGCCGCTGACGTGGATGCCGACGGCGGCGTGCGCCGGTTGGCTGATCAGGGCGACCGGGAGGAGGATGAGCGCCGCCAGGGCGGCGAGGCGTGATCTCATGTGCTGCCCTCAGTGGTGCAGGTGATGGGGTCGGGTACGACACCGCCGCCGTTGGCCAGGAAGCCGAACGTGGTGGTGCCTCCGGGGGCCAGGGAGCCGTTCCAGGTCTCGTTCCGCACGGTGACGGTCGAGCCCGACGCGGTGTGCCTGCCGCCCCAGATCTGGGTGATGGCGCCGGAGCCGGTCCAGGAGACGGCCCAGCCGGTGATCCGCGAGGTGCCGGCGTTCTTCACCGTGACCTCGCCCTGGTAGCCGCCGCTCCACGAGTTGACGACCTTGAACGCGGCGGTGCAGCCGCCGGTCGGGGCCGGTTCGTCGGTGGTGGTGAACGTGACGCTGCCGGACGGCGGAGAGGTGTTGCCGGCCGCGTCCCTGGCGACGACGTACGCGGTGTAGCCGGTGCCGGGCGTGAGCCCGGTCAGGTCGAAGGTCGTGCCCGTCGCGGTTCCCGCCTTCTCCCCTTCCAGGTAGACGTCATAACCGCTGACGCCCACGTTGTCGGTGGCGGCGCTCCACGTCAGCCTGGCGGTGGAGCCGGTGATCGCGGAAGCCGCCGGGGTGCCCGGCCTGCCGGGCGGGGTGTCGTCCTCCTCCTCGGGTCCTGGCGGCTGGCCCCAGATCTTGGTGCCGCCGCTGTAGAGGGTGATGTTGTCGACCCGTACCGGCGTCGCGCCCGGCGTGGTGGTCACGCCGCGGTAGGACCAGTCGTTGGCCGGGTCCCACGTGCCGGAGCTGGCGATGCGGAACTGGATCTCCCTGCGGTGCTGCGACTGTCCCGCCGGGGCGATGCGCTGGCCGGAGCAGTCGACGGACACGTAGTACGTGCTGCCGCCGGCCGCGTGCAGCGTCGGGGCCGCGCACTGGGTGTACGCGGACGACACGGTGATCTGCGAGGCCGTGGTCGCGCCGTCGAGGGTGAAGTAGTAGCGGAACGACCCGTCGTCCAGGACCCGGGCGGGCCAGGCCGACCGGTTGCGGATGATGGCCTTGATCTCGGTGAAGTTCGCGCCGGTGGCGTTGACCCCGGCCTCCACGAAGATCTCCGGCCCGTCGGGCGTCTCCTCGGTGGGGAAGCCCGCCGCCGGCGGCCCGCCGTACTCGCGGTAGAGCCGGGCGAGCGCGCTGGTGAAGCCCGCGTTGTAGTCGGTGGCGACCTCGTTCATCACGTAGTCGTCACGCTTGTCGGTGTAGGCGTCGTTGGGGTCGGGCGGCCCGCCGACGAGCGCTCCGTACAGGGTGTGGCGGGTCTCCACCGGGGAGGAGAGCTGGTCCGTCCACGAGCCGTGCGCGGTGCGGTGGTGCGGGTTCTTGGGCGGGTTGTTCCCGAACCCGATCACGTAGGACGAGTTGCGGGGGTTGTCGCCGAGCGCGTAGCCGATCTGCCGTACCGCGAAGTCGTGGTAGCGGGCCTTACGGGTGGCGTCGGTGATCGAGTCGCTGTGCACGAGCGCCGCGAAGGCGGTGTTGGCCGCGTACCGCAGCGACCCCCACCGGTCCAGCACGGCCTGGCCGCCGGGCGAGTACGCCACCCGGGAGCCGTTCACCCCGACCGTCCACCAGTCGAGCCAGCGGTTGGCGTCGTCGAGGTACTTCTGCTTGCCGGTCAGCTTGTGCAGCAGCACGTAGGTGCCGTAGGACTTGTCGTCCCAGGCGATGGTCCACTTGTACGACTTGATGGAGGTCTGGGGCTCGGTGCCCAGGCTGTCGTAGAGCGACTCGGCCTTGGTCAGGAAGGTCGAGTCCTGCGTTGCCCTGTACAGCCAGATCGCGCCCCAGACCAGCTCATCGGTGTATCCGCTCCAGGAGTTGTAGTAGCTCTGGGCGTCTGTGATGCAGTCGCTGTACTCCTTTCTCACGGTGTCGGCGAAGGTGTAGAGCTGCCTGGCATGGGTCACCAGCGTGTCGGCGTAGCCGGGGTCGGTCGGCCGGAAGACGATCGACGCGGCCGCCATCGCCGCCGCCGTCTCGCCCGCCAGGTCCGACCCGCCGCACGACGCGTCGATCTTGTACGAGGGACGCGCCATGGACATCGCCTCGGCGGGGCCCCACCAGGCGTGGTCGGTGCCGCCGTTGCCGACCTGGCCGTACAGGACGTTCGGCGACGGGTGGGCCTTGATGAAGTAGTCGTTGACCCACCGCAGGTTGTTCAGCAGGTGGGTGAGCTGTCCGGAGTTCTGGTAGGCGTCGCGGTACTCGACCGCGCCCCAGGCCAGCATGGTGGCGGAGAACGCCATCGGGAAGCCGAACTTGACGTGGTCGCCGGCGTCGTACCAGCCGCCGGTCAGGTCGCGTCCGGCGTCGGCGCCGTCGTCCGTCGCGGAGTCGCCCCGCCATCCGACCCGGTTCCAGTCGGGCAGCTCGCCCGACTGCTGGGCCTCGTAGAACCAGAGCGACTTCTGAAGGGCCTCGCCGTACGCGAACGCCGGGGCCGCCGAAGCTTGGGCGCCCGGTACGGCGAGGAGCGGGAGGGCGAGGGCCGCCGCCGCGACGGCGGCGGCCCTCCGGAGGGTGCGGCTGATCACGGGAAGAGCCGCCCGTATTCGGCCAGGGCCACGGCCACGTCGACCTGCGCCCAGAACCGGTGGTAGTTGAACGTGGGCACCGGCCCGGTGCCGTCCAGGTACGCCTGGACCTCGGGCCAGTCGGGGTCGTCCTCGTAGAAGGACCTGATCGACAGGAACGTGGAGTTCGAGTTGATCGGGTCGCCGTTCGGCATGGTGCCGGTCCAGCCCGGCGGCACGTAGACCGGGTCGTCGACGCGCTGGTAGTCGGCCTTGGTCTCCTCGACCGAGACGCCCTTGTCGTCGCGGTTCTCCCACACGGCGTCGAGCAGCGCCTTGGCCGTGTCACGGGCCTCGGCGTGGTTCGCCCTGGCCGCGTAGTACATGAGCACCTTGGCGTAGGAGCCGGCGACGCCCACGTCCTGGGTGTGGTTGACGACCTCGACGTGCAGGCCGGGGTTGGGCGGCGGCATGCCGCTGGTGGCGTTGAAGCTGGCCACCGGCTGGCCGGTCCAGCGCAGCGTGGACGGGATCTGGTAGTCGCCGCCGCTGCTGACGGTGGTGTTGTCGAGCGCCCAGGTGACCCACTTGTCGAGCAGCCGCTTGGCGTCGGCGTTGCCGGTCACGTTGTACAGCTCCGCGACCCGTTCCATGGTCCAGGCCTGGAAGCCGAACCACTGGTTGGACGGCGGGTCGTGGTAGACGGGCTGCCAGTCGTAGGTCATGCCGTGGAACTTGGGCAGGTTGCTCGGCGGGGTGCCGTAGTCGCCTTCCCAGCTGTTGGTGGCGCCGCCCGCGATCGCGCCCTCGGCCGACTGCAGCCAGGTGTAGAACTGCAGCTGCCGGGTGAGGCTGGTGCTCCAGTCGTTGGCGCCGGTGGAACTGCGCGGACGCAGCTCGGCCACGTTCGACAGGGCCCAGGCGGCGAACGGGTTCTGGTAGCCGGAGTGGTTGTGGCTGGAGCCGATCCGCCAGGCCCAGCCCGCGTTGGCGTCGGTCGCGCCGCCCCAGGCGTAGTACCAGGACATCAGGTAGGAGGCGGCGTTCTTGCCGGTGCCCGCCGGGCACGACGGGCTGGTGCACCCGGGCTGCTTGAAGTACTTGTCGTACATCGAGTAGCGCAGGTAGTCGCCCATCTTGGCGGCCTTGGCCACGGTGGCGGAGATCTGCGACTCCTTGCCCTGCGCCTTGGCCCAGGTCAGCGCCCAGTACGCCACCTGCACGGCGCGGGCGTCGGCGTCGGGGGCGTTGGTGTACTTCCACTGCTTGGCGTAGGAGGAGTCCTTGATGAACAGGTCGAGGAAGCCGTTGGGCCCGCCGTGCTCGAACGTGTCGCACGACGGCTGCGGGATGGTCTCGAACACGGACTCCTCGGGCCCGCGCTGGTAGGTGTTGATGTAGGCGGGCTTGGTGGTGCCGTCGCCGCAGCGGCCGAAGCCGTAGGTGTTGTCGACGTCGAGCAGCCAGTGCATGCCGTAGATGTCGCGGGTGCCGTACGCGCTCTGCAGCTCGCCCGCGATCGGGTCGCTGCCCACGCTCACGCCCTGCTCGATCTGCGACGGGTAGTTGCTGACGCTGGTGTGCTCGGCCGCGTACGTGGCCGGCTTGGACGGGTCGTAGAACGAGTTCGTCGGCTGGTCGGCGGTGGCCGGGATGATGTACCTCTCCATGGAGGCCCAGGCGTTGTTGAACTTCGTCCAGTCACCGGTGACCTGCCCGTAGACGGCCTCCAGCCACAGGTAGTAGCTGTAGGCCTCGGACGTGGTCTCGTGCCCGTGGTCGGGCGCCTCGACCATGAACGTCTCCACCGAGTGGTACGGCACGCCCTCGGGCGAGAAGTAGCCGTTGGCGGGGTCGTGCAGGTCGTTGTACATCTCGGTGAAGCGCTGGATGTACTCGTTGTCGCCGCCGGTCCCGTCGTCGTCCACCTCGGTGGCGTTGACCTCGACCGGGGCGTAGCCGCTGGCGCTGACCCGGAACACGGCCGAGCCGCTGACGTCGTCCGCGTCGTCGGCGGCGTTGAGCGTCACGGTCTGCGCGGTGTTCCAGTTCGACGTGCTGAACGTGCGGGTCGCTCCGGTGCCGACGGTCAGGTCGGTGTCGCCGCTCACCCGCGCGGTGGTCACGGACACGTTGCCGGAGGGCTGTGCCGAGAGCCGGACGGAGAAGGAGGCGTCGCCCGACTCGGGCACGGCCAGGCTGAGCGGGCTGACGAGGAGCGCCGGTGTGTTGGTCGACGTGACGGTGATCCCGACCGGGGACGACACGGTGGTGTCACCGTCGTCGTCGGTCGCCCTGGCGGTGATCGAGTAGTTCCCGGCCGCCACGTTCTGCCAGTTGTAGGTGTAGGGCGCGCTGGTGTCGGTGCCCAGCAGCGTGCTGCCCTGGTAGAAGTCGACCTTGGCGACGGTGCCGTCGGCGTCCGCGGCGGTCGCGGCGATCGGCACGGTGGCCGGGGCGGTGAAGCTCTGCCCGGCGTTCGGCGAGGTCAGCGAGACCGTGGGCGGGTCGTTGACGGGCCCGGTGCCGCCGCAGGTGGTGCCGTTGATCGCGAACGAGGTCGGCGCCGGGTTGCTGCCCGACCAGGTGCCGTTGAAGCCGATGGAGGTGCTGGCGCCGGTGGCCAGGTTGCCGTTCCACGGCATGTTCTGCGCCGTGACCCGCGTGCCGGACTGGCTCCAGGTGGCGCTCCAGCCCTGCTGGTAGCGCTGGGTGGTGGTCGGGAAGTCGAAGGTCAGCGTCCAGTTGCTGAGCGGGTCGCCGCGGTTCTCGATGGTGATGGCCGCGGTGAAGCCGCCGCTGGAGCCGCTGCTCCAGTCGTTGGAGGTGTAGGACACCTGGCAGGCGACGGCCGCGCTGGCGGGCGCCTGGGCGAGTACGGTGGTGGTGCCCGCCACGAGGACCAGGACCGCGGGTGCGGCGAGCCTCCTGGCCAGGCGTGCGAGCATCGAACGGGGTCTACGGATCACGGTTGCTCCATGGGAGTAGGGGGTGGGAGCGCTCCCATGGGGATTGTGCGTTGCGCCGTGGAGGCGATGTCAACGAAATGCCCTCCGCGTGACGCCGGTATTTCCTCTCACCTGGTGGCGTGGCATGAAAGTTTCACGCCGGTTAAGGGGCGTTCGGCGAGCGTGCGACGGCGTGACGGGGCTCGCGGAGTGTCGTCGGCTGTACACCCTGGCGGACCGGTTGCACCATTGGGAGCGCTCCCAGTCAGCCTCTGTCCCCCTGGAGTTGATGACTCGTGAAGATCCCACGCGGCCTGCGCAGATGGGCCGTGACCGCGACCGCGACCCTCGTCGCGGCCTTCGGCCTGGTCGCCGGGCAGACCACGGCGGCGCACGCCGCGGTCGCCTGCGACGTCGTGTACACCCCCAACACGTGGACCTCCAGTCCGGGTCAGGGCGGCTTCACCGCCGGCATCACGCTGAAGAACCTCGGCGACCCGCTCAGCAACTGGACGCTGACCTTCGACTTCCCGACCACCACCCAGCGCTACACCCCCGACGGCTGGGGCGCCTCCTGGAGCCAGTCCGGCACCACCATGACCGGCCGGAACATGCCGTGGAACGGCAGCCTGGCCACCGGCGCCAGCATCTCGGTGGGCTTCAACGGCACCTGGTCGGGCACCAACCCGAACCCGACGTCGTTCGCCGTGAACGGCACCACCTGTGGCGGGCCCGGCGGCGTGACCCCCTCGGTCATCACCTCCGCCAGCTCGGTCGCGGTCGCCGAGGGCGGCACCGCCACCTTCACCGCCCGCCTTTCGTCCGCCCCCTCCTCCAACGTGACCGTGAGCACCACCAGGACCAGCGGTGACACCGACCTGACCGTCTCCTCCGGCGCCTCGCTCACCTTCACCCCGAGCAACTGGAACACCCCGCAGACCGTTACGCTCGCCGCCGCGCAGGACGCCGACACCGTCTCCGGCACCGCCGTCTTCACCGTGGGCGGCACCGGCGTCACCTCGGCGAGCGTCAACGCGAGCGAGGTGGACGACGACGCCACGCAGGAGCAGTCGCTGATCGTCACGCCCACGTCCGTGACCGTGCCGGAAGGCGGCACCGCCACGTTCACCGTCCGGCTGGCCGCCAGGCCCACCGCGAACGTGACCGTCACCACGACCGCCGGCAGCGGCGACACGAGCCTGACCGTCTCCGCCGGCGCCACGCGCACCTTCACGCCGGACAACTGGAACACCCCGCAGACCGTGACCCTGGCCGCGGCGCAGGACTCCGACACCACGGCGGGCACCCGCACCTTCACCGTGGCCTCCACCGGCCTGACCTCCCGCACCGTCACCGCCACCGAGGCGGACGACGACGGCGGCACCAACCCGACGCACGTCGAGAACCCGTACGCGGGAGCGACCGGCTACGTCAACCCCGACTGGTCGGCCAAGGCCGCGGCCGAGCCCGGCGGCGCGGCGGTGGCCAACATCTCCACCGCCGTCTGGATGGACCGGACCGCCGCCATCGCCGGCTCCGCCACCGCGATGAGCCTGCGCGAGCACCTGGACGAGGCGGTCAGGCAGGACGCCGCCAACGGCGCCTCACCGCTGACCATCCAGGTCGTCATCTACAACCTGCCGAACCGCGACTGCTCGGCGCTGGCCTCCAACGGCGAGCTGCGCATCTCCGAGAACGGCTTCAACCGCTACAAGACCGAGTACATCGACCCGATCGCCGACATCCTGGACGACTCGCAGTACGCCAACCTGCGCATCGTCACGATCATCGAGCCCGACTCGCTGCCGAACCTGATCACCAACACCGACCAGTTCGCCGACTGCCGCGAGGCGGACGGCCCGGGCGGCTACCGTGACGGCGTCCGCTACGCGCTCGACAAGCTGCACGCGATCACCAACGTCTACACCTACGTCGACGCCGCCCACCACGCCTGGCTCGGCTGGGACTCGAACTTCCAGCCCGCGGTCGACCTCTTCTACCAGACCGTGGCCGGCACCGCCGCGGGCGTGGACAGCGTGGACGGCTTCATCGTCAACACCGCCAACTACTCCGGCCTGAGGGAGCCGCACTACACGATCAACACCACGGTCAACGGCACCTCGGTCCGCCAGTCCACCTGGGTGGACTGGAACTGGTACATCGACGAGGCGAGCTTCGCCACCGCCCTGCGCAACGCCCTGATCGCCAAGGGCTTCCGTCAGGGGCTGGGCATGCTGGTCGACACCTCGCGCAACGGCTGGGGCGGCACCGCCCGCCCGGGCGCGGCGAGCACCTCGACCAACGTGAACACGTTCGTGAACGAGTCCAGGATCGACCGCCGCATCCACGCCGGCAACTGGTGCAACCAGAGCGGCGCGGGTCTCGGCGAGCGGCCGCAGGCCGCCCCGGCGGCGGGCTTCGACGCCTACGTCTGGATCAAGCCTCCGGGCGAGTCGGACGGCGCGAGCAGGGAGATCCAGAACGACGAGGGCAAGCGCTTCGACCGGATGTGCGACCCCACCTACACGGGCAACGAGCTCAACGGCAACAACCTGACCGGCGCCCTGGCTGACGCGCCGATCTCCGGCCAGTGGTTCTCCGCCCAGTTCAGAGAGCTCGTCAGGAACGCGTACCCGCCGCTGTCCTGACACACGGCACAGGGCCCAGGCCGCCGGAGCAGCCCCGGCCTGGGCCCTGTATCAAAAGCCACATATCAAAAGCACATGATCACTTCGAACGCCTCTCGCGCCACCGCGCGACGAGGCGTTCGACGTCGTACGGCACGAGGTTGAGCGGAGGCCCCGACAGGCCGGTCCTGATCGCCTCGCGGATCCTGGCGTTGATCTCCCCGACGATCCGCCGCAGCTCGGCCTCGGTGCGCGCCCCCTCGGCCAGGCGCAGCGCCTCCTCGGCGTCCTTGCGCAGCTGGAGCGTCGGCGGCAGCGGCATGGACAGGCCCTCGGCGCGCACCTTCTGCTTGATCCACCACATCTCGTCGTACGGCCGGTCGAGGCCGGGGATGGGCTTGCCGGCGCCCGGCAAATCGTCGAACTCCCCGCGCTCCATGGCCTCACGGATCTGCCGGTCGACCCAGTTCTCGAAGGGCACCCCCGGCGGTTTGCGCTCGCTCACGCGCTGCTCCCCAGATCTCAGGCTCTCCTGCGAGCCTATGCGAGGACCCCGCCCGCCGAAGGCGCGGGCTGTGTCACGGCAGGCGGGGCCTCGGTCCGGGGGACTCAGGCGACGAAGGTGCCTGGATGGCGGCCCAGCCCGGTGACCGCCACCCGGACGCGTCTCATGGGTGACAGCCGCCTCCCGCGGTTCTCCGGCAGGCGCATGGTGATCTCCACCCGGGTCCCCTGGGGACCGGTGCTGAACATGACGCCGTCGCTCAACCGGCGGATCAGGTAGAGCCCCCGGCCGTCGAAGGCCGAGTCGCCCGGCAGGCTGTGACCGTTCAGGCGGCCGCGGGGGATCCCCGATCCCCTGTCGACCGTCTCCGCCCGCAGGAGCCCGTCCACCGTCCACAGCGTGACGTGGCCGCTCCCGCCCGCGTGCGCCACGGCGTTGATGACGCTCTCGTGCACGGCCAGGACGAAGTCGTCGAGGCGCGGGCTCACCAGCCCGCAGCCCGTCGCGTGCCGCGCGACGGCATGGCGCAGCTCGGCCACCTCCTCGACGGTGAAGGGCTGGGCCAGAAGAGTGCGCATGGCAGGCTCCTCGCGATTGCCTGGTGTCGCCGACGCGCGGGACTCGAAGGCAGGCGTCATACGTGCGGTGCTCGTACGCGTTCGATCGGGTGGCGATGGTGAGCCCGGGGCGGGCGCGCGGGAGCCGCCGAGCTGCCGACCGGCCGGCACGATCGAGGGTTCGAGATCCATGCGGTTCCTCCGTGTCGCGATGACACCCAGGCCGCGCTTCCGGACCTCGCGTAGTTCACCCATTTCCCTGACATCAGGGATTTACACTGCCTTGCCGGAGACGGTGGCGTTTCTCACCTTTCAGGGGTGGCGCGGGCGCCGACCCCCGTGGCGAGTTCACGCAGGCGGCCGCGCATGCTGTCGGGCGCGAGCGGGGCGGTGTCCCCGCCGGCGCCGTCGTGGACGCCCTCCAGCGCGGTACGGATCGCGTCCTCCGAGGTGTGCCGGGGCGTCCAGCCGAGCACCTCGCGGGCCCTGTCGACGTTCATCAGCGGGATCGCGAGCGCCAGCTCCATCAGGCCCGGCGCGGCGGGCACCAGCCGCAGGTGCCAGCCGGCCGACACGGCGGCCCTGGCCAGCGGCCCGGAGACCGGCACGACGCGGGCGCCGAGCAGCTCGGCCAGCGTGCGCGGGTCGAGCACCGGCTCGGCGGCGATGTTGAAGGCCCCGCTGACCGGCTTGGTGACGGCCAGCCGGTAGGCCTCGGCCGCGTCCTCGGCGTGCAGCACCTGCAGCTTGAGCCCGGGGATGTCGGGCACGAACGGGATGCGCCCCGTCTTGACCATCCGCCGCGGCAGGAACGGCCCGGCGAACAGCCTGCGCTGCTCGGAGGCCGCCTCGCGCTTGAAGATGAACCCGGGCCGCATGCGCACCACCCGGATGCCCGGGTTGTCGTTCTCGAACACGTCGAGCACCCGCTCGACGTAGGCCTTCTCCCTTCCGTACGCGGCGCCGGGGAAGCCGTGGGTGGGCCAGCTCTCGTCCACCGGCACGTCCTTCGGCCGGGGCGAGTACGCGCCCACCGAGGACGCGTACACCAGAGCGGAGACCCCCGCCTCCGCGGCCGCCCTGAAGACCCGCGTGCTGCCGAGCACGTTGGCCCTCCAGGTGACGACGGCGTCCCTGGTCGGCTGGAACAGCCAGGCCAGGTGGACGACCACGTCGGCGCCCTCGAAGATGGGCGACAGGTCGGAGCGGACCACGTCCGCCTTGTGCCACTCGGTCGGGCCGCCGCGCGAGCCGGGAGGCCGTCTGGCCACGCCGACGACGGACGTCACGTTCTCGTCCGCCTCCAGCGCTCGCACCACACTGGTCCCGACATTCCCCGTCGCCCCCACCACCACGACTCTCATGGGCCTGTGGCTGCCCACCTCTCGCGCGGCGAAACCGCTGGAGTCACGGCTTGAGCAGGATCTTTATCGCACCGTCCCGCTTTTTCTGGAACATCTCGTACGCTTCGGGCGCCTGGTCGAGCGGCATGGTGTGCGTGGTGAGATCCATGACGCCGAGCGGATCGCCGTCGTCGGTGAGCAGCGGCATCAGCGCGCCGATCCAGCGCTTGACGTGCGCCTGGCCCATGCGCAGCGTGATGCCCTTGTCGAACATGCGCAGCATCGGCATCGGATCGGCCATGCCGCCGTAGACGCCGATGACCGAGATGGTGCCGCCGCGCCGGACGCTCTCGATGGACTGGTTGAGCGCGGCCAGCCGGTCCACGCCCGCGTGGGTCATGAGCGGCGCGGCCATCCTGTCCGGCAGGAAGCCGGTGAGCGTCTGGGCGAGCTTGCCGGCGGGCGAGCCGTGCGCCTCCATGCCGACCGCGTCGATCACGGAGTCGGTGCCGCGTCCGGACGTCAGGTCGCGGATGGCGGCGGGCACGTCGGTGACGTCGCTCGCGTCGACGGTCTCGATGCCGTGGCGGCGGGCCATCTCCAGGCGCTCGGGCACCCCGTCGACGCCGATCACCCGGTGGCCCAGGTGGCGGGCGATGCGGGCGCACATCTGGCCGATGGGGCCCAGGCCGAAGACGGCCACGGTGCCGCCGTCGGGGATGTCCGCCCAGTCGACGGCCTGCCACGAGGTGGGCAGCACGTCCGACAGGTAGACGAACCGCTCGTCCGGCGGACCTTCGGGCACCCTGATCGGGCCGAACTGCGCCTGCGGCACCCGCAGGTACTCCGCCTGGCCGCCGGGCACCTGGCCGTAGAGCTTGGTGTAGCCGAACAGCGCGGCGCCCATGCCGTGCTCGCGGACCTGGGTGGTCTCGCACTGGGCGTAGAGCTCCAGCCCGCACATGTGGCAGTGGCCGCAGGCGATGTTGAACGGGATAACCACCCGGTCGCCCTTCTTGAGCCCGGTCACCTGGGCGCCGACCTCCTCCACGACGCCCATCGGCTCGTGACCGAGGATGTCGCCCTCCTGCAGGAACGGCCCGAGCACCTCGTACAGGTGGAGATCGGAGCCGCAGATGCCGCTGCTGGTGACCCTGATGACGGCGTCGGTCGGTTCCTTGATCTCCGGATCGGACACCTCTTCGACGCGTACGTCCCGCTTGCCGTGCCAGGTGACGGCTCTCATGGTCTGCCTCCCTCGATCGACCAGGCCCGCATACCCGGGATACGCGCCCCTAGACCCTCTGGACCGCAGGTCAAGGGACGTTCATGAGGAGGGCTTGGATATCCCTGGAAAACTCGGGTCCCTCAACCCGCTTTACACACTCCGTATTCGGTGAGTAACTACTCGTAGCACAGAGCAGCCCTGAAGGAGTCTGGCCGATGACCGTGAGCATCACCCCCGACTTGCTGGCGCCCCGCATCGACGACCGGCTGGCCGGGTTCCTCGAGGGCTGGCGGCCCCCGGTCGCCGACCCCGACGTGGCGGCGGCCTACGAGTTGCTGGTCGGCTTCATCCTGGGCGGGGGCAAGCGCATCAGGCCGCAGCTGTGCTACTGGGGCTGGCGGGGCGCCGGCGGCGAAGACTGCGACGAGATCATCAGCGCCGCCGCGGCGCTGGAGCTCTGCCACGCGGGGCTGCTGATCCATGACGACATCATGGACGGCAGCGAGTTGCGCCGCGGGCAGGCGACGATCCACAAAAGCCTCGCCCGCCTGCACGAAGGACCTGGCGCGGAGGCCTTCGGGCAGGCGGGCGGGATCCTCCTGGGCACGCTCAGCCTGTCCTGGTCGGATGCCCTGTTGTCGTCGTGCGACGTGGACCCGGTCCGGCTGCGGGCCGCGCACCGCGTCTTCGACGCCATGCGCACCGAGGTGATCAGCGGCCAGTATCTGGACATGCTGGCCCAGCTGCGCGCCGGGGCGAGCGTGGAGCAGGCGCTGACCACGATCAGGTTCAAGACGGCTAAATACACCGTCGAGCGGCCGCTGCAGATCGGCGGCGCGCTGGCCGGGGCCGAGCCGGACCTGCTGCGCGCCTACACCCGGTTCGGGGTGCCGCTCGGGGAGGCGTTCCAGCTCCGCGACGACGTGCTCGGCACGTTCGGCTCGTCGGGCGAGACCGGCAAGTCGGCGCTCGACGACCTGCGCGACGGCAAGCACACCGTGCTGGTCGCGCACGCGCTGGCACGGGCCACGCCCCAGCAGCTCGCCTACCTCGCCGCCTGGCACGGCAACCCCGCGCTGGGCGAGGAGCAGGCGGCGGAGCTGCGCCTCATCCTGCTGGAGACGGGCGCGCTCGCCGAGGTCGAGTCGATGATCGACGCACGGGTCCGGCAGGCCGTGGAGGCGCTCGACACCGCCCCTGTCGCGCCCGACGCGCGGGCGGCGCTGACCCTGTTCGCGGCCCGGCTCGCCCACCGCGACAGCTGACCCCGGCCATGTCGAGAGCACGGCCGGGGCTGACCCCTGCCCACGAACGATTACCCAACGTACTTTTTCGTCACTCTCCGTAAATTTCTCATGATGGGTGGTGCCCGAATGACCGAGACGACCGACTCCGCCGCGGCAGGCCAGCAGCTGAGCCTCAGCACCGAGGCCGCGCGCAATCTCTCGACGACCACGAAGACCCCGCCGCAGATGCAGGAGATCACCTCACGGTGGCTGCTCAAGCTCCTGCCCTGGACGCAGACCTCCGGCGGCGTCTTCCGCGTCAACCGGCGGCTCACGTACACGCTCGGAGACGGCCGGATCACGTTCAGCACGAGCGGCGCCGAGGTGCGGGTGGTCCCCGCCGAGCTGTGCGAGCTGCCGATGCTGCGCGGTTTCGACGACATCGAGGTCCTGGAGGCGCTCGCGTACCGGTTCGCCCAGCGCGAGGTCGAGCCGGGCGACGAGATCGTCCGCGAGGGCGAGCCCGTCGACCAGCTCGTGCTGATCGCCCACGGCCGCGTCGGCAGGGTCGCCCAGGGCGCCTACGGCGACGAGCAGAACCTCGGCGTGCTGGCCGACGGCGACCATCTGGGCGACTCGATGCTCACCTCCGGCGGCACCTGGGAGTTCTCGGCCCGCGCCAGGACCGCCACCACCTTGCTGACGCTCTCCCGCGAGGACTTCCAGGCGCTGCTGGACCGCTCGCCGGGGCTGCGCGACCACCTGGAGGCGTGGCAGGCGGGCGGTGACCGGGCGCGCAACGACCACGGCGAGGCCGCGATCGAGATGTCCTCCGGCCACAGCGGCGAGGCGACGCTGCCCGGCACGTTCGTCGACTACGAGCTGAGCCCGCGTGAGTACGAACTGAGCGTGGCGCAGACCGTCCTGCGCGTCCACAGCCGGGTCTCCGACCTCTACAACCAGCCGATGAACCAGCTGGAGCAGCAGCTCAGGCTGACCATCGAGGCGCTGCGTGAGCGGCAGGAACACGACCTGATCAACAACCGCGACTTCGGGCTGCTGCACAACGCCGACTTCGCCCAGCGCATCCGCACCCGCACCGGCCCGCCCACCCCCGACGACCTGGACGACCTGCTGGCCAAGGTGTGGAAGGAGCCGGCGTTCTTCCTGGCCCACCCGCAGGCCATCGCCGCCTTCGGCAGGGAGTGCAGCAAGCGCGGCCTCTACCCGCAGGCCGCCGAGGTGAGCGGCCACCGGGTGCCCGCCTGGCGGGGCGTCCCGATCTTCCCGTGCAACAAGATCCCGATCAGCGCGCAGCGGACCAGCTCGGTCATGCTCATGCGCACCGGGCAGGAGAACCAGGGCGTGATCGGGCTGCACCAGACCGGCATCCCCGACGAGTACCAACCGAGCCTGTCGGTCCGGTTCATGAACATCAACGAGAAGGCCGTCATCTCCTACCTGGTCAGCGCCTACTACTCGGCCGCGGTCCTGGTTCCCGACGCGCTGGCCGTGCTTGAGGACGTAGAGATCGGCCGCGAGGACTAGGTGCCCCGGTTGACCGAGCTGGAACGGCCGCTGAGCCTCGGCACGCCCGGGGCTCGCACGCTGGCCACGACGACCAAGACGGCTCCCCATACGCAGGAGAGCTCCCCCCGGTGGCTGCTGCGCGCGCTGCCGTGGGTGGAGCTCTCCGCGGGGAGCTACCGGGTGAACCGCCGGCTCACCCCCTCACCCGAGCGGCCCGACCCGCGCCCGCTGAACAGGCGCGGGGAGGTCGCGATCGACCTGGCGTCCGGCCACCGGGGGGAGCCGCGGCTGCCCGGCACGTTCCCCGACTACGATCCCAGCCCGCGCGAGTACGAACTGAGCGTCTCCCAGGCCGTGCTGCGGGTCCACACCAGGGTCGCCGACCTGTTCAGTGACCCGATGGACCAGACCAAGGAGCAGCTCAGGCTCACCGTCGAGGCGGTGCGCGAGGCGCAGGAGCGCGAGCTGGTCGGCAACCCCCGGTTCGGGCTGCTGCACAGCGCCGACCCGAAGCAGCGGCTGACCCCCCGCTCGGGGCGGCCCGGCCCGTCCGACCTGGACGCGCTGCTGACCCGCCGGCGCAAGACCCGCTACATGCTGGCGCACCCGCTCGCCATCGCGGCGTTCGGCCGCGAGTGCAGCGCCACGGGCGTCTACCCCGACAGCGTCGAGGTCGACGGCAGCCGGATGACCGCCTGGCGCGGCGTGCCCATCCTGCCCTGCGACAAGATCCCGATCAGCCGGTCGGGCACCAGCTCGATCCTGGCCTTCCGCACCGGCGAGGAGGACCAGGGCGTGGTGGGGCTGCACCAGACCGGCATCCCCGACGAGCACCTGCCGGGGCTCAGCGTCCGGGCCATGGGCATCGACGAGCGGGGCATCACCACCTACCTCGTCAGCGCCTACTACTCGGTCGCCGTGCTCGTCCCCGATGCGCTCGGCGTGCTCGACGGCGTGGAGGTGTACGGGTGAGCTTCGACATGCCGGACTTCTACCTGCCGCATCCGGCGCGGCTCAACCCGCATCTGGAGGAGGCCAGGACCCACGCCAGGCTGTGGGCGCGGGGCATGGGGATGCTGGAGGGCTCGGGCGTCTGGACCACCGACGACCTCGACGCCCACGACTACGCGCTGCTGTGCGCGTACACCCATCCCGACTGCGACGCCGCCGAGCTGTGCCTGGTGACCGACTGGTACGTGTGGGTGTTCTTCTTCGACGACCACTTCCTGGAGGTGTTCAAGCGGCCGGGCGACCGGGAGGGCGGCAAGGCCTACCTGGACCGGATGCCCGCGTTCATGCCGCTGGAGCCGGGGGCCGCCGTGCCCGAGCCGGCCAACCCGGTCGAGGCGGGGCTCGCCGACCTGTGGGCGCGCACGGTGCCGGGGACGTCGCCCGGGTGGCGTGCGCGGTTCGCCGAGAGCACGAAGGCGCTCCTGGACGAGTCGTTGTGGGAGCTGTCCAACATCAACGCGGGCCGGGTGCCGAACCCGGTCGAGTACATCGAGATGCGCCGCAAGGTCGGCGGGGCGCCCTGGTCGGCCGGGCTGGTCGAGCACGCCGTGGGAGCCGAGGTGCCGGACGTGATCGCCGGGTCGCGGCCGATGCGGGTGCTGCGCGACACCTTCGCCGACGGGGTCCACCTGCGCAACGACCTGTTCTCCTACCAGCGGGAGACCGGTGAGGAGGGCGAGCTGAGCAACGGGGTGCTGGTCCTGGAGACGTTCCTGGAGTGCACCACGCAGCAGGCGGCGGACGCGGTCAACGACCTGCTCACGGCGCGGTTGCAGCAGTTCGAGCACACCTTCGCCACCGAGCTGGGGCCGCTGCTGGCCGAGCACCGGATCGACCCGGTCAGCTGCGGCGGCGTGCTGGCGTACGTGAAGGGGCTGCAGGACTGGCAGTCGGGCGGGCACGAGTGGCACGCCCGGTCCAGCCGCTACACCAAGGCCGCACCGGGGCCGGGGCTCGGCATGGCGTCGCTGGGGCTCCACCGGTTCCGCTCCCATCAGCACGTCCCGTACCAGCGGGTGGGGCCGGCCCGGGTGCCCGACCTCTTCATGCCGTTCACCGCGCGGCTCTCCCCGCACCTGGAGGGGGCCCGGCGCAACCTGGACGCGTGGGCTCGCCGGATGGGCATACTCGACGTGGCCGTGTGGGACGAGGAGAAGCTCGCCGACTACGACCTGCCGCTGTGCGCGGCCGGCATCCACCCGGACGCCACGCCTGAGGAGCTGGACCTGTCGTCGGCCTGGCTGGCCTGGGGGACGTACGGCGACGACTACTTCCCGAAGGTGTTCGGGCGCAACCTGGTCGCCGCGCGGGCCGCGGTGGCCCGGCTGCCGGGGTTCATGCCGCTCGACGGCGTCACCTTCGCGACACCGGCCAGCGCGCTGGAGCGCTCGCTGGCCGACCTGTGGCGGCGCTCGGCCGGGCCGATGAGCGAGGCGGCGCGGCGCGCGTTCCGCCGGTCCGTCGAGGACATGACCGAGAGCTGGGTGTGGGAGCTGGCCAACCAGGCGGCGCACCGCATCCCCGAACCGGTCGACTACGTCGAGATGCGGCGGCTGACGTTCGGCTCCGACCTGACGATGAGCCTGTGCCGGCTGGCCCGCGCCGACGAGATCCCTCCCGAGGTGTGCGCGAGCGGGCCGCTCAAGTCGCTGGAGAACGCCGCGCAGGATTACGCCTGCCTGCTCAACGACGTGTTCTCGTACCAGAAGGAGATCGAGTTCGAGGGTGAGATCCACAACGGGGTGCTGGTGGTGCAGAGCTTCTTCGGCTGTGGCTATCCGGAGGGCCTGCGGATCGTGGTCGACCTGATGGAGTCGCGGATGCGGCAGTTCCAGCACGTGGCCGCGCACGAGCTGCCGGTGCTCCGCGCCGACCTCGGGCTGGACGAGCGGGCCGGGCAGGCGCTCGACGGCTACGTGCGGGACCTGGAGAACTGGATGTCCGGGATCCTCGTCTGGCACCGCGACTGCCGCCGTTACGACGAGGAGTCCCTGCGGCGGCACAACCGGCCCTTCCGCGGCCTGCCGTCCGGGCCGACGGGGCTGGGCACGGCGGCCCTGTCGGTCATCTAGACCAGCGGCTGCGCGCGGGCCTCATGGTGCCAGCCCATGAGGCCCATCAGCCGTCTCTGGAACGGTGTCACGTTGACCAGCCGGATCCACCGCCGGCCGGGCGGCACCGCGGGCATGACCAGCACCCGCAGGCCGGACAGGTCGACGAAGGTCAGCGCGCCGGTGTCGACGGTCAGCGGCTCGCCGCCGTGCCACGCGGATCGCAGGGTACGTTCGAGCGCCGGGCTGTTGGTGACGTCGACCTCGCCCACCAGGACGGCCGTCGAACCGCTCCGCGCGATGATCCGCAGTTGGGCGTCCTGGTAGAGCAGCCGCCCCATGTCATCGCTCATCATGCGCACACCCCCACTCGGTCTCAGGGGGTTGCCGGCGAGCCCTGCGGCCGAAACACCGGCCGCTGCCCACAATACACGCAATATGCCGACTTATGTAATCTTCGCCATGAAATGACCGTATTCACACCATCTCGTGAACGGGCGGGGCCGCGCCTCGACCGGCGGGCGAGCGGAGGCGCTCACGGAAAAACCAAGCCCTTTTCGGGATAGCGAATATCTCCTGCCGCTTCTTATTGGTGATATGTCCGAGCTGATCCGCTTTTGTCGTGGGCCATTGTGGACGCATTTTCAGCTTGTCGCCATACGTGCATCCGGCCTGGCTAAAGGGCGTTTTATGCCTATAGGCCGGGAGCATTCATCAGGGGACGAGCGGTGCCGCGCCGGCGGCGAGGATCGGCGTGACCGACAATGCAGAAGCGGTGAATATCCAGATGCGGGCAGTACGCATACTTATCGCCACGGCCATGGCGTGCGCTTTTCCCGGAACCCTGAATTCCGCCACGGCAATGGCACACGACTGTTTCGACCCGTACGCGGTCGAATGTTACGACGACCGGCCGTGGTATCCGCGGCCCGGCCGGGTGGTGGCCGACGCCGCCCTGGAAGCGATCGGGCTGCCGTACTCGTGGGGCGGAGGCGGCACGAGCGGGCCCGGCTACGGGATCGGGCGCGGCGCCAAGACCTGGGGCTTCGACTGCTCGGGCCTGGCCCAGTACGCGTGGGCCAGGGTGGGCGTGACCATCAGCCGCACCTCGCAAAGACAGTGGGAGGACGGGATCCGGATCCCCAGGGACGAGGTGCGCGCCGGCGACCTGGTCTTCTACGACAGCAACCCGCGCCGCCGCGGGCCGGAGCACGTCGGCATCGCGATCAACCGCAAGCGGATGGTCAACGCCCCGTTCACCGGCGCCACCGTACGGGTGGAACCGGTGGACAGGCCCACCTACATCGGCGCCGTCCGCCCAGGCGTGGAGCCGGACTGGTGAGGCTCAGGAGGTCCGCTGGATGCGGTCCATGGCGGCGCTGAGCCGCCGCAGGGACTCCACGCAGGCGTGGAAGCGGTCCGCGCCCAGCTCGGCGGCCAGGGCGGCGGCCAGCTCCCGGTGGCCGGGGACGATCCTGGCGACGGCCGCCCTGCCCTCATCGGTCGGGGTGAGGAGCTTGGCGCGCTTGTGCGCCGGGTTCGGCAGGTATTCGGCCAGGCCCTTCTCCACCAGCAGATCGGCGACCCGCTGCACGCCCTGGCGGGTCATGCCCATCACCCTGGCGATGCCGGCCACCGGCAACGGCTCACGCAGCACCGCCCCGAGCACCTGCCACCAGGCGGCCGTCAGCCCGGCCGGACGGGCCAGCGACTCGGCCACCTCCAGGAACTGCCCGTTGAGCCGGAAGACCGTGAGCGCGGCGTCCGACAGCAGCTCCACCGTCTCGGGCGAGGCGCCGCTCACGCCGACATCAGCACCTCGTACGCCGAGGCGTCGCTTCGGGAGAACAGCCGGTACCACGCGTCGACGATCTCGGGCCGGTTGACGTCGAGCCGGAGGAAGATCTCCCGGGCGAAGGCCACCGGCTCGGTGGGACCCGCCGTGATGAGGTCGCCGTCGGTGACCGCGTCCGTCTCGACGTAGCGGGCGGCGCCGGAGTAGCCCTCCTGGGCCTCCAGGTACTGCACCGCGCCGCTGGTGTGGGCGCGCCCGTCGAGCAGGCCCTCCCGCGCGAGACCGGCCGTGGCGCCGCAGATCGCGGCGACCGGGACCCCCTCGGAGAGGAACGCGCGGGCGGTGCGGGCGAACGGCGTGAGGTCGTCCCCCTCGTCCCACGTGGCGGCGCCGGGCAGGATGAGCAGCGCGCTCCCCGAGGGCGAGAGCTCGTCGAGCGCCAGGTCGGGCGTGACCCGCAGGCCGCCCATGGTGGTGACGGGGTCGCGGGTGAGACCGACCATGACGATCTCGAAGCCGCTCCGGTCGCGGTGGAAGCGGCCGGTGCGCAGATGAGCCGTCGCGTGCCCGACCTCCCAGTCGGCCATGGTGTCGTAAGCCGCCACATGGATCGTTCTCTTCGCTTCACTCATGACAACATACTGTCATTTCGACAGCATGCTGTCAATCCATTTCGTGCGAGGATAGGGCCATGGCAGAGATCGTCGGGGGCGGGAGGCCGGTCAACGACGCCGAACGGCGCGTGATCGCCTTCCTGAGAGACAACGCGCCCGCCGACTGGCTCCTGCTGCACAACGTGGAGGTGCCGCGCGGCGACGACGTCTACGAGGTCGACCTGATCGTGCTGACCCGCCACGCGCTGGTGGTCGTCGACGTCAAGGGCACCAGGGGCCGCATCGAGGTGTCCGGCTCGCGCTGGTTCCCGCCGCGCAGGGAGGCGTTCGGCTCACCGGTCACCAAGCTGCGCGGCACCGCCAAGGCGCTCAAGGGCCTGCTCGTCTCCCGGGCCACCCAGCTGGAGCGGGTCTACGTCGACAGCTTGGTGGTGCTCACCTCCCCCGACGCGCGGCTGGTCGACCCGGCCGGGCGCGACGCGGTCAACGTCACCGACCTGTCCGGCCTGATCGCGACACTGGGCGACGTCTCCAGGGTCAGGCGCGGCTGCAGCCCCGACGTGCGCCCCTACCTGTCCGCCGTGCTCGACGCGCTCAACCAGACCGTACGCCGCAGCACCACGCCTCCTCGCTTCGGCAACTGGGAGGTCGAGGAGCAGCTCGGCGGCGACGCGCGGGTCACCGAATACCGCGCGTTCAACGCCACGCTGCCGGGCAGCGAAACCGTGCTGCTCCGGGTCTACCAGGCCGACCCGCTCGCCGACCAGGCGTCCAGGGCGGCCGAGCGGCAGCGCATCGCCAACGCCTACCAGACCCTGGCCCGCATCCCTCCCCACCCGTGCGTGGTGCGCTCGCGCGACTTCTTCGCCATCGACGACGAGAGCCGGTTCGTGCTGGTGCTCGACGACGTCCACGGCCAGGCTCTCCATCTGCGGCTGGGCAGCGGCGAGCGGCTGGGCGTGATCCAGGACATGCTGCGCGGCCTGGCCCACGCGCACGCCCACGGGGTGATCCACCGTGCGCTCACCCCGGCCAGCGTGCTGGTGACCGACGACGGCCACGCGGTGCTGACCGGGTTCGACTACGCCAAGCCGGGGCCGCGCGACTACACGGTGGTGCACGAGCTCCACAACGTGCTCGACGCCCACTACGTCGCGCCCGAGTGCCAGGAGCGTCCTGACCGGATGACCGCCGCTGCCGACGTGTACGCGGCGGGCGTGATCGCCTACCAGCTCCTGACCGGCGCGCTGCCGACCAGCGCCGACGCCTATGGGCGGGCGGACGTGCCGGAGGTGGTGCGGCGGATGATCGACCTCGTCCCGGCCAAGCGCCCCACCGCGGAGGAGTCGCTGGCCGCCCTGGAAGGCTCGGCGCGCGGTGGCGGCTCCCGCTTCAAGTGGCTCTTCCGCCGGCTGACGAACGGCTGACCCGGAGCGATCGCGGTTCAGGCGGGGAGTTCGCGGCGCAGCAGGCTGGCGTGTTCGAGGTAGCCGAGGGCGAGGCCGGTCCGGCCGGCGGAGCGGTGCAGCTCGCCGAGCAGCTGGGTGGCGGAGGCCTCGCCGCTGCGGTCGCCCAGCTCGCGGAAGACCAGCAGCGACCGCTCCAGCCCGGCCGAGGCGGGGGCCAGCTCGCCGCGGTCCACCTGCAACCCGGCCAGGCTCTGCAGCGCGTACGCCCCGCAGTGGCGGTCGCCGAGCGACTCGAAGATCTCCAGGGCGTGCCGGTGGAACGACATGGCCCGGTGCAGCGTGCCCATCTGCAGGCAGACGCAGCCTTCACGGTGCGCGTCGCCGAGGTCCTGGGCCAGCCGCATCGCCTGGCCGAGCGACTCCGACGCCTGCGCCAGGTCGCCGGCCTTGATGCAGGCCCGCCCGATGGCCTGCCGGGTGAACGCCTCGCCGTGCTGGTCGCCCGCCGCGAGGAACATGGCCAGCGCCTGCTTGAACTGGTCGAGCGAGCGGGCGTGCCGGCCGCTGAACTGGCTGACCGCGCCCAGCCCGCAGACCGAGGTGGCCTCCGCCCGCAGGTCCCCCAGCTCACGGAAGAGCCCGCGGGCGCGGGTGAAGCCCTCGGCCGCCTCCTCGTACCGGTCCCGGTAGAGCGCGACCTGGGCGAGGCCGCGCAGCATCGCGGCCTCCCCGTACGTGTCGCCGGCGGCGCGGGCGGCGGCCAGCGCGACGTCGTGGGTGCGCTGCCAGGTGTCCAGGTGGCAGTGCAGGTCGAGGTACGGCACCATGGCGGCGGCCAGCCCCCAGGCGGAGGCCGCGAGACCGGCCTCGGCGGCCACGGACACCGCGCCGGCCAGCGCCTCGTGCTCGGTCTCGAACCAGGTGAGCGGGTCGGCGGTGAGCCGGTCCAGGGTCTGCTCGGGCAGCCGCCAGCGCGGCGCCCCGGCGGCGGTGAGGCTGAAGACGGTGGTGGGCAGCCTGGCCATGGCGTGCTCGGTGGTCGTCGTCCACGCGGCCAGCACCCTGGCCACGCCCTGCGGGTCGGGGCCGCGTTCGAGCGCGTGCCGGCGGATCAGGTCGGGTAACCGGTAGCGGGGCTGGCCGACGAGGTCGGTGCCGGCCACCTCCAGCAGGTTCACGTCGACGAGCAGGTCCGTCACGTCGTCGGCGCGGGGCCGGTCCAGCGCGGCGCCGACCACCCAGCCGGGCTGGGCGGGCGCGCCGAGCAGGCCGAGGGTGCCCAGCGTGCGGGCGGCCTCGGCCGGCAGGTGGCGGTAGCTGCGCTCCAGGCAGGCGCGGACCTCCTTCAGCTCGCCGAGCCTGTCGTCCTGGAGGCGTTGCCTGAGCACCGCCAGGGACCAGCCGGGCCGCCCGGCGAGCCGGGACCCGGCGCTGCGCAGCGCCAGCGGCAGCCGTGCGCAGGCGTCGACGATGGCCAGCGCGTCGGCGCGCTCGCGCGCCACCCGGTCGGCGCCCGCGATCCGGCCGAGCAGCAGCAGGGCCTCCTCCTGGGGCAGCTCGGCCAGGTCGACGTGGAGCGCGCCGGGCAGCTCGGTGATGCGGCGCCTGCTGGTCACGATCACGGAGCTGTCGTTGCCCGGCAGCAGCGGGCGCACCTGGGCGGCGTCGAGCGCGTCGTCGAGCAGCAGCAGCATCGGCCGCTCGGCGAGCAGCGAGCGCAGCAGGGCCGAGCGCTCCCGCACGGTCGGCGGCGGCGACTCCACGCCGAGCGCCCGCAGCGCCTCGGCGAGCAGGTCGCCCGGCTCCCTGCCGTCGAGGTCGAGGTAGAGCTGGCCCGCCGGGAAGCGGGTGCGCAGGGCCAGCGCGGCCCGTACCGCCAGCGCGGACTTGCCCACGCCGGGCGGCCCGGAGATCGTCGCGAGCGGGAACGGCCCGGCCAGCGCCGCCAGCTCGGCCTCGCGCCCGATGAAGTCGGGCACGTCGGGCGGGAGCTGGTGCGGCGCGGCGGGCGCCGGCTCGTCGGCGAGGATCGCCTCGTACGCGCGGCGCAGCTCGGTGCCGGGCTCCACGCCCAGCTCGTCCACCAGCCTGGCCCGCACCGAGGCGTAGGTGCGCAGCGCCTCGGCCCTCCTGCCGCCGCCGTGCAGGGCCAGCAGCAGCCTGGACCACAGGTCCTCCCGGTAGGGGTGCTCGCCCAGCAGCCCGCGCAGCTCGCTCACCGCCCCGGCGTGGTCGCCCGATCCGAGCCGCTGGCCGATCAGCTCCTCCGCGGCGCGTAAGCGTAAGCCGTGCAGGGGTTCGAGCCGGCGGTCCCACAGCGGGCTGCCCGGCAGGTCGGCAAGCGGCGCGCCGCGCCAGAGCGCGAGCGCGTCGGCGTAGCGCGCCTGGCCGGCCAGCTCCTCGAAGGCGAGCAGGTCGAGCGCGCCGCCGGGCACGTCGATCGCGTAGCCGGAGCCTTCGCCGCGCAGCCGGCTGCCGGCTTCCTCGCCGGTCCCGGCCAGGTCGGACCGGAGCGAGCTGGCGTAGGTGCGCAGATTGGCCAGGGCCGAGCGGGGCGCGCGCTCCGGCCAGAGCACCTCGACCAGGTCGTCGGCGCCGACCACGTGGTTGGCGTGCAGCAGCAGAGTGGCGAGCAGCAGGCGTGGCTTTCTGCCGGAGATCCGGACCGGCTGACCCGCCGACCGTACCTCCAGCGGTCCGAGCACATGAAAGGTGACCGTCATGACCGCATCAGCTCCTCTATGAGGCCTGACAGCTTGTTGTACCGGTTCTGGACGCTTTCTGTACGGGTTATCCCGACCCTGGGTGAGAGAGATCGCCCCCGAAAGGATCACCTGATGAAGATCAGCGGAGCAATCGTGGCCGGAGCCGCTCTCTTGATGAGCCTCGGCACGGCATCCGCGGCCGCCGCCGACAGGCAGGCGGAGACGCAGCAGGCGCAGGCGCTCGCCACCGACTTCCAGCTGCCGTTCCCCTGCGGCCAGGCGTGGACGGGCAACTCGAACGCGAGCAGCGCCCACCAGTCGTACGAGATCGACTTCAACCGGGGCGGCAGCGCCGACGCCGACCTCGGCGACACCGTGGTGGCGGCCGCGTCGGGCACCGTGGTGATCTCCTCGCACCAGGGCTCGACGAACGGCTTCGGCAACCTGGTCAAGATCGACCACGGCGGCGGCTGGTCCACCTACTACGCCCACCTGAACGCCCGCTCGGTCAGCGTGGGCCAGTCGGTGGCGCAGGGCCAGAAGATCGGCACCGTGGGCAAGACCAGCAAGCCGGGCAACAACATCAGCGCCCACCTGCACTACGAGGTCCGCCAGGGCACCAGCTACCCGTCGAACGTCCGCAAGGCCGTCTTCAACGGGGTCACCTTCGGCTACCCGAACCAGACGGTGACCTCGCGCAACTGCGGCGGCGGCAGCACCAACCCGCACACCCCGACCTCGGTCTGCGGCGCCGGCTACAGCGTGATCAACTCGGCCGCGCTGGGCACGGCGGGCACCGTCTACCTGCTCTACAACGCCTCCAACGGCAACAACTGCGTCACCACGATCAAGCACTCGTCGATCGGCACGGCCACCGCCACCAGCGCCTACCTGGAGGTCCAGGGCAGCGCCAGGAAGACCGACTCGGGCAACTTCTCCTACTACGCGGGCCCGGTCACCGCCCAGGCGGCCGGCAAGTGCGTCAAGTGGGGCGGCAAGGCGGGCTCGTCCACCCACGACAGCCCGTTCCAGCACTGCGGCAGCTGAGCCTCTCCGCCCCGCCGCGCACCCGCGGCGGGGCGGTTCCCTTCCCCATCCCTTCTCCGAAGCGGAAGTGACGTGAAGTCCAAGATCCTCATCGTGGCCGGGCTGCTGGCGCTGTCCGGCACGACGGCCGCGCACGCCTCCACCGAGACCGCCCAGAACCCCCTGGCGCAGGCGTTCGACCGCGCGGCGGCCGCCTACGACGTGCCGCGCGACCTGCTCGTGGCCCTCGCGTACGCGGAGTCCCGGCTGGACGGTCACCGGGGCGAGCCCAGCGCCAGCGGCGGCTACGGCATCATGCACCTGGTCAGCAACCCCACCGCCAAGACCCTGGAGCAGGCCGCGAAGCTGACCTCCAAGCCGGTCGTCGCGCTCAAGTCGGACGACGCGGCCAACGTGCTCGGCGGCGCGGCCGTGCTCCGGGCCGAGGCCGACGCGCTCGGGCTGGGCGCCGCCCAGCGGGACGACCTCGGCCGCTGGTATCCGGCCGTGGCCGCGTACGCCCACGCCGCGAACGACGCCACGGCCAGGATCTACGCCGACGCGGTGTACGAGACGCTCGCCGCCGGCGTGGACGCCCGGGGCGTCCAGGTGAGGCCCCGGCCCGTCCAGCCCGACCGGGGCGAGTACGCCGAGCAGCCGCGCGCCCTCGCCGCGGCCGTGGACTACCCCGGCGCGCTCTGGGTGGCCGCGAACAGCGCCAACTACGCGGTCTCCAGCCGCCCGTCGAGCGACCGCATCGACCGGATCGTGGTCCATGTCATGCAGGGCACCTACGCGGGCTCGATCTCGTGGTTCCAGAACCCGGCGGCCAAGTCGTCCTCGCACTACCTGGTGCGCTCGTCCGACGGGCAGATCACCCAGATGGTGCGGGAGAAGGACCGCGCCTTCCACGCGAAGGACTGGAACCGGCGCTCCGTCGGCATCGAGCACGAGGGGTTCGTCGACAACGCCTCGTGGTTCACCGACCAGATGTACCGGGCGTCGGCCGCGCTGACCCGCGACATCGCCGACAGGTACGGCATCCCGAAGGACCGCACGCACATCGTCGGCCACGTCGAGGTGCCCGGCAACGACCACACCGACCCCGGCCCGCACTGGGACTGGGCCAAGTACATGAGCTACGTGACCGGCGGCAGCGTCAACCCGCACACGCCGGAGAAGGTGTGCGGCAGCGGGTTCAAGGTCATCGACTCGGCCGCGCTGGGCACGGCGGGCACCGTCTACCTGCTCTACAACACGACCACGGGCAGCAACTGCGTGACCACGATCAAGCGGACCTCGCTCGGCACGGCCACCGCCACCAGCGCCTACCTGGAGGTCCAGGGCAGCGCCAGGAAGACCGACTCGGGCAACTTCTCCTACTACGCGGGCCCGGTCACCGCCCAGGCGGCCGGCAAGTGCGTCAAGTGGGGCGGCAAGGCGGGCTCGTCCACCTACGACAGCCCGTTCGAGCACTGCGGCTAGCAGTCGACGCAGTCCACGACGTCGACGACGTAGAGCAACCCCTCGGGCGGCGAGCCGAACGCGACCCTGCCGCCCACCCGCTGCCCGCGCAGCCCCTCCACCCAGCCGGCCGGCGCGCCGTCCCCGGTCAGGGTGAAGGCCGCGGGGCCGCCGGTGCGGTACGAGGAGTCCGCCAGGGTCCTCGACGGCCAGTCGACGGCCACGTACTGCACCACCACCTTCGACCCGGCCCGCACGGCCTCTCCCGAACCCCCTATGAGCGTGCGGGCCGGGTCGTCCGGCGTGAGGCCGGCGGGCGGCGAGGGCAGCGGCCGGCCGACCAGCCGGGCGTCCGGCGGGTAGCCGCCGAGGATGTCGACCACCGCGACCAGCGGCTCGCCCGGCGGCAGGTCGCCCGCGTCCAGGTCCAGGTCGGGGCCGAGCACCTGCGCGGCGGGCCCGACCAGCAGCAGCCGGCTGCCCGCCGGCCGGCCCACGACGGCCTCCCGCCAGACGCGCGGGATCGGCCGCCCGTCGAGGACGACCGCGATCGGCCGGTGGGTGCCGTACGTGCTCGCCCGGGTCTGGTTGCCCCGCCAGAGGCGGAGCTCGACGTCGGCCAGCACCACGTCGCCGGGCGCCGTCTCCCGCCCCCCGCCCGGCTCCAGCTCCGCCACCCGCGTCGTGCGGCCGGGCTTGCCGGCCGGGATGATCACCTGCGGCCTGGCGCCGAACGCGCCCTTCACCTCGGGCAGCGGCGGAGCGGCCGGGGCGGTGCCGCAGGACGTGGCGAGCACGAGCAGGGCGGGCCAGAGCAGGCGCAAGGTTCCTCCGCAGGAGATGGGCTTGCCCGGATACTCGCCGCGATCGGCACAAGGGATGCCCACCGGCCGACAAAGGCGCGGCACACTAAGGGGCGTGAGCAAGCCGAACCTGGCCCGCAGGGTCGCCCAGGCCGCCGAGATCGCGCTGGCCGACCACCAGTACGTGACGTTCATCGACGTGGTGACGGGGCTGCGCTGGCTCCACACGCGACACGTCGACGTCTGGCGGCAGGGCCGCGCGGCCACGCTCGCCGAGCTGGCCGCGGTCGACGGCGAGCGCCTGCTCACCACGGCCGCCCTGCTGCGCGACTGGGCACGGGCCAAAGGGCTGCGCCCGATGCCGGCGCCGTACGTGTCGGGCAGCCGCGACCGCCGCCCGCTGCGCTTCACCGGGCATCCCGAGCAGGAGCCGTTCACCGTCCACTGGCTGTCTCCCGACCTGAGCGAGTCGCGGGTGCGGCGGCTCGCCGAGCGCCAGGCCAAGCCGCCCGACCTGGTCGCGGTCGAGCCGCTGGAGGCGTGGACGTGCGCCGGCTGCGCCGACACCGGCCCCTACCTGATCATGGAAGATGACCGGCCCCACTGCCTGACCTGCGCCGACCTGGACCATCTGGTGTTCCTGCCGTCGGGGAACGCGGCGCTGAGCCGCCGGGCCAAGCAGGAGAGCGGGCTGGCGGCGGTGGTCGTGCGCTTCGACCGGCGGCGCAAGGTCTACCAGCGCAGGGGCCTGCTGGTCGAGGAGGAGGCGCTGGCCAGGGCCGAGGAGCGGTGCCTGGCCGACGAGGAGGCGCGGTCGCGGCGGCGCGAGCGCGACCGGGAGCGCAGGGCCGAGCAGGACGTCGTGTTCCAGGGGCGGATGGCCGGCGAGATCGCCAGGTTGTTCCCCGGCTGCCCGCCGGAGCGGGCCCGCGCCATCGCCGAGCACGCCGGTCTGCGCGGCAGCGGCCGGGTCGGCCGCACGGCGGCGGCCAGGGCGCTGGACGAGAACGCGATCACGCTGGCGGTGGTCGCGTCCATCCGTCACCATGACACGGGGTATGACGGAATGCTGATGGCGGGCGTGCCGCGGATGGAGGCCCGCGAGCGCATCAGGGACGACATCGAGCGCAAGCTGACCGAGTTCAGGGCGGGGCCGCGATGAGCGACTGGCACGACGTGCGGGAGGAGCTGCGCGCGTTCGCGCTCGGCCTGCCCGAGGCGTGGGAGGACCACCCGTGGGGCGACACCGTCGTCAAGGTCGGGAAGAAGATCTTCCTGTTCCTCGGCGTCGAGGAGCCCACCGACAAGTGGCGCCCCACGTTCGGCGTGAAGCTGAGCTCGGAGGCCCACGGCCACGCGCTCACCGTCGAGGGGGCGGCGCCCAGCGGCTACGGGCTCGGCAAGGCCGGATGGGTGACCGTGCCGCTGGAGTCGCCGCTGCCGCCGTCGGAGGTGCTGCTCGACTGGGTCGAGGAGAGCTACCGTGCCGTCGCGACCAAGCGGGCGGTCAAGGAGCTCGACGGCCGGGTCACGTGACGGCGAGCCGCCTGGCGTACTTCTCGTCCCGCCACAGCTCCTTGTCCAGCACCTCAAGCAGGGTCCGCGCCGCGTCGTACACGTCCACGTAGCGGAGGTAGAGCGGCGCCAGCCCGAACCGCAGGATGTCGGGCGCCCGGAAGTCGCCGTGCACGCCCCGGTCGATGAGCGCCCGCATCACCGGATAGCCGTCGGGGTGACGGAAGGCGACGTGGCTGCCGCGCCGCTCGGGGTCGGCGGGCGAGGCCAGTTCCAGCGCGTCGCCGACCAGCCCGGCGAAGAGCTCGCCGAGCGCCACGCTCTTGGCGCGCAGCAGGTGCAGCGGCACCCGCTCCCACACGTCCAGCGCGGCGTCCAGGGCGGCGAACGACAGCACGTGCGGGGTGCTCACCGCGAACCGCCTGATCCCCTGCGCCGGCCGGTAGCCGGCCTCGAACGCGAACGGGTCGGCGTGGCCGTACCAGCCCGACAGCACGTTCACGGCATCGGCCTGGTGGCGTGGGTTCACGTACAGGAAGGCGGGCGACCCCGGCCCGCCGTTGAGGTACTTGTACGTGCACCCGACCGCGAAGTCGGCGGCCGACACGTCCACGGGCATGGCGCCGACGCTGTGGCAGACGTCCCAGATCATCAGCGCTCCCGCGGCCTGCACGCGGGCGGTCACCTCGGGCACGTCCTGGCGCTCGCCGGTGCGGTAGTCGACCTCCGACAGCAGCACCGCCGCCACGTCGTCGAACCGGCCCTCGGACACGTCGCGCACCTCGTACCCGAGCGACTCCGCCAGTCCCTGGACCATGTAGTGGTCGGTCGGGAAGTTGCGCGCGTCCGAGACGATGACCTTCCTGCCGGGGCGCAGCCGCGCCGCCGCCGAGACCGCCTGGTGGATCGCGATCGAGGTGGTGTTGCCCACCACGACCTGGCCGGGCCCGACCCCGATGAGGGGCGCGATCCGGTCGCCCAGGGTCAGCGGCTGGTCGTACCAGCCCGCGCTGTTCCAGCCGCCGACGAGCTGACCGCCCCACTCGTCCTCCACCGCCGCGCGGAGCCGTTCGGGGGCGTGGCGCGGCAGCGCGCCGAGCGAGTTGCCCACGAGGTAGATGACGCCTTCGGGGAGCACGAACTCTTCCCTGAACTCCCGCAGCGGGTCCTCGGCGTCCAGGGCGAGGCAGCGGTCGCGATCCAGCAACTGGTCACTCCTTCGGGGGAACGGTAGCGATAACCCGATTTGTACCATTTTGGTACTGCCGGGCGTACCAGTTCTGCACCGGGTCGTGTGTTGCCGGGTCCAGCCGCAGCGGCCCGCGCGGGCTGGGTAACTCGCCGACCCCGCCCAGCTCGGCCGTCAGGTCACCGCCCCGGGCCGCGGCCCGGTCGACCAGCGACATGGCGTCCCAGCTCTGCACCGCCACCACCGAGGGGTTCCGGCCGGTTCGCGTCTGCCACTTCGCCACGAACGCGGTGTTCTCCGGGTTCTCCAGCCCCGGCGCGTACAGCCCGACGCTGACGATGCCCTCCGCGTCCGCCCCGACGGCCGCCAGCACGTCCTCGTCCGTGAGGTTCTGGCAGGTCAGCAGGTCGATCCTGGTGTCGTAGCCGAGCTGCCTGAACGCCTTGGCGAAGGCGACCGCCTCGCCCCCCGCGTAGAACGCGTACAGCAGCTCCGCCTCCGCCGGGATCCGCGCCAGGTAGGGCGCCAGGTCCGGCGTTCTGCCGTACGGGGTGAGAACGCGTTCCAGCTTGCCGGCTCCGTACCCCTCCTCGAAGCCGTCCAGGGTCTCGACGCCGGCCGAGTAGTCGGAGGCCATCAGCACGGCGGGGCGGCGGCCGTGGGCCTGGGCGGCGTAGCGGCCCGCGGCGTGCCCGTGGGCGTGGTTGGTGAACGACACCCGGAACACGCCGGGCCCGCCCAGGTCGTCGGCCCCCGCGTTGGCCACCACGACGGGAGTCCGCCCGGCCTCGGCCACCACGGCCTCGGCCACCGGCGAGGCCAGCAGGCCGGTGATCACGTCCACCCGGTCGCGCTCGATGAGCTCCCTGGCGGCCCGCCTGCCCTGCTCGGCGGTGCCGCCGTCGTCGGCGACGACCAGCCTGGCGGGCCTGCCGCCCAGCTCGCCGCCGTGCTCCTCCAGGTAGAGGCGCATGGCGCGTTCCATCTCGTCCCCGAGCGGGGCGTAGACGCCGGTCTGGGAGATGATCGCCCCCACCCGGACCTCGCCGTCCTCGTGCCGCGGCGGCTGCGGCGCGGCGCCGCCGCCGCAGCCTGCCGCCATCAGCACCACCAGCCCGACGACGGGCGGTAACCGCATGGTGAGCTCCCCTCAGCAGCCCAGGAACACCTCGGCGTTGCGGCGCATCAGCTTGGCCCGCGCCCCGTCGGTGAGGAACCCGGCGGTCCTGACCAGCTCGCCCGCGGGCGACTCGCCCAGCGGGTACGGGTAGTCGGAGCCGAGCATGACGTGGTCCTCGCCGAAGGTGTCGACCAGCAGGCGCAGCGCCCGCTCGTCGAAGACGACCGAATCGACGCCGAACCGGCCGAGATAGGCGGACGGCGGCCTTTCCGAGACGCCGACCACGTCCTTCCTGCGGTGCCAGGCGTTCTCCAACCGGCCGAGCCAGAAGGCGAACGACCCGCCGCCGTGGGCGAAGCAGATGCGCAGGGTGTCGGGGACGCGGTCGAACACGCCGCCGAGGATCATCGCCAGGATCGACAGGTGGGTCTCGGCAGGCATGCCCACCAGCCACCGCGCCATCCACCGGTCGAGCCGGGGCCCCGACGGCATGTCCCACGGGTGCACGAACACCGGGACGCCCCGGTCGGCGCAGTGGGCCAGGAACCGTACGATCCCGTCGTCGTCCAGGTCGCGGTCGCCGGCGTGGTTGCCGATCTCGACCCCCCGGTGCCCGTTGGCGAGACACCGGTCCAGCTCTTCGCAGGCCAGGTCGGGATCCTGCAGCGGCACCTGGCAGAACGGGATCAGCCGGTCGCCGTCGCAGATCTCCAGCGCCAGGTCGTTGAAGACCCTGGCGATCCGCACGCCCTCGGCGGGCGACCGGTCGTAACCGAAGAACACCGGCGTCGGCGAGACCACCTGCCGGTCCACCCCGTCGGCGTCCATCGACTCCAGCCGCACCCGGGGGTCCCAGCACTCGTGACGGATCCGGCGGAACTCCGCGCCGCCGACGAGGATGACCGCCTCCCGCTCGGACTCCACCCGCAGGCTGGGCGCCCCCGGCCAGCCCAGGTGGGGCCAGCCCCTGGGCACGTAGTGGGTGTGGACGTCAGTGATCATTCAGCCCTTGCCCGGATGGAGCGCGCCGCAGCCCGCGCAGGTGCGCGCCTTCTCGTCGGCGTAGAACGCGTTGAACACCGGCGGCAGGTCGGCGACGATGTCGCGTACCTGCAGCTCGACCTCGTGGACCAGCGAGCCGCACTGCTCGCAGTACCACTGGAACCTCTCCAGCGTGCCCTCCGGCCGGATCCTCTCCACCACCAGCCCGACCGACCCCTCCTCGGGCCGCTGCGGGGAGTGCGGCATGGACGGGGGCAGCAGCCACATCTGCCCCTCCCTGATGTGCACGGTCTCCGGCCCCCTGTCGGTGATCACGTTGACGTGCATGTTGCCGCGGACCTGGTAGAAGAGCTCCTCGTACGGGTCGACGTGGTAGTCGGTGCGGGAGTTGGGCCCGCCGACCACCATGACGATGAAGTCCTCGGCGCCCTCGAAGACCACCTTGTTGCCGACCGGGGGCTTGAGCAGGTGGGCGTGCTCGTCGATCCACTTCGTGAAGTCGATCGGAGGGATCATGATCTCTCCAGGGGGTGATAGGCGACGGCCTGCATCTCGATCAGCAGGTGCGGGTGCGGGAGCTGGTGGACGGCCACGGTGGTGCGGGTCGGGCCCTCCTCGTCGAAGAACTCGGCGTAGACCTCGTTGTAGCCCTTGTAGTCGTTCATGTTCACCAGGTAGGCGGTGATCTGGACGAGGTCGGCCAGCGAGCCGCCCGCGGCTTTGAGTATGTCGCCGACGTTCTCGATGACGGCTCTGGTCTGGGCGCGGATGTCGAGGTCGGTGACGCCCAGCTCGTCGGCCTCGGCGCCGACGAAGGTGTTGTCCGGCCTTCTGGAGCTGGTGCCCGAGACGTACAGGAAGTCGCCGGCCCGGCGCACGTGCGGGAACCGGCCGCGCGGCGTCGCCTTGCCCTCGACCCGCAGCGCCCGGCCGCGATCGCGTGTCACGGGGAGAACACCGCCCGGACGGAGCCCAGCCCGTCGACGTGGGCCTCGAACACGTCGCCCGGCTCGGCCGGGACCACCGGCCCGAGCGCCCCGGTCAGCACCACGTCACCGGCGCGGAGCGGGAAGGCGGTGCGGCCCAGCGCGCCGGCGAGCCACACGGCGGCGTTGAGCGGGTGGCCCATGCAGGCCTCGCCCGAGCCGGTGGAGACCTCCGCGTCCGCGCGGGTCATCCGCATCCCGGCCGACCGCAGGTCGGAGCCCATGAGCGAGGTGGGCGTGTTGCCGAGCACGAAGGCGCCGGCGGAGGCGTTGTCGGCGATGGTGTCGGGCAGCGTGATGTCCCAGTCGGCGATGCGCGAGTCGGCGATCTCGATGGCCGGCAGCACGAAGTCGACCGCCCTGATCACCTCGGCCACCGTGAACGGCCCGCCCACCAGGTCGGCGCCCATCACGAAGGCGATCTCCGCCTCGACCTTGGGCTGCAGGAAGCGCGTGATGGGGATAGGCAGCCCATCGGAATACGACATATCCGCAAAAAGCATGCCGTAGTCCGGTTGGTCGATGCCGAGCTTCTCCCGCAACGGCACGTTCGTCATGCCGATCTTGCGGCCGACCAGCCGTCGCCCCTCGTCCAGGGCCCGCCGGGTGTTGATCTCCTGGACGGCGTACGCCTCCTGCGCGGTGCCGACCAGGTCGCGCACCGGCTCGCACGATTTACCCGACCGCGCGGCCTCCGCCAACCGGTCGGCCGCGTGGCTTCGCCCGTCGACCGCCTGCGACCATTCATCGTGCATCGGGTCACTCCCGCTTGATCGTGATCGTGTCTCTAAGCATCGTCTCTCGCCGCGCCGACGCGCGCCATGCCGCTCACGCTTCCCCGGCCGGGACCTGTCCTGAGGGTCATCTTCCCGTAGCCGTCGCCTGCGGACATCATGGTCCGGTGGCGCGCACGTGGGAATTATGGGGAAACGTCATTATTGCTGGTACTTTTGCCCTTCCCCTCGCTGCTCTGGCCGTCGTGCTGCTGTCGCGCCGCCGGGCCCGCCGCGGGCACCCCGCGCCCCTGCGCACCGCGCTGGCCGACGTCGGGATCGCGGCCGGCACGGCGCCCTGGATCTGGATGATCCTCACCCCGGGAACCGGCCAGGAGGGCGTCAACCTGATCCCGTTCGCCGACCTCGCCGCGGTGGTCCGATCGCCGTGGGTGACGGCGTTCGTGCAGGTCGGAGGCAACCTGCTGGTGTTCGCCGCGCTCGGCGCGCTGCTCCCGGTGCGCACCGCCAGGATGGCCTCGCCGGCCCGCGTGGCGGCCGTCGCGGGGGCCGCCTCGCTGCTCGTGGAGACCCTGCAGTACGTCCTGCGGCTCGGCCGGTTCTCGTCCGTGGACGACGTGCTGATCAACACGGCCGGTGCGGTGGCGGCGGCGCTGATTACTCGCCGCTGGTGGGCGAAAGCCGTAACGGGCGAACCAGTTCGGGGATAACGGCTGCACAAAAACCGGCCGATGTCACCACACAGGCACACACCGCTCAAAAAGAGACTCGCGACCAACCTCCGTATCTGTGCGATCGTGGACAAGACGGGGCAAGTTCTCTGGAGACGCCAAACCCGGTTGGTGACAGAGGGTGATCTAACTGTGTCTGAATCCCCGGTACCCCAAGAACCTCCTATCTACCGCCAGATCGCCGACGCACTCCGCGACCGGATCCACTCCGGCGACCTGCGCGACGGGGACCGGCTACCAGGCGAGAACACGCTCATGACCGAGTACGCGATCGCCCGGGCCACGGCCAGGCAGGCGCTCGCGGTTCTGATCAACGAAGGTCTGGCGGTGCCGAAGCGAGGCTCGGGGGTCTACGTGCGACTGTTCAAACCCATACGCAGGCACGGCTCCCGCCGCCTGGCACGCGAACAATGGGGGCAGGGACGATCGATCTGGGACGCCGACACCCGCGGCCGCCCCTTCACCGTCGACCAGGTCGAGGTGGCCCGCGAACAGGCCCCCGACGAGGTGGCGAACGTGCTCGGCGGCCCCGACGTCTGGGTCCGCAGGCGCCGCTACCTGGTCGACGCCAGGCCCGTGCAGCTGGCCACCTCCTACTTCCCCGCGCGGCTCGTGGAGGGCAGCCCGATCACCGAGGCCGACACCGGGCCAGGAGGCGTCTACGCCAGGCTGCGCGACCTCGAACTCCCCCCGGCCCACTTCACCGAGGAGGTCCGCGCCCGCATGCCCAGCCCTCGCGAGAGCGCCCTGCTCGGCCTGCCGGCCGGCACCCCCGTCATCGTCGTCGACCGCACCGCCTACGCCACCGCCGGAATGCCCGTGGAGGTCAACGAAATGGTCCTGGACGCCGCGGCATACGTACTCCAGTACGACTTCGACGCCTGAATCAAGGGCGGATGTCAAGCGATAGGTTGACCTGTCCCCCACGATCATTGCGTTCTCTAGAGAAGTGGCGCACGCTCGAAGCGGATGGAACCTCGGCCAGGGGCTCTTGGAAGGGCGGTGTGGATGACCTTTGATCGGCATCTCGCCGAAATCGCCCGGGAGTACCCGCAGTGGACCATCTGGCGAAGCGATGCCGGCCGCTGGTGGGCCACGCGCCACCACCCGATCAGCGCCGAACAGCGCGACGCCGGCTGTGCGATGACCATCGACGCGGACGACCCGGAAGACCTGCGCGAGCAGCTCCGGGACCAGGAGAGACGAGCCGGCGAGCCCGAGCGACGCGCCGGCCCGGCACCTCCGTGAGCGGCGGGCGCCTCACCCGCCGCCACCACGATCCGCCCGGTGCCGGGTCCTGCGTCTCGGCGGCCCCGGCACCGGGCCACCAAGAGGGGGCACGCGTGGAAGCCTCCGACCCGATCGGGGGCGGAGGCTTCCACCCGCTACTTGCGCAGCTCCAGACGTCCCAGGTTGACGTCCGTGTCGTCCACCGACCGCTCCTCACGCGGCTCCTCGTCCTCGACGATGACCCGCACGTCGTCCTGCTCCTGGCCGCTCGGGAGCTCCTGCTGCGCGGCCGGCGGCGCGATCGCCTCCGGCACCAGCGGGCCCGCCCCCGCCTCCTTGCGCATCAGGTCGCTGAGCACCGAGTTGACCTCGTTCAGCCTGCGGACCACCTCGTTGTGGGTGTTGCTCAGGTACTCCACGCGGCGGCCGGCGTGCTCGTCGAGCGAGGCCACCCGCTGCTGCGCCGCCGCCAGTGACGCCTCGGCCTCCGCGCGGGCGGCCTCCACCGTCCGCTCCGCCTCGGCCCGCGCCCCTGCCATGGTCTGCTCCGCCTCGGCCGTCGCGGACGCGACCATCCGCTCGGACTCCTCCCGGGCCGCGGTGACCGTGCGCTCGGCCTCGGCCCGCGCCTCGCGCACCCGGGTCTCCGCCTCGGCGCGCGCCGACGAGCGGGCCTCCTCGGCGTCGGCCCCGGCCTGCGCCAGCATGCGCTCGGCCGCCTCGGTGGCCTCGGCGACCCGCCGCTCCGCCTCCGCCTGCGCGGAGGTGAGCATCTTGTCGGCGGTCTCACGGGCCGAGGTCAGCAGCCGGTCGGACTCGGTCTTCGCGGACTCGCGCAGGGCGCTGCTCTCGGCCTCGGCCTCCTCCCGCATGGCGGTGGCCTCTTCGTGGCCGAGCTTGAGAATCTGCTCCAGCCGGGTGCTCGGGTTGAAGTTCTGGGGCACCTCGGCGATCTGCCGCCTGGCCTCCGCGAGCTCGACCCGGCTCTGCTCGGCCTGGTCGATCGCCCGCGCCAGCCGCTCCTCCAGGTCCCTGATCTGGTTGCCGGTCCTGGCCATGTAGTCGTGCACCTGGCGGCGGTTGTAGCCGCGCATGGCCACTTCGAAGGTGTCGTCCTGCATGAGGTCGGGGATGCTGTCGTGCCGTTGTGTCATGGGGATTACCTAATTCGCGTGAGGCGGGGGATAACTGCGGATTGTGAGGGTGTGACGACGAGACGTCAGTAATCGACTTTCCTGCCAACTGCCCATACCCGCAACCGGAATGCCAGAGCCGGGCAGGAAACGGCGGGAATTACGATGGGTCAGATGTACATCGCTGCATTGGACGACGGGGCGGCCCCGGAGATCCACCCGGACGCGTACGTCGCCCCTGGCGCCGTCGTGGTCGGCAGGGTCTCGATCGGCCGGGCGTCGAGCATCTGGTACGGCTCCGTTCTCAGGGCGGACAGTGAGCGCATCGAGATCGGTGAGGAGTGCAACGTCCAGGACCTGTGCTGCCTGCACGCCGACCCCGGCGAGCCGGCCATCCTGGAGCCCCGGGTGAGCCTGGGGCACAAGGCCATGGTCCACGGCGCCCACGTCGAGTCCGGCGCGCTGATCGGCATCGGCGCGATCGTGCTGGGAGGGGCCCACGTGGGAGCCGGCACGCTCGTCGCGGCGGGCGCGCTGATCGGGCCCGGCAAGAAGATCCCGGCCGGCGTGCTGGTGGCGGGGGTGCCGGGGAAGATCGTACGCGAGCTGACCGACGACGACCGGGCGTCCTTCGCCCGCACGCCCGACACCTACATGGCGGCGGCGCTCAGGCATCGGCGGGCGTCACCACTTTGATCAGCACCTCGTCCGAGACCGACGCGGTGTTCAGCGGGTCGGCGTAATCGGGCAGCTCCGGCCGGAGGAACCGCACGTAGTCGACGGTCATCTTCAGGTCGGGCTGCCCCTTCACCTGCTTGGCGTTGCCCTTGACGTGGTCCTTCTTGAGCGCGTAGTAGCTGTCCCAGTCGGTGTACGCGACCAGGCCCCACTGCAGCACCTCGGGGAACTCGGTCGGCCAGCGGTCGGCCACCTTCCACTCGCCGCCCTCCTCCTTGTAGAGCGCGGCGCACACCCTGCCCACCCGGGCCAGCACTAACTCCGTCCAGCCGCTCTTGACGGCTGTCTCCTTGGGCTTGGAGCTGCCGTCCCTGGTGTACTTCGACTCCAGCCGGCCGGTCCTGTCGGTCGTGCCGGTGGTGATCGACACCCAGTTGGCGTTGTCGTACGAGTCCGGCACCCGGGCCATCAGGCCGCCGAGCGAGAACTTGCGCCTGGGCTTGCCGCCGCTCTTGCCCTCGACCTTCACCCTGGCGTGCATGACGATGTCGCCGGCCAGGTCCTGGTAGACGAACGGGCCGCGGAAGCCGTCGAACCAGGCGGAGGTCTTGGGCTCCAGGTACATGGCGCCCTTGGCCGTCTTGCCGACGTCCATCTTGGCGAGCCGGTCGACGTCCTTCTCCTTCTCGCTGAGCTTGAGCCACATCGACAGGTCCTTGGCGGACGCGAACTCGGTGGAGGCGCCGCCAACCTCGCCGCCCGGCGTGGGGGGCTGGGCCTTCTCCAGCGTGAGCACACCGGGCCCCTCCAGCGGCGGCTGGGCCGCCGTGATCGTCCCGCACCCGCTCACCACACCCACGACCGCCATCATGCCCGCCAGTCTCGCCCTCATAGCGGACATTCTGCCGTGTACTGCCAACCTTCGGTTACGGACGGACTACTACGATGGCCGCCGTGCGCCCCTGGAATGCGTTCACCGCCGCGGAGGCGGAGATCCGCGCGATGGTCGACGACCCGCGCTGGCAGGGGCTGCCCGGCGACACCCGCGCGCACGCGATCGCCGCCAGGACACTCGTGACCCGCGACGGCGACCGGTGGCTGTTCGGCGCGCACGCGCGCTGGCACCTGCACGACCCGGCCGACGGCCGCTGGCACCCCGCGCCGCCGCCCCGGCGCATCCGCGCCCGGCAGGTGGGCCACTCCCCGGCCGCGCTGCCCCCGGAGATCATCCCCGGCGGCCCCGACTTCGCCGCCGAGCCGGGCTCCACGCAGGCCTTCGTCGGCCCCGACGTGCCGCCGAAGCTGTGCGAGCGCGTCAACGACCTGCTGCGGGCCAACTGCCGCAGGAGCGAGCTCGACTACCCGCTCGCCGCCTTCGACGACGTCTTCGCCTCCGACGTGCCCAGCACGGTGGCGGCCATCTGGGGCACGATCATGTGGTGCGCGTACGCGCCGGCCTTCGACGGCAACGAGCGGCTGATCACGATGTTCGGCCAGTTCCTGCGCCGGTCGCTGCCGGGCGACGAGTGGGTGCGCTGGCTGCCGGCGCCGCCGCTGGCGGGCCTGGTCGCGCTGGTGGGCGAGCGGCTGCGGGCCGGCCACCCGCGCACCGCACTGCGCCTGGCCGCACTGATCGCCGACACGGCTCACATCCTGCTGTCCGACACCCGGTTCAGGCCGCGCGCGCTGGCGCTGCTCACGATGGTGGAGCCCGAGCTGCGGAAGCCGGGCCTGGACGACGACGCGGCCGCGCGCGGGGACCTGGAGCTGCGCCGGGCCTGGCTGCGCCGCTGCCCGCCGCGGCTGGCCCGGGCGGTGATGGCGGAGACCGACCCGGAGGCCCACCTGTCCCACACGGTCTACGACCTCGTCGAGGCGCTGGCCTTCACGACCGACCCGCCGCGGGCCGCCGCCGCCTATCTGGCGGACCTGTCCGACTCCAAGGGGCTGCTGCCGCCCCGGCTCGACCACCGGCTCCGACACGCGTACGAGGAGCTGCTGCGGGCGGGCCTGACGAGCACGTCGGCGGGCGAGCGGACCGAGCCGGAGGGTTTTCCCGTGCGGCCCGCCGGAGGCTTTTCCGGTCAATACCGGAACCCCGATAACGAGTCGTTTACCGGCCCGCTCACCGGCTCCGGCCCGCTCCCCGTCCCGGGCGGCCCCGTTACGGGAACGGGGGGCATTCCGGGGCCCAATAAGTTGAGTACAGGTCACATTTCGGAAACGACTCCGGACGACACCGGCACGCGGCGGCTCCGGCTGCCGGGGGCCGGTCCGCCCGACCTGCGGGGCGGGTTCACGCACGTGCGCGACGAGGCCGGCACCGGCATGATGCCACCCGACCGTGCCAGTACGGCCGCGGTGCTGGGAGCCGCGTACGCGGTGGGGCTGGCCTGGCATCGGGTGTCCGGGGCGCGGGTGCCGGAGCGGGGGTTCGCGGGGTCGGCCGCGCTGGTGCGCCGCCTGGTCCTGGAGCGCGACGACCCCATGAGTCACACGTAAACCACTAATGCCGCTATTTCACCCTAACTCCGCCTATATCGTTCTAACACTTAAGATCACGCGTTATTAGCTGAATTGTGATCTCTACCCCGGGGAAATGATCCCCTTGGGGCCTCATCGGCGACGAAAGGAATGACTCCGATGGGCCATGTCGCCGGAAGGGCCCGCGCCGTAACCTCGGAGAGGGTGTGGGCTGCGGAAGGAAGGACGACGCGGTGGGGCACGAAAACTTGGACACTCGGGTCCATGACCGTGTCGCGTTGGACGAGATTGCGCTCTACGCCGAGGTGCTCACCGCCGTCGCTGTCAGCGAGCGGCGGCTGACCTTGGACGAGCTCGACGACGCGCTCGGATTGCGGACTTCGGCGAGTCGCTGAAGACGATCACATGACTTGGTCCCGGACTCCCCCAGGGGTCCGGGACATGTCATGTACGGGGTGGCTCACGATGACTAGTCCTCCCGGGGGCGGCCCTCCTACGAACGGACGAGTCGCGCGATCGCGGCCGAGGCCTCCTTGACCTTCGCGTCGGCCTCCGGGCCACCGGTGGCGATGGCGTCGGCGACGCAGTGGGAGATGTGCTCCTCCAGCAGCCCCAGCGCCACCGCCTGCAACGCCCGCGTCGCGGCGGAGACCTGGGTGAGGACGTCGATGCAGTAGGCGTCGTCGTCGACCATGCGCTGCAAACCCCTGATCTGCCCTTCGATGCGCCTGAGCCGCGTCAGATAGGCCTGCTTGTCTCCGCTATACCCATGCATACATCTAAGGTACCCGCTCCGGGTATCACTCAGCGGAGCCCCGCGAACAGCTTCTCCCACTGCTCGCCCACCTCGTCGGCGGCGTGGCGGATGGCCGTGTCGAGCGCCCCGGCGGCCAGCGAGCGCCGCCTGCGCTCGTCGCCGATGAGCGCCAGCATCGCCCCGGCGAACGCCCGCTCGTCGGCCTCGGGCACCAGCACGCCGTTGTAGCCGGTGGCCACGAACTCGGCGGGCCCGTGGGTGCCCTCGAACGCCACCACGGGCACCCCGCACCCCATCGCCTCCAGCACGGTCATGCCGAGGTCGGCGGTGTGGGAGGTGTTGGCCACGATCGACGCCTTGGCGAACTCGCCGGTCAGATCGGGGGTGGTGCCCATGAAGTAGACGTGGTTGTGCAGGCCCAGCTCGTCGACCAGCGCGCGCAGCCGCCGCTCCTCGGGGCCGCTCCCGTACAGCCTGAGCCGCCAGTCGGGGCGCTCGGCGGAGACGACGGCGAAGGCGCGGATCAGCCTGTCGTACGACTTGGCGGCCACCCAGCGGCCGCCCGCCGCCACGATGCGGTTGTCCATCCGCGAGCGCGGCCACGGCGAGCCGGGCAGCGCGTCGGGGATGGCGTGCACGTGCGGCCCGGAGTCGAGCAGCCTGGCCCACTCCTCGCGGGCCGGCTCGGTGGCCGCGACGACGGCGTCCAGGCGCGGGTAGAGCTTCTTGACCGGGCCGGGCACCGCCGGCCTGCCCCACTCACGGGCGATGCGCAGGATCTCGCGCGGGGCGTGCCGCGCGGCCTGGACGCTGAGCCCTGGCCTGGCGGTGACGAGAACGTCACTTCTGAGTGAGCGCAGCATCCGCCACAGGGCCACCTCCGTGCGCACCTGCCCCTGCGGGAACAGACGCCGGACGCCTGGCCTCACGTCGATCACCGAGCGCATGGTCACGCCCGCGGCGACCGGGAAGAACGGCTTCTCCTTCTGCCTCCTGAGGCTGATCACCTCGACCTCGTGCCGCTGGGCCAGCGCGCCCGCGAGGTTGAGCGCCGAGCGCACGTCTCCCCGCATCGCGTACGCGGAGGAGAGCAGGAAGGTGACCTTCACCCGCCCACCTCGATGCGCAGCTCGTCGTCGGCGGTGTAGGAGGGCTTGATGGGCACGCCGTCGATGCGGGCCGACGGGTAGTGCAGGCGGCGCCGCTTGCCGTCGACGTCGTCGAGCCAGCCGCCCAGCCGCAACGGCTCGCCGACCCCGTCCACCTCCAGCGACGGCTCCCACGTACCCGAGGCCTCGGGGTCGGCGGCGAGCACGTCGACCAGCGAGACCGCGGCGTGGAAGCGCACACCCTGGACGGTGGCGTTGGCCGACACGCGCGCGCCCGTCTGCCTGCGCTGCAGCGCCAGCATGGCCTCGTGGCGGGAGTCGTCGTCCTCCAGGCCGGTGTAGGCGAGCAGGCCGGTCACCTCGAACCGACCCTCCCTGAACCAGACCGCGCGCACCTCCGCCACGGGCGCGGCGTCGTCGATCTTCAGCGCCAGATAGCCGTTGCGGGTGCGGTAGGAGCGGTAGGCGAGCGTGCGCTTGCACAGCGCGTACGCGTCGAGATGGTCGAGCGAGAAGCCGGGGTCGATGCTGCGCAGCCTGTTGCGTTTGCCCTGATGGCGCAGGTAGGCGTCCCAGCGCCCGGCGGTGAGCAGCAGCGGGGCCAGCGACACGGCGACGGTGGCCTCGCGCGCGACGGCGCCCGGCGTGCCGAGCGTCACCTCTCGCTCCACGCCGCTGGTGCGGTGGCGCAGCACCAGCTCGGTGCCGCTCTTCAGCGGCTCCTCCATGGCGAGCCGGAGGGAGAGGACGTCGGCAAGGGTGACTTCGGAGTCTGTCACGACAACGCTCATCACGAGCCCCCCTCCCCGTCGAATAGAGCCATGCGACGTTGAGGTTACCGTGATTTACCCGTTATGTGGATGCCGGATTTCCGGCGATCACCCCCTTTGACCGGCGAAACTCCTCCACAGAAACCTGTGGAGGAGTTTCACTTTCCGGGTCAGACGGGGGTCTTCACCGATTTGATCAGGAGCTGCGCCACGTCCACGACCTCCAGCGACTCCTTGGCCTCGCCGCTGTTCTTCTTCTCATTGATCGCGTCCCCCAGCATCACCATGCAGAACGGGCACGCGGTGGAAACCGTGTCCGGATCCGTGGTCAGCGCCTCGTCCACCCGCTCGGTGTTGATGCGCTTGCCGATCCGCTCCTCCATCCACATCCGCGCCCCACCCGCGCCGCAGCAGAAACCGCGGTCCTTGTGCCGGTGCATCTCCTGCGTCCGCACCCCGGGCACCTTGGACATGATGTCGCGGGGCTGGGAGTAGACCTTGTTGTGCCGGCCCAGGAAACACGGGTCGTGGTAGGTGATCTTCTCCTCGATCGGCGTGATCGGGGTCAGCTTGCCCTCATCGACCAGCTTGGCCAGCAACTGGGTGTGGTGCACGACCTCGAACATGCCGCCCAGCTGCGGATACTCGTTGGCCAGCGTGTTGAAGCAGTGCGGGCACGTGGCCACGATCTTCTTGACCCCGGCCTCGTTCAGCGTCTCGATGTTCTGCTGGGCCAGCATGTTGAACAGGTACTCCATGCCCAGCCGGCGGGCCGGGTCACCGGTGCACGCCTCCATCGGGCCGAGCACCGCGAACTTCACCCCGGCGATGTGCAGCAGCTCCGCCACCGCCTTGGTGGTCTTCTTCGCCCGGTCCTCCAGCGCGCCGGCGCAGCCCACCCAGAACAGGTACTCCGTGTCCTCAGGCATCTTCTCCTCGACCAGCTCGACCTCGAAATCGAGCTCGGCGATCCAGTCGGCCCGCTTCATCTCCGACATGCCCCACGGGTTGCCCTTGTTCTCCAGGTTCTTCACCATCACCCCCGCCTCCGACGGGAACGACGACTCCACCATCACCTGGTAACGACGCATGTCGATGATGTGGTCGATGTGCTCGATGTCCACCGGGCACTGCTCCACACACGCGCCGCAGTTGGTGCACGACCACAGCACGTCCGGGTGGATCACACCCTCCTCGCCGACCAGCGGCTTGTTCAGCAGCGCCAGCACGTCGGTGTCCTCGTGCCCGTTGCCCCCGTTGGCGGCGGCCATCAGGTACGGGGCGACCGCGAAGGCGTGGTCACGCTGGTCGATGATGAGCATCTTCGGCGACAGCGGCTTGTCGGTGTTCCACGCCGGGCACTGCGACTGGCAACGCCCGCACTCGGTGCAGGAGTAGAAGTCCAGGAACCCCTTCCACGTGGTGTCACCGATCTTGCCCCGGCCCAGCCGCTCCGGATCCAGGTCCTCGTCCTCGAAGTCGACCGGCTTGCCGTCGACGCGCATCTCCGGCACCGCGCCCATGCCGTCCGGGCGGCGCGAGAACAGCACGTTCAGCGGCGCGGTGAAGATGTGCAGGTGCTTGGAGTTCACCACGATGATCAGGAACACCAGCATGAAGCCGATGTGCAGGAGCAGCGCGATCTCCTCCAGCAGCCCGCTGGCCGGCAGCACCTGACCCAGCGGGATCGACACGAACGCGCCGGAGGAGTACGGCAGGTTGCCGTTGGCCGCCGCCGCGCCCCTGGCCAGGAACAGCGTCCAGATGATGTTGAAGATCATGAACAGCACCAGCCACGCGCCGCCCAGGTGCGAGCCGGAGAACCGCGACCCGCGGCCCAGCTTGGCCGGCGACTCACGCAACCGGATGACCGCGAAGGCGACCAGGCCCAGCAGACACGCCACCGCGATGAAATCCTGCAGGAACCCGAGCACCGGCCACTGCCCGATCAACGGGATGTGGAAGTTCGGCCGGCCGGTGATCGCACCCTGGATGATCGCGCCGTACGCCTCGATGTAGACGGTCAGCAGGATGAAGAACGCCCACATGACGAAGAAGTGCGCCACCCCGGACGGCGTCCATTTGAGCAGCTTCTTCTGGCCGAGCACCTCCACCAGCTGCGTCTTGATCTCGGCGCCGGCGTTGTCCTTGGCGTACTGCACGCGCTCGGGGGCCGGCGGGCCCACCGTGGCGAGCTTGAACAGGAACAGAGCCCTGCGGCCCGCGACGGCCACCGCCACGACGGTCATCACGAGCCCGATGATGGCTACCCAGAGCACGGGTCCTCCCACAACGACGTTGTTTGTCAGCGTACGGTCACCCCGCTGACCTGGCCCCGCCGGGATCCTACCCGCGAGTAACTTCCTGGAGGTAACCGAGTTTCACCTTATGGTGAGGATCAGCTCCAGAACAATGCTCTACAGTGTGAGATAGCGCTGAATCGTCGGCGCCAGCAGCTCCACCAGTTCCTCGGGCTCGGCGCTCGCCATGGGCTCCAGCCGCAGCACGTGACGGGCCACGATCACCCCGAACATCTGCGAGAAGGCGGCCTCGATCCGGAGATGGGGGATCCCGAGGTGGTCGGCCACCCTGTAGAGCAGGGCGTTGGTGATGAACTCGCGGAACAGCACGCGCGACTGCTCGTGGGTCATGGCTGAGCGGACCAGCGCGATCATCGGCTCACGGGTCTCGGGATCACCGGTCACCGTGAGCATCATGGTAACCAGCCGCCTCCCGAGCTCTTCACGGGGGCCGTCGAGCAGCACCGAGACGACCAGGTCAGGCGTGATCGGCAGCCGCATCGCCGCCGCGAACATGCCCTCCTTGGTGTCGAAGTAGTGGTGGACCAGCGCCGGGTCGACCTTCGCCTCCCTGGCGATGCCGCGCACCGTGGCCTTGTCGAAGCCCTTCTCGGCGAAGACCTTCCGGGCCGCCGCGAGGATCTCCCCGCGCGTGTCGGCCGAGCCGGGACGCCGCCCCGGACGCCTCTTGATGGTGCTCACCGGCCTACCGCCAGGTAGACCCGCATCGGCACCGACACCACGTCGTCCGGGAACTCACGGCGCAGCTCCGCCCGCTGCAGCTCCACCAGCGCGTCGGCCTCGGCTTCCGGCATCGCCGCCATGTACGAGTGAGAACGCAGGTCGAGCAGGAAGTCCTCGATCCCGACCAGGCGGGTCCACGGGATCCAGCGCTCCTCCACCACGTCGAACGCGGCCGCGATCGGCGGCACCGACCACTCCTCCGTGGCCGGCCCCCAGTAGGTGGGGCACGCCCCGGCCAGCCGCTCCTCGTGGGCGGCCAGCCACTCGGCCTGGGCCGCGTGCGCGAAGTTCCAGCAGGCGGCGACGGCCCCGCCCGGCCGCAGCACCCGCCTGGCCTCCTCGATCGAGGCCACCGGGTCGAGCCAGTGCCAGGACTGGCCGTACGTCACCAGGTCGGCGGACCGGCCCGCCAGCGGCAGCGCGTTGCCGTCGGCCCGCACCGCGGCCACCCCCGCCGTGCCCTTGGCCCGCAGCCTGGCGAGCATCTCCGCGCCCGGATCGACCGCGACGACCCGGGCGCCGCGGGCGCGCAGGGCGTGCGCGAGCTTCCCGGTGCCGGCCCCCACGTCGACCACCGTGGCGCCGTCGAGCGGCACGCCGGACACCTCCACCAGCGCGTGGTAGAGCTCGTCGGGATAGCCGGGCCGGCCGGCGTCGTACGCGTCGGCCACCCGCTCGAACGCCAGGCCGAGTTCGCGGCTCGGCCCCGTGCGCAGGCGCTCATGGGTCATGTCGAGGCCGCCAGGTAGAGCCGGGCGAAGGCGAGCGCCTCGGCCAGGTCGTCGATGCGCTCGGAGCGGCTGGCCGCCTTGCGGGTGTTGATCTCCAGGACGACCAGGCCGTCGTAGCCGTTGCGGGCCAGGCGCTCCAGCATGGGCGCGCACGGCTGGTTGCCCCTGCCCGGCACCAGGTGCTCGTCCTTGTTGGTGACCCCCATGCCGTCGGCCAGGTGGAGGTGCGCCAGCCGGTCGCCGAGCTTGGTCGCCATGTCCATGGCGTCGGAGCCGGACACGGCGGTGTGCGACAGGTCGAGCGTGACGTGCGGGAAGTCGTAGTCGGTCGGGTTCCAGTCGGGCGAGTAGGGCACCACGTCGTTGCCGCGGGCCCTGAGGGGGAACATGTTCTCGACCGCGAAGATCACGTCGGTCTCGTCGCGCATGCGGGCCAGCCCGACCTCGAACTCCCGGGCGTAGTCGCGCTGCCAGCGGAACGGAGGGTGCACGACGACGGCCGAGGCGCCGAGCCGCTCGGCCGCCTTCTGCGCGCGGACCAGCTTGGCCCACGGGTCGCGCCCCCACACCCGCTGGGTGACGAGCAGGCAGGGCGCGTGGATGGCGAGGACGGGCACCTCGTAATGGTCGGAGAGCCGCTCGATCACGTCGATGTCCTGGCTCACCGGGTCGGCGCCGACCATGATCTCGACACCGTCGTAGCCCAGCCGGGCAGCCAGCTCGAACGCATCAGGCGTGCGTTCCGGATATACCGAAGCGGTGGACAATGCGATCTTCGCATTGGGCACGCGGATGACATCAGCCACGTTGCCAGCCTAAGCCGGATGTCCCGTGCCGGCGCGCCACCCCGTACGGTTGTCGCATGCCCAGGACGGTCCGAGGCGCGATCCCGAGCCCCAACATCTGGAACACACCGCAGGTGTACGAGCTGGAGAACCGCGCGGTCGACCCCGACGACATCGCCGGCGCGGCGATGCGGAAACTCCGGCCGTGGCAGGGCGCGACCGTGCTCGACATCGGCTGCGGCACCGGCTACCACCTGCCGGGCTACGCCGCCGAGGCGGCCCGGGTGATCGGCATCGAGCCGCACCGCGACCTGGCCGCCGCGGCCCGCCGCCGGTGCGCCGCGCTCCCGTCCGTCGAGGTGCGCGAAGCCGCCGCCCAGGACCTGCCGCTGCCGGACGCCTCGGTCGACGTCGCGATCGCGCGCTGGGCGTACTTCTTCGGGCCCGGCTGCGAGCCGGGCCTGCGCGAGCTGTCGAGGGTGGTACGGCGCGGCGGCGCGGCCTTCGTCCTCGACCTCGACGCCACCGGGGGCGCGTTCGGCCGGTGGTTCCAGCGCACGGTCCCCGCCTACTCCGCGCCGAAGGTGGAGGCGTTCTGGGACCGCCAGGGCTGGCAGCGGCGGCGGCTCGACCTGCGCATGGTCTTCGAGCGGCGGGCCGATCTGGAGGCGGTGCTGCGCATCGAGTTCGCCCCCGAGGTGGCCGAGCAGGCCATCGCCGAGACGCCGGGCCTGGAGCTGGCCTATCCCAACGTGCTCCGCTGGCGCTACTTCTGAGCGCTTGACCTTGACGCCGGTGTCAACGTTTACCTTGAGCGCATGCGCATCGGAGAGCTGGCCCGGCGGACCGGGGTGAGCACCCGCTCGCTCCGCTACTACGAGCAGCACGGGCTGTTGCGCGCCCACAGGAGCGCCAACGGCTACCGCCACTACGCGGAGGCGGACGTCCGGCTCGTGTCGGAGATCCGCGCCCTGCTGTCGGTCGGGTTCACGCTGGAGGACACCCGCCCGTTCGTCGACTGCCTGCGCTCGGGCCACGACAGCGGCGGGTCCTGCCCCGAGTCGATGGCCGTCTACCAGCGCAAGCTCGCCGAGATCGACGACGAGATCCGGCTGCTGCTGACCCGCCGCGCGGAGGTCGCCGCGCAACTCGCCGGATCGTGCGAAGGCTGCTTCTTCAGAGGAGACACATGATCACGCTCACCACGGACAACTTCGACGAGCAGGTGCTCGGCGCGGGCAAGCCGGTGCTCGTCGACTTCTGGGCCGAATGGTGCCCGCCCTGCAAGATGATCGCCCCCGTGCTGGAGGAGATCGAGGCCGAGCACGGGCTGACCATCGGCAAGCTCGACACCGACCACCACCCCGAGATCCAGGCCCGCTACGGCGTCATGAGCCTGCCCACGCTGCTGCTGTTCGAGGACGGCCGGCCGGTCAGGCAGATCGTCGGCGCCCGGCCCAAGCGCATGCTCGTCAAGGAGCTGGGCCTGGCGTAGCGGCGGCTTGTCGGTCCGGCCCGCTAGCCTGCTCGCCATGGCCAAGACTGCGCAGAAGCCCGGATACCGCTGCGCCGAGTGCGGCTGGCGCACCCCCAAGTGGGTCGGCCGGTGCGGCGAGTGCCAGGCGTGGGGCACCGTCGACGAGGAGGGCGGCCGCGCCGGCGCGCACGTCGTCCAGGCCGGCGCCACCACCGCCCCGGCGATGCCGATCGGCCAGGTCAAGGCCGAGATCGCCGCGGCCCGCACCACCGGCGTCGGCGAGCTCGACCGGGTGCTCGGCGGCGGCCTGGTGCCCGGCGCGGTCGTGCTGCTGGCCGGTGAGCCCGGCATCGGCAAGTCGACACTGCTGCTGGAGGCCGCCGCCCGCATCGCCGAGCGCGAGACCGTCCTCTACGTCACCGGCGAGGAGTCGGCCGCCCAGGTCCGGCTCCGCGCCGACCGCATCGGCGCCATCCGCGACCGCCTCTACCTGGCGGCCGAGACCGAGCTGTCGGCGCTGATCGCCCACGTGGAGAAGATCCAACCCCGCATGCTCGTGGTCGACTCGGTGCAGACCGTCGGCTCCGCCCAGGCCACCGGCGTCCCCGGCGGCGTCACCCAGGTCCGCGAGGTCGCGGCCAACCTCGTGCGGCTGGCCAAGGAGCGCGACATGTCGACCGTCCTGGTCGGCCACGTCACCAAGGAAGGCTCCATCGCCGGCCCGCGCACCCTGGAGCACCTCGTCGACGTGGTGCTCAACTTCGAGGGCGACCGCCACTCCCGGCTCCGCATGGTACGCGCGATCAAGAACAGGTTCGGCCCCACCGACGAGGTCGGCTGCTTCGACCTGCACGAGCGCGGCATCGAGGGCATCACCGACCCCAGCGGCCTGTTCGTCTCCCGCCGCTCCGACCCCGTCCCCGGCACCTGCGTGACCGTCACGGTCGAGGGCACCCGCCCCCTGCCCGCCGAGGTCCAGGCCCTGGTGGCGCGCACCGAGGCCCAGCAGCCGCGGCGCACCTCCTCCGGCCTCGACACCTACCGCGTCCAGATGGTCCTCGCCGTGCTGGAGCGCCGGCTCAACGCCCGGCTGGGCGGCTGCGACGTCTTCACCGCCACCGTGGGCGGCATCAAGCTCAGCGACCCGGCCGTCGACCTGTCGGTCATGCTCGCCGTCGCCAGCGCCGCGGGCGACAAGCCCCTCCCGGCGGGCCTGGTCGCGCTCGGCGAGGTCGGCCTCGCGGGCGAGCTCCGCCCCGTCAAGGACGTCCGCCGCCGCCTCACCGAAGCCGCCCGCCTCGGCTTCAAGCGCGGCCTGGTCCCGGTCGGCTCCCTCGACGAGGGCACCCGCAAGCCCAACGGCCAGCGTTCCCTCGTCCCGGTCGGCCCGGTCGCCTTCGCCCCCGGCTTCGAGGTCGTCGAGGCGGAGAACGTCTGGGACGCCCTCACCCACGTGACCTGACCCGTACCTCTGAGGACCTGAGGGGGCGCTAGCCTCCCAGGGCCGACTTGACCGCCGCCGTGACCAGGTCGCGCACCGGCCGCGGCGCGTCCAGGAACGCCGTCAGGTCACCGCCGCGGCTCTCCAGCAGCCCCGCGCCGATGTTGGAGAACGTCGACATCGTGTGCCCCACCTGGTAGGGCTCCAGCCCGGCCAGCGACGCCCGCGTCTCGCCCAGCGGCGCCGGCCGGTACTCGACGGGCCGGCCGAGGGTCTCGGCCAGCGCCTCGGCGAGCTCCCGCCCGCCGACCGCCTCCACGCCCTCCAGCTCGTACGTGCGGCCCGCGTGCCGCCGCTGCGCCCCCGACGCCCCCGACGTCAGGTCCTCCTGCGCCTCGGCCGCCACCCGCACGGCCACGGCGGCCAGGTCGTCGCGTGCGACGGCCGACAGCCGCCCGTCGCCGAGCGGCGCGGCGAACACCCCGCTCGCCGCCGCCGCGGCGGCCCCGGCCACGGCCAGCCCGGCCGGGATCTCGGCGTACAGGCCGTTGCGCAGGACGGTGACGTCGAAGGGCGCCTCGGCCAGCCGCGCCTCGGTCCAGCGGTGCGCGAGCGCGATCGTGAGCCGCTCCCCCGAGCCGGCCAGGCTGGTGTAGATCACGTGCCGGACTCCGGCGGCGGTGGCCGCCCGCACCACGGCGCCGTGGCGGGCCAGCACGACGTCGTCCTCGGCGTACCCCGCCGAGACGAACACCAGCACGTCCACGCCCGCGAAGGCCGGCTCCAGCGTTTCCGGCCGGTCGAAGTCGGCGAGCCGCACCACCGCGCCGTCGCCGGAACTGCTGGCCCCGACCGTCACCAGCCCGTCCACGGCCCGCAGCCCGGCGAGGATCGCACTGCCGAGTTTCCCCGACACGCCGGTGACGAGAATCATGAGACCACTCCTGTTGTTGAGGTGCGCGAAAAGGTGAATGACGCCCAGCATGGGGCGTCCGGGCGCCGACTTTAAGGAGGCACTTTCATGTCAGTCGCGAACACGGAGGTAACCCCCCAGGCCCCCGGGCCGTGCGGGGATGACGACTGCGGCATCCGCGATGTGCTCGACCGTCTCGGCGACAAATGGACGGTGCTGGTGATAGTGGAGCTGGCCAAAGGCGTGCGGCGGTTCAGGGAGCTGCAACGGGCGATCCCCGGCATCTCGCAGCGGATGCTGACGTTGACGACACGGCGGCTGTGCCGGGACGGGCTCGTCGAGCGGACGGCGTACCCCACGATCCCGCCGCAGGTCGAGTACCGGCTGACGCCGGTCGGCCGGAGCCTCGCCGAGACGGTCGAGCGGCTGGCCGACTGGTCGAGGGAGCACAGGGACACCATGGCGGCGGCCCGGGAGCGGTGGGATGCCGCCGGCCGTTGAACCCGGACCCGGGTGACTCGCTACCGTGGTATGACCCGCCCAAAGGCGGAGGAGAGAGTGAGACGGCGCGGCTAAGCTGGGCTTGACTATTTCGACACGGGGGTCAGGTGCCAAACGACAGGAGTCTTGACGACCGCCGTCGCGAAGCCCTGGCCGCGGTGGCCCCGGGCACACCACTGCGCGACGGTCTGGAGCGGATCCTGCGCGGGCAGACCGGCGGCCTGCTCGTGCTCGGCTACAACAAGATGGTCGAGCGCCTCTGCAGCGGCGGCTTCCATCTCGACGTCGACTTCTCCGCCACCAGGCTGCGCGAGCTGGCCAAGATGGACGGGGCGATCGTCATCAGCGACGACCACAAGATCGTGCGCGCCGCCGTCCACCTGGTTCCCGACCCCACCATCCCCACCGACGAGTCCGGCACCCGCCACCGCACCGCCCAGCGCGTGGCCAAGGAGACGGGCCTGCCGATCATCGCGATCAGCAAGTCCATGCGGATCATCGCCCTCTACCTCGACGGCATCCGCTACGTGCTCGAAGAGTCGGCCGCGATCATGTCCAAGGCCAACCAGGCCCTGGCCACCCTGGAGCGCTACAAGCACCGCCTCGACGAGGTCTCCGGCACGCTCTCCGCGCTGGAGATCGAGGATCTGGTCACCGTGCGCGACGTGGCGGCCGTGGCGCAGCGGCTGGAGATGGTCCGGCGCATCTCCGACGAGATCAAGGGCTACGTGGTCGAGCTCGGCACCGACGGCAGGCTGCTGTCCCTGCAGCTCGACGAGCTGGTCTCCGGCGTCGACTCCGAGCGGGAGCTGGTGGTGCGCGACTACCTTCCGGCCCCGTCGAGCCGCCGCCAGCGCCGCCTGTCCGACGCCCTGCACGATCTCGACGCGCTGTCCGGCAACGAGCTGCTCGACCTGCCGGTGGTCGCCGGCCTGCTGGGCCACAACGGCGGCGACAAGCTCGACAGCCCGGTCAGCCCGCGCGGGTTCCGCCTGCTGGCCAAGGTGCCCCGGCTGCCCGCCACCGTGGTCGACCGCCTGGTCAACCACTTCGGCAGCCTGCAGAAGCTCCTGGCGGCCAGCATCGACGACCTCCAGGCCGTGGGCGGCGTCGGCGAGTCCAGGGCCCGCAGTGTCCGCGAAGGGCTCTCCCGCCTCGCGGAGTCCTCGATCCTGGAGCGCTACGTCTGACCAGACGCCCCCCGTACGCCTCTGAGACGCCCTGTGAGCGGCGACGGGCTCAGCGGAGGTGGAACACACCCTTCGGGCTCTTGTGCTCGCCCAGGCGCGCCACCACCACGTACGTGCCGGGAAGGGCGGCGGGCGGGTCGGCGCGGCAGCTCCCGCTGGAGCGGCGGCGGTTCCAGTCGAGGGTGCGGACGTAGGGCACGCCTCGCTGCAGCTCGCGCGTCTCCGTCCCCGGGCCGCTGACGCAGTCGGCCGTGGACCAGATGCGGTCCTCGCCCGAGGTGATGCGGATCTCCAGCGCCCGCGGGCCGACGTCGGCCTTGCACATCACCGGCCCGGTGTTGACCACGGTGACGATGAAGTGCGGGCGCGCGCCGCTCGCGTAGATCTCCTGCTTGCCCTGGAGGTGGAGCACGAGGTCCTTGTCGTCGCAGGGCTCGCCCGCGCGCCTGGCGCGCGGGGTCTTGCTCGGGCTGGGCGTCGGCGACGGGCTGGCGGTGCCCATGGCCAGCGTGCGCAGCCCCGCCAGCAGCGGGTCCGTGACCGGGGCGGGGCTGGGGGAGACCTGGGCGTCGGACCGCTTCTCCGGGCCGCCCGAACTGGAGCAGGCCCACGCCACCACGGCAACGACCACGAGCACTCCGATGAGCAGGCTCATGCGCCGCCGCCAGTAGACGTCGCCCCCGATTCCCGAGTCTCCGCGCATGGTTTCCGGATCCATGCCGCCAGGATGGGTAACCATCCTGTGACGCGTCGTGACGACACGCCGGACCTTGCCATCTCGTCATACGCTGGGCTGCGTGATCGAGCCGAAACTCCTACACCTTCCCATTCTGGAGTGGTACGAAAACAACGCCCGGGACCTCCCCTGGCGCACCCCTGACCGGACCCCGTGGGGAGTGCTCGTCAGCGAGATCATGCTGCAGCAGACGCCGGTGGCCCGGGTGCTGCCCGTCTGGCACGAGTGGATGGCCCGCTGGCCCACTCCGAAGGCGCTGGCCGCGGAGCCCTCCGGCGAGGCCGTGCGCGCCTGGGGGCGGCTCGGCTACCCGCGCCGGGCGCTGCGCCTGCACGCGTGCGCCACGGCCATCACCGAGCGGCACGGCGGCGAGGTCCCTTCCGACCACGCGACGCTGCTCGCCCTGCCGGGGATCGGCGAGTACACCGCCGCCGCGGTCGCCGGCTTCGCGTTCGGCGGGCGGCACGCGATCCTGGACACCAACGTGCGACGGGTGTTCGCGCGGGCGGTACGGGCCGAGGAGTATCCCCCGACGGCCACCTCCGCCGCCGAACGCCGCCTCGCGGAGGCGCTCCTGCCCGAGCTGGGCGCGCCCCGCTGGGGGGTGGCGGTGATGGAGCTGGGGGCGCTCGTCTGCACCGCCCGCGCCCCCCGGTGCGAGGGCTGCCCGATCGCGGGGGTGTGCGCGTGGCGGCTGGCCGGCAAGCCGCCGCACGCGGGTCCCGCCCGCAAGGGTCAGACGTACGCGGGCACCGACCGCCAGTGCCGCGGGCGCCTGCTCGCGGTCCTGCGCGCCGCCCACGGGCCGGTGCCGAAGGCGGCGCTGGACGCGGTCTGGGAGGACGCCGTGCAGCGCGAGCGGGCGCTCGACGGCCTCGTCGCGGACGGCCTGGCCCAGGTCCTGGAGGACGGCACGTACTGCCTCTAGCCAGGAACGACGATCTGCCTCTGGGCGGGAACGACGATCGCGTATGAATCCGCGACAGCTGAGCATGGGCCGTCGCGCGCCTTCCTCCTACGGTTGACGATCAGTGAGTCCTTCGGGGAGGGAAAGAAGTGTCACAACGGATTCTGGTGACGGCGGCGACCGGCACGGTCGGGCGCCACGTGACGGCGCGGCTGGCGGAGGACGGGGCCGAGGTGCGGGCACTGTCCCGGACCCCGGCGGGCTTCCCGCCCGGCGTCCAGCCCCTGCGCGGCGACCTGTCGGCGCCCGGTTCGCTGGCCCCGGCGGTCGACGGCGTCGACGCCGTGTTCCTGATCTGGCCGTTCGCCTCGGTGGACGGGCTGGAGGCGGTGCTGGCGCTGATGGCGGGGCACGCCCGCAAGCTGGTCTACCTGTCTTCCGCCACGGTGCGCGAGCACGAGCGGCGGGCCGAGGGCCTGATCGAACGGTCCGGTCTGGAGTGGACGGTCCTGCGCCCGCATGCCTTCGCGGCGAACGCGTCGCGCTGGGCCGGGCAGATCCGCGCCGGGGACATGGTGCGCGAGCCATACGGCCGGGCCGCCATGTCGCTCGTCCACGAACAGGACATCGCCGCGGTCGCGGTCGCGGCGCTGCTCCAGGAGGGGCATGAGGGCGCCGTCCACGAGCTGACCGGGCCGGAGTCGCTGACCCAGGCCGAGCAGGTGCGCGTGATCGGCGAGGCGGTCGGCCGGCCCGTGCGGTGGGAGGAGGCGCCGCCCGAGGAGGCCCGTCAGCGGATGCTCGCCCGCGGCTGGCCGCCCGAGGTGGCCGACGACGTCCTGCGCGCCCAGGCCGCGATGACCGCCGGCCCGGCGCCGGTCACCACCACCGTCGAGAAGGTCACCGGCACTCCGGCCCGCACCTTCCGCTCCTGGGCCGACGCCCACAAGCACCTGTTCCAGCCCTCGTCCTGAGCCCGGTCACCGGGGCCCAGGGCACCCGCACCTTCCACTCCTAGGCCGACGCCCACACGCACCTGCCGTGACGCCGGCCACCGGGCCCAGGGCACCCTCCTGGGCCGACGCCCACGCGCACCCGTACTGAGGGTGGTCACCGGGCCCAGGGCAGGGGCATGCTGCGGGTGCCTTCCGGTACGAGGTCGCAGGCGTCCGGGGTGTCGAGCCCGTCCGGGTTGTAGACCTGGACGCCCGCGGGGGCGGCCACGATCGCCGCGAAGCCGTGCCGCTCGTCGGCGAACAACCGGCGCAGCGCGCCGGCGGGCAGCACCATGGTGTCGCCCGCCTCGACCTCGACCCGTTCGCCGCCGAGCTGGACGGTGCAGCGGCCCGCCAGCCAGGTCCACACCGACTCGGTGTCGAAGGCGTGCAGCGGGCCCGCCGTGCCGGGCTTGGCGTCCACGCGCCACACGGCCTGGCGGGACTCGCCCTGGGTGGGCGAGGCGAGCGTGGTCATGGTCCCGTTGGGCGTCTCGATCCTGCGTGCCCGCGCGTCGCGGATGACGGTCATGGCAGGTGCTCCTCTAAGATAGACAACGTCATTGTCTAGATAGTGAACCAGGTTGTCTATCGTGTCAAGCACACCCCCGGGGTTCGAACTCCCGCTCCGCCTCTTCCTGGCCTTCCGGGTGCTCATCGACGAGCTCCACGCCGAGCTGGGCCGTCAGGGACATCCGGACATCCGGCCCATGCACGGCTTCGTCATGCAGGCCATCGGGCCCGACGGCACGACCGCGGTCGACCTGGGCCGCACGCTCGGCGTCACCAAGCAGGCCGCGGGCAAGACCGTCGAGGCACTCGAACGCATCGGCTACGTCGAACGCACCCGCGACCCCGCCGACACCCGGCGCAAGATCGTCCGTCTGACCCCGTACGGCATGGACGCCCTCGCCCGCTCGGCCGCGATCTTCGACGACCTGCGCGCCCGCTGGGCCGCCGAGCTGGGCGAGGACCGGCTGCGGGCGCTGGAGGCCGACCTCCGCACAATGACCCCCGCCAACCTATGGCGCCTCGACATCCCGGGCTGGTTCGGCGCCCCGTGAGGCGCCGGACCAGTCCCCGGGTCAGGCGGCGAGCTGGAGACCCAGGCTGGTGAGGCTGGTGCGCGCCCAGTCGAGCTCCTGGGCCAGGAGCGAGACCAGGGCGCCGGGGCCCTTGGCGCGGCCCGGGACCGCCAGGTTGTGGGTCTCGACCTCGATGTGGGCGCTGCCGCTCACCGCGCCGGAGAGCATCGCCGTCAGGGTGTCGTGCAGGACGCCGCCGGTGTTGGGCGACCCGCCGGTGTGGTGGTGCACGTGGCCGAGCTTGACCACGGGGGCGCCGGTCTTGGCCAGGCCGCGCAGCGCCTCACCGGTCTCCTCGGCGCCGCGGGCCAGGTGGCACGCGTCGAGGCAGACGCCCAGGTGGTCGGAGTCGATGCCGCGCACCCGCTCCAGCGCCTGCTCCGTGGTCTCCAGCACGCAGCCGGGCCACGGCTCGAAACCGACCCTGACCGTCTTGCCGGTGATGCTGTGGAGGCCGCGCAGCTCGCGGGCGAGCCGCTCCAGCCGCCGGGTGGCGATCGCCTGCAGGTCGGCCGGCCAGTCGCGGCGCCAGCCGATCGGGATGGTGGAGATGCTGCCCGACTGGATGTCGTCCGGCAGCAGGAACGCGAGGATCTTGGCCAGCGCCATCGTGTAGCGGTAGCGCTCGGGCTTGGCCCAGTCGGGGCCGGGCGCCTCCTGGTTGCGACCGCCGGTGCCGTTGAGGCTGACGACCTCCAGGCCGCGCTCTTCGAGGGAGCGGCGCAGGCGGACGAGTTCTATGCGGTCGGCGGTCAGATGGTCGGCGACGGCGGGCGAGAGCCACAGGCCGACCCCCATCCGCTCCACGCCGAGCCGCTTGCGCACCGGCACGGCGTAGCGGGTGAGATGGGCGATCAGGTTCTCCAGATCCTCCGCGGGGTGCACGCCTGCGTTGTAGGCGAGGTGAACGAGCGTTCCGTCATCGTGACGCAGGCGCATCGGTTTCCTCCACGACTCTCACTGGTTTCCCCCTCGCCCGCTGGTGCCACTTCGAGCATGTCGGCCCGTGGCGGCGTGCGCGTCAGCCCTGGGTTGATCTCTTGCTACTCCCAGGGGAGCAGTCCCGACCGTAGAGACACGCTCTTGCGGATCACTTGGACAGGACTTGGCGAAGCTCTACACAGAGTAGTACTACTTGTCGTGGCGGGGCCACTCGCCCTTCAACGATTCGGCAACGTTTCCCGTCACCACATGCGAAAACCCCCGTGCGCCGGAGCGCACGGGGGTTTTCGTGAACTGGGTCAGCTCTGGATGGAACCGGCGATCGCCGCCGCGGAGTCGGGCACCTGGGTGGCGTCCTCTCCCGCGAACAGGAACCTGGCGTCGTCGCCCTCACCCTCGATGGTCACCTTCACGACCTGCCCCGGACGGAGCTCGCCGTAGAGGATCTTCTCCGACAGCGAGTCTTCCAGCTCGCGCTGGATCGTACGGCGCAGCGGCCGGGCGCCCATGACCGGGTCGTAGCCGCGGTCGGCCAGCAGCTGCCTGGCCTCGGGCGAGACGTCGAGCCCCATGTCGCGGTCCTTCAGCCGCTCGGCCACCTGCGCGAGCATCAGATCGACGATCTTGATGATCTCGTTGGGCGTGAGCTGGTGGAAGACCACGATGTCGTCGACACGGTTGAGGAACTCGGGCCGGAAGTGCTGCTTGAGCTCTTCCTGGACCTTGGCCTTCATCCGGTCGTAGTTGGAGTCGGCGTCGTTGGACTTCGCGAACCCGACCCCGATGCCCTTGGAGATGTCGCGGGTGCCGAGGTTGGTGGTCATGATGATGACCGTGTTCTTGAAGTCGACCACCCGGCCCTGGGCGTCGGTCAGGCGACCGTCTTCCAGGATCTGCAGCAGCGAGTTGAAGATGTCGGGGTGGGCCTTCTCGATCTCGTCGAACAGGACCACGGAGAACGGCTTGCGCCGCACCTTCTCGGTGAGCTGGCCGCCCTCCTCGTAGCCGACGTAGCCGGGAGGCGAGCCGAACAGCCGCGAGACGGTGTGCTTCTCCATGAACTCCGACATGTCCAGGCTGATCAGCGCGTCCTCGTCGCCGAAGAGGAACTCCGCCAGAGCCTTGGACAGCTCGGTCTTACCGACACCGGACGGACCCGCGAAGATGAACGAGCCGCCGGGACGCCGCGGGTCCTTCAGACCGGCGCGGGTGCGCCGGATGGACCGCGACAGGCCCTTGATGGCGTCGTCCTGCCCGATGATCCGCTTGTGGAGCTCGTCCTCCATGCGGAGCAGGCGCTGCGACTCCTCCTCGGTCAGCTTGAAGACCGGGATGCCGGTGGCGGTGGCCAGGACCTCGGCGATGAGCTCCTCGGTGACCTCGGCCACGACGTCCATGTCGCCGGCCTTCCACTCCTTCTCGCGCCGCTCGCGCTTGAGCTGGAGCTGCTTCTCCTGGTCGCGGAGGGCAGCCGCCTTCTCGAAGTCCTGCGCGTCGATCGCGGACTCCTTGTCGCGGCGGACGTTGGCGATCTTCTCGTCGTACTCGCGCAGGTCCGGCGGCGCGGTCATGCGGCGGATGCGCATGCGCGAGCCGGCCTCGTCGATGAGGTCGATCGCCTTGTCGGGAAGGTAGCGGTCGCTGATGTAGCGGTCGGCCAGCTGCGCGGCGGCCACCAGCGCGCCGTCGGTGATCGACACGCGGTGGTGGGCCTCGTAGCGGTCGCGCAGACCCTTGAGGATCTCGATCGTGTGGCTGAGCGAGGGCTCGGCCACCTGGATCGGCTGGAACCGGCGCTCCAGCGCGGCGTCCTTCTCGAGGTACTTGCGGTACTCGTCGAGAGTCGTGGCACCGATGGTCTGCAGCTCGCCGCGGGCCAGCATCGGCTTGAGGATGCTGGCGGCGTCGATCGCGCCCTCGGCGGCGCCCGCACCCACGAGCGTGTGGAGCTCGTCGATGAACAGGATGATGTCGCCGCGCGTGCGGATCTCCTTGAGCACCTTCTTCAGGCGCTCTTCGAAGTCGCCGCGGTAGCGGGAGCCGGCGACCAGGGCGCCGAGGTCAAGCGTGTAGAGCTGCTTGTCCTTCAGCGTCTCGGGCACCTCGCCCCTGACGATCTTCTGCGACAGGCCCTCGACGACGGCGGTCTTGCCGACGCCGGGCTCGCCGATGAGAACGGGGTTGTTCTTGGTCCTCCGGGAGAGGACCTGCATGACCCGCTCGATCTCCTTCTCACGGCCGATGACCGGATCCAGCTTGCCCTCGCGGGCGGCCTGGGTCAGGTTGCGGCCGAACTGGTCGAGCACCAGGGACGTCGACGGGGCCGACTCCTGGGGGCCGCCGGCGGCGGCCGGCTCCTTGCCCTGGTAACCGTGGAGCAGCTGGATTACCTGCTGCCGCACCCGGTTGAGATCAGCTCCAAGCTTGACCAGCACCTGGGCGGCCACACCCTCACCCTCGCGGATGAGACCGAGCAGGATGTGCTCGGTGCCGATGTAGTTGTGACCCAGCTGCAAAGCCTCACGGAGCGACAGCTCGAGGACCTTCTTGGCCCGCGGGGTGAAGGGAATGTGCCCCGACGGAGCCGACTGGCCCTGGCCGATGATCTCCTCGACCTGCTGACGCACGCCCTCAAGGCTGATGCCGAGGCTCTCCAGAGCCTTGGCGGCCACGCCCTCACCTTCGTGGATCAAACCAAGAAGAATGTGCTCAGTGCCGATGTAGTTGTGGTTGAGCATCCTGGCCTCTTCTTGGGCCAGGACGACAACACGCCTTGCTCGGTCGGTGAACCTCTCGAACATCTCGTCGCTCCTCACAGAGCGGTCAGTCAGGCCGGTAAATCCGGTCCCGTCATCCCGCATGCTAGCCCTGGCTCGGCGAACCGTGCCCTCTGCCGCTGACGCGCTCTATAGCAGAGAGCGTTCCCCGAGAGCAGGGCGTTCACCCTCCATCCAACTATGGTTCGGGGGTGACGTGTTCCCGATACGCCGCAAGCGAACGATGTTTGGGACGCATGGGTACTGCGGCTCTTATTCGCCGCCGGCGGCGGTGGCAGATCACACGGATCGGCGATGGGGACGCCTGACGGGCCGGCCCTTGGGTCGGGTCGTCGCCCGTCATCATGCCCATGCATCCTGAGACGCCGGGTCCGTATCTCTTACACCCTGCCATCGTATGTGGCGATGCAAACGCGGGCCAAGCGGATGTGCATCGCATCACCCAGAGCGAAATCCGCCGCCTGATCAGTCTGGTCAGCGACGTTACCAGTCCGGCGTGATCGCCAAGGCCCGGAGGGACGGAACGGTAGGTGGCCTACCCGACGCGGGAAGTGCGCGCAATGCGCGGCAGCGGCCCCTTCAGAGAAGCCGTACAACAGAGATGGGGCCCCAGATCGCCCGAAAGCGCTGGAGCCCCGTCATCCCCGACAAAACCGCCAAAACACGCGCCCGGCGGTTCGATGCGAAGACCCAAATGCCCATGTTTCGGGCGAATCGAAGATCGACAGAACGGAAAGTGTCCACGATCTGAGATTCGCCCTGAACGATCATGCGCTTATGGCGACCGCCGGGGTCCTTAGGCGAGCGGCATAAGCGCATGGTCAGCCGACGGCTCCCTTAGTGGGCCGCCTCGTACTTCTCGACGACGGTGGAGGCGATCCGGCCTCGCTCGCTGACGGGCAGACCGTGGGCCTTGGCCCACTGCCTGATCTCGGCGCTCTTCTCGCGGCTCATCGCCCGCTGACCGCCGCGGCCTCGACGGCGCGTGGTGACCGCCCCTGCCCTGCGAGCGTGCTGCACGAAAGGCGTGAGAGCGTCCCTCAGCTTCTTGGCGTTAACGTCGCTGAGGTCAATCTCATAGGAAGCGCCGTCAATAGCGAAGCTGACCGTCTCATTGGCCTCGCCCCCATCGAGGTCATCGATGAGAATCTCCTGGATCTGCTTGGCCATCTACGCAATCCTTTCCGGAGCATTGTTTCATTCGCTCGACCAAACATATACCCGGAAAGACGTTAAGACAATTCAGCTCAGCGACGATTCCGCTGAGTCGCTGATCAGTTGCTCTTCTCGGCCTGATCCTGCCGGTTTGGCCGCCTCCCAGGGCCCTCGGCGCGCACCAACTTCACCACCCCAAAGATGAAGGCGCCCCCCACGACGAGCGGCGGGATGAGCGCCGACAAAACCTCTGTCACAACTTCCATTCGTCCTCGCCTCCACAGCGGACGGGGGGTTTCCTGGCCTTTTATGCACGGGCGGTGCGGCGGGCGCGGGCTTGACCGCCCCGGGTGTCGCCCTGTCGACGACCTTCGCACCGCAGACCATAGCGGCACACAGATGCCCATAGCCTGGCAGGGGCATCAACATCCGGCAACCCGGACGCCTCATAGCCTAATGCCAGTCTCTCCAGGTGCCTTACCGGATCTACCCCAAGTTTCCTGAAAAGCGGCGCCCAGGCTTCCCAGCTCAGGAATGATCTTTAACGACGAGGGTTCCGGCCAGCTTGTCATGGGGCCCACGCTGCAGCGGCTTGTCGATCAGGATGAGCAGGCCCACCGCGAACACGTACATTCCGGCCAGCAGATTGAGCACCGGAATGCCCATCACGATGGCCGGGGCCGGATAGCCGAGGACCCGTTTCAACCGGTCACGCGCCCCCAGCCGGGCCGGTTCCACCCGAATGCGCATGATCGCCTTGCCGAACGTGCGCCCGCCTCGTGAAAGCGTGACCCAGTCGTAGACCGTATAACCCAGCCCGGCCAACACCCATGCGAACACGCCCGGCAAACGGCCCCCGAAGAGCTCCAGCACCCCGACAGTCCGGAAGATGCCCCACAGCGCGATGAACAGAATGTAATAGAACACCCCGAAGACGAGCGCTTCAATGAGCCGGGCGGCCAGCCGTTCCCACCATTCCGCGGGCACCGGATCGGCCCGCGGCGTCGTGGCCATAACCCTCACCTCGCCCCATCGGTGTCCCGACCGTTCCCATTCTGGTACGGAGCACACACGCGAAAACAGGGACCGGTGGATCACCGATCCCTGTTTTCCGAGCCGTACAGGCTACTTGATCTTCACCACGACGGTGCCGGCGAACTTGTCGGCGAACGTCTGCTGCAGAGGCTTGTCCCACAGCTGCGAGGCGGCGTTGAGCATGACCGCGATCGCGCCGAGGAAGGCACCGACGAGCGGGAGGATCCCGAGCGCATAGCCGCCCCACGTGCCGCCGGCCCGCTTCAGGGCCATGTTGCCCGGCAGGCCGCCGGGCGGCATGGCGCCGCCCACGGGGACGACCTTGATCCCCATCACCATCTTGCCGACCGTCTGACCGTTCATCTTGGTCATGAAGTAGTCGTAGGCGACGTAGAGGCCGACCAGCAGGATCCACTGGATGAGACCGATCAGGAACGAGCTGAAGAAGCCCGTCGTGACACCCGTCACCGAGTTGTAGCTGGCCACGAAGAAGATGCCCAGCACCAGGGAGATGAGGAAATAGACGACGCCGAAGATGCAGCCGTCGATGAGACGGGCCACCAGCCGCTGCCACCACTCCGCCAGCGGCGCGGGGGCACCCGGAGGCTGCACGCCGACCGGCTGGCCGTAGCCCGGCTGCCCGTAGGCGGGCTGACCGTACTGCTGGCCGTACTGGGGCTGCTGACCGTAGCCGGGCTGGCCGTACTGCTGCTGGCCATACTGCGCCTGCTGACCGTAGCCGGGCTGGCCGTACTGCTGCCCTGACTGCGGCTGCTGACCGTAACCCTGCTGGCCGTAGGCCTGCTGACCGTAGCCGGACTGGGAATCGGGCTGCTGGCCGTAACCGGGCTGGGAGGGGGCCTGCTGACCGTAGCCCTGCTGACCGTAAGCCTGCTGACCCGAGGAGGGCTGCTGGCCGTAGCCCTGCTGACCCGAGGAGGGCTGCTGGCCGTAGCCGGGCTGGCCGTACTGCTGCTGACCGTACTGGGGCTGCTGACCGTAGTCGGGTTGCGAGGGAGCCTGCTGGCCGTACTGGGGCTGCTGGCCGTAGTCAGGCTGGGAAGGGGCCTGCTGGCCGTACTGGGGCTGGCCGTAGTCGGGTTGCGAGGGAGCCTGCTGACCGTACTGAGGCTGCTGACCGTAACCCTGCTGGCCGTAGTCGGGCTGCTGGCCGTACTGGGGCTGGCCGTAGCCCGGCTGGGACGCGCCCTGCTGGCCGTAGCCCTGCTGACCCGGCTGACCGTACTGCTGCTGCTGCCCGTACGGGGGCTGCTGGCCGTACTGGCCCTGGCCGTAGGGGTCGTCGGCCCTGTAGCCCACGACCGTCGCGTCGGGATCCTCCCCATGGGGGTGTCCCGGGTTGTGCCCGTATCCCGGATGATTCTCGCTGGATTCATCCTGCGGATACGGCGGCTGTCCGGTGCTCACCGTGTCACCTCGCTTCGCGTGCGCATGTGGCACGTGTCAGGGCACATGCCTGTCCTGGACAACGTATCGACATGGGTATCAACAATCACCTTTTCTGTCAGTCAAGATCCGCATCACCCGAGGTCAGGTGGAGCAACATCCGTGTGTTCCCCAGGGTGTTGGGCTTGACGTGTTCCAGGTCCAGGAACTCGGCCACGCCCTCGTCGTACGAGGCCAGGAGTTCGGCGTAGACCTCGGGCGAGACCGGGGTGCCTTTGATCACCCGGAATCCGTGTCTCGCGAAGAAGTCGACCTCGAATGTGAGGCAGAAAACACGCTGCAGGCCGAGTTCTTTGGCCGTGTCGATGAGGGCCGTGACGATGCGGTGGCCGATGGCCAGCCCGCGCGCCTCCGGGTGGACCGCCACGGTGCGGATCTCCGCCAGGTCCTCCCAGAGGACGTGCAGCGCCCCGCAGCCGACGACCTTGCCGTCGCGCTCGGCGACCCAGAACTCCTGCACGTCCTCGTACAGGGTGACCGTGGCCTTCTCCAGCAGCCGGGGGCCGGGGCCTCCATAGGTGTCGACCAGGAATTTGATGGCCTTGACGTCCGGCGTCCGGGCACGCCGGACCAGGACCTGCGTGTCGGGAAGGGGACGTTCGGCGACCTGCTCCATGACCCTCCAGCCTACAGTTTGTGATTACGGCTCACCCCTAACCCCGGACTTGCGCCCATCTTGTAACGTCTCGTGGCTGTACGAGCACCTGTGGCGTTGGAGGTTTCCTACCGTTCCATGCCTGGTCCAAGCAGGCACAAAGAGGACATGAAGTCTTTGCCATACCGGGCTTTACGAGACCACCTTGTGACCCCCCGGTTGTGAAATCTCTACAGAGTCTGTAGTTCCGGTTGAGCAGGAACCCTCGGTGCATTAGTGTCCAGCGTCGATGTCCCCGCGCATGTGGCGCGGAGACGCGCCCAATCCCCGCAAGGGGAGCCGGGGACCCGCCGGCGGCGTTCGAGCGGCGCCACCAGGGGTGAGTCCGAGCACCTCGCTCGGTAGGGCCGGTCCGAGCCCGAACCCGTCAGCTAGCCCGGTCGGCGCGCTACGGAAGGAGCTCGATTGGTGAAGCGCACGCGCGACCGCAGGGGGAGTTCCGCGGGCGAGCGCGCCCGCCCTCCGGAACGGGCCGGCTACGGCCGCAGGCTGGGCATCGTGGGCGCCACCCTCGCCGCGCTGCTCGTCGCCGCTCCCGCGGGGACCGTCGCCGCCGACCCCAAGCCCTCGCTCAAGGAGCTCTCCGAGCAGGTCGAGGAGATGCACCTGGAGATCGAGACCCTCACCGAGCAGTACAACGGGCAGCGCGAGAAGCTCAAGACGGCCAAGAAGGCCGTGGAGAACGCCAAGAAGAGGCTCGCCGCCAGCGAGGCCGACCTGGCCACGAAGAAGACCAGGGCGTCGCAGCTGGTCGAGGCCGAATACATGTCGGGCGGCCTCAGCCGGGTGCTCGCCTTCACCACCGGCGGCGACCCCGAGAGCTACCTCGACCGCGCGGCCACCACCTACGCCCTGCGACAGCAGCAGAGCGAGGAGGTCCTCAAGCTGACCAAGGCGATGGACGCGGCCGAGCGGGCCAGGACCGGCGCCCAGACCCGCATCGACGAGGTCAACAAGATCGTCAAGGACCTCGGCGCCAAGCGCGACCGGATCTCCAAGCTCGTCACCAAGGTCGAGAGCCGGTTGTTCCAGCGCGCGCTCGGCGAGGCCGGCCGCCCCGGCACCAGGGCCGTCAAGGTGACCCTGCCCATCCCCGGCGACGGCAAGGCGGCCCAGGCCGCCCGCTGGGCCCTCACCCAGCAGCTCAAGCCGTACGTCTGGGGCGCGGAAGGCCCCAACGGCTACGACTGCTCGGGGCTGGTCATGGCCGCCTACCAGCGCGTCGGCATCTCGCTGCCGCACTACACCGGCGACCAGTGGACCGCGGGCAGGCACATCGCGCGCGAGGAGCTGCGCCCCGGCGACCTGGTCTTCTTCTACAGCGACCTGCACCACGTGGGCATCTACCTCGGCGGCGGCATGATGGTGCACGCGCCGCGCACGGGCGACGTCGTACGCATCGCCTCACTCGACCGGCGCCCCTACGCCGGAGCGGTGCGCATCGCCGACTGACGGCTAGATCAGCTGGCGGCGCGCGGCCCAGGCCACGGCTTCGATGGCCGTGGCCACCCCGATCCGGTCGCAGATGCCCCTCAGTCTTCGGCGCACCGTGCGGCCGCTGCAATCAAGGCGCCTCCCCACTCGGTCTACTGTGACGCCCTTGGCCAGCTCCGCCAGCAACGCCAGATCTGCATGGCTCAGTTCAACATTTTCACTGAGCACATCCATCGGGAGCCCTCCCCCCCAACAGCACTACTCGGTGACGTCCTGGCACGAGCGAAAGGCTGCTCGCCCCGACTACGTAAACGCATCCGGCAAAGGCCGTCAAGCGTAAGATCTGCCCTACTTGACCATAGCCATTGACATGATCCGTCCTACGTGAAGTACTCGGCGTATGTCGGCACATTTCCAAGCGCAATGATCGATCACAAGGACTCTGACAGCGCGCCGCCGTCCACGCTGAGCCCCAGCGACATGCTGGGTTTCGATCCGTACGATTATGCGTTCCTGCGCGAGCCGTATTCCCGATACCGGAAGCTGCGCGAGAGCGGGCCGCTCTTCCGGACGCGCGGCGGGCTGCTCGTCGCCACCTCCCACGAGCTCTGCTCGGCCCTGTTGCGCGACCCGCGTTTCGGTCACGGCCCCACCCCCGCGCCCGCCGGGCCGGACGAACCGGTCCGTTCGTTCCTCATGATGGACCCGCCTGACCACACCCGGATGCGCGGACTCGTCAGCAAGGCCTTCACGCCCGGCATGGTGCGGCGGCTGCGCCCGCGGATCGAGACGATCACCGCGGACCTGATCGCCGCGCTGCCCGACGAGGCCGATCTGGTCCGCGACTTCGCCTACCCGCTGCCCGTCATGGTGATCAGCGAGATGCTGGGCGTGCCGGCGGCGGACCACGAGCGCTTCCGCGGCTGGAGCGAGACCATGGCGCGCAGCCTCGACCCGATCGTCACCGACGAGCTGACCGAGCGCTCACAACGCCACCGGCGCGAGTTCCACGACTACTTCCAGGGTCTCATCGCGCTGCGGCGGGAGCGGCCGGCCGACGACCTGCTCAGCGCGCTCGTCCAGGTCGAGGAGCTGACCGAGCGCGAGCTGCTGGCCACGTGCGTGCTGCTGCTGGTGGCCGGTCACGAGACGACCGTCAACCTCATCGCCAACGGCGTGCTCAACCTGGTCAGGCACGGCGTGCTGGGGCGGGCGGCCGAGCGGCCCAGGGAGGTCGTGGAGGAGGTGCTCAGGTATGACCCGCCGGTCCAGCTCACGGCCCGTGTCGCGCTGGAGGACGCCGAGCTGGGCGGCGTCCGGGTGCCGGCGGGCACGTCGACGCTGGCGCTGGTCGGCGCGGCCAACCGCGACCCCGCGGCCTTCCCCGACCCGGACCGGTTCGACGTGGGGCGGGCGCCTGGCAGGCATCTGGCGTTCGGTCTGGGGGTGCACTTCTGCCTGGGTGCGCCGCTGGCCCGGCTGGAAGGGGAGGTGGCGCTGGCCGCGCTGGCCGGGGCCGCGCCGGGGCTGGAGCTGGCCGACGCGGATCCGCCGTACAAGGAGAACCTGGTGCTGCGCGGCCTGGCCCGGCTGCCCGTCAGGCTCAACCGCCCGCGCCTGTAGCGCGGGCGGGCTTTCGCGGCGCGGTCAGCGGGTGGGCTTGACCAGGGGGAAGAGGATGGTCTCGCGGATGTTGCGGCCCGTGAATGCCATGATCATCCGGTCGATGCCGGCGCCCATGCCGCCCGTCGGGGGCATGCCGTACTCCAGGGCCTGCAGGAAGTCCTCGTCGAGCTGCATGGCCTCCGGGTCGCCGCCGGCGGCGAGCAGGGACTGCTCCTCCAGGCGGCGGCGCTGGTCGATCGGGTCGATGAGCTCGGAGTAGGCGGTGCCGAGCTCGGTGCCGAACCCGATGAGGTCCCACTTCTCGGTCAGCAGCGGGTTGTCGCGGTGGACGCGGGCCAGCGGGGACGTCTCCAGCGGATAGTCCATGACGAACGTGGGCTGGACGAGGGTGTGTTCGACCAGCTCCTCGAACAACTCCTGGACCAGCTTGCCCTGGCCCCACTTCGGGTCCCAGTGCACGTCGTGCTTGTCGGCCAGGCCGCGGACGCGCTCCAGCGGGGTCTCGGTGGTGACCTCCTCGCCCACCGCGGCGGACACCAGGTCGTAGAGCTTGGCCCGCGGCCACTCGGGCAGCCCGAGGTCGACCTCGACGCCTTCGTGGACGACCACGGTGGTGTCGAGCGCGGCGACCACGGCCTTCTGGTACATGCGCTGGGTGAGGTCGGCCATGTCGTGGTAGTCGAGGTAGGTGCCGTAGGCCTCGACCATGGTGAACTCGGGGTTGTGGGTGGAGTCGGCGCCTTCGTTGCGGAAGTTGCGGTTGACCTCGAAGACCTTCTCGACGCCGCCCACCACGAGCCGCTTGAGGTAGAGCTCGATCGCGATGCGGAGGTAGAGCTCCATGTCGTAGGCGTTGATGTGGGTCGCGAAGGGCCGGGCCGCCGCGCCGCCGTGGATCGGCTGCAGCATCGGCGTCTCGACCTCGAGGTAACCCTCCTCGTGCCAGAAGTCGCGCACCGCGCGCACGGTCGCGCTGCGGACGCGGGCCATCTTGCGCGCCTCGTCGTTGACGATGAGGTCGACGTAACGCTGGCGGACCCTGGCCTCGGGGTCGGTCAGGCCGAGGTGCTTCTCGGGCAGCGGGCGCAGGCACTTGGACGTGATCTGCCAGCGGTCGGCGAGGATGGACAGCTCGCCGCGCCGCGAGGTGATCACCTCGCCCTCGACGCCGACGTGGTCGCCCAGGTCGACGTCGTGCTTCCAGGACGCGAGCGACTCCTCCCCCACCTTGTCGAGCGAGATCATGACCTGGAGGTCGCCGCTGCCGTCGCGCAGGGTGGCGAAGCAGAGCTTGCCGCCGACACGGTTGAGCATGACGCGCCCGGCCACGCCGACCCGGTCGCCGGTGGCGGTGTCGGGCTCCAGGCCCTGGTATTTCGCCCTGACCTCCGCGTTGGTGGTCGTGCGGGGGAAACTCACCGGGTAAGGGTCGACGCCTTCGGCGCGAAGGCGGTCGAGCTTCTCCCTCCGGATGCGCATCTGCTCGGGAAGTTCGTCGCTCACATCACCAAAGGGTAGGGGATACGGCCACGTGCAAGGTCTCGTCGGTCCCCTGCAGGGGGCCTGCAAGCACGCTCGGTTACCCATGTGTCACGGGCTCGAAGGGGGGATCCGGCAGCGGGCCGGTCCAGGGGGGCTCGGGGAGAGACCATGTTCAGGAAGATCGCCACCGGCCTGCTCGCCGTCGCCGCCACCGGAGCCGTCGCCCTGTCGATGCCCGCCGCCGCGAGCGCCACCACCGCCGACGGGCACTCCTGGGGCCCGGTCTACGCCAAGCACCACCTCGCCAAGGCCCAGGGCTGGATCGGCGTGGAGTGGGACGAGCACCAGACGTCCAACACGGTCCACCTCCGCGGCCGGCTCCACGACCTCGACCAGCGCACCTACGGGCAGGGCGGCAAGTGCGCCTACGTGAGGTTCCAGGCGGCCGGCTTCGACCACGAGTGGGACGCGGTCCACGCCAGGAAGTTCTGCGGCTACCCGGGCTCCAAGAAGCTCCGGTTCGACGTGGACGACGTCGCGGCGGTGCGGGTGAAGGTCTGCCAGATCCACCCGCACCAGCAGTGGGTGAGCAAGTGCGGCCAGTGGGAGTACCTGTACGCCGCCGAGTCCGAGTGAGTTTCCTCCAGCCGCAAGCGGCCCCCTACCCGAGCGGGGGGCCGCTTGCTCATGTGTCAGCCGGTGTTGCGGTGGTAGATGAGCCGCAGGCCGATCAGCGTGAGCCACGGCTCGTGCACGTCGATGGAGCGCGACTCGCCGACGACCAGGCCGGCGTGGCTGCCGGTGGCGACCACGGTCACGTCGTCGGGGTCGTCGGCCAGCTCGGCGGCCATCCGCTCGACGATGCCGTCGACCTGGCCGGCGAAGCCGTAGATGATGCCCGCCTGAAGCGCTTCGACGGTGTTCTTGGCGATGACGGAGCGGGGCCTGATCAGCTCCACCTTGTGGAGCTGGGCGCCGGCGGCGGCCAGGGCGTCGACGGAGATCTCGATGCCGGGAGCGGTGACGGCGCCGATGTACTCGCCCTTGGCCGACACCGCGTCGAACGAGGTGGCGGTGCCGAAGTCGACGATGACGCACGGGCCGCCGTACTGGTCGATGGCGGCCAGCGCGTTGACGATGCGGTCGCTGCCGACCTCCTTGGGGTTGTCCATCCGTACGGGCACGCCGGTGCGGACGCCGGGCTCGACCACGACGGCGGTGACGTCGCCGTAGTAGCGGCGGCACATCTCGCGCATCTCGTTGAGCACGCTGGGCACGGTCGAGCAGATCGCGATGCCGCCGATGTCGGCGCCCTTCAGCAGGGGTGACTGGCCGAGCAGGCCCTGCAGGACGACCGCGATCTCGTCGGCGGTGCGGCGGGCGTCGGTGGCCAGCCGCCAGTGCTCGATGACGTCCTCGCCCTCGAAGAGCCCGAGCACCGTGTGCGTGTTGCCGACGTCGATCGTGAGCAGCATGTGTTACCCCCGTAGATCCAGTGCGACGTCCAGGGCCGGCGCCGAGTGGGTAAGGGCGCCTACCGCAAGGTAGTCCACGCCAGTCTCCGCCACGTCACGGGCCGATTCCAAGGTCAATCCCCCGCTGGCTTCGAGCGCAACCGCCTTGTTGGCGCGATTTTTCACGATTTGGACGGCCTGGGTGGTTTGTTCCACGGTGAAGTTGTCCAGCAAGATCAGATCCGCCCCCTCGGCCAGCGCTTCCTCCAGCTCCGCGAGGCTGTCGACCTCGACCTCGATCGGCAGGTCCGGATACCGTTCGCGCACCGCGCGGAACGCCGGCGCCACCCCTCCGGCGGCCACCACGTGGTTGTCCTTGATCAGGGCCGCGTCGGACAGCGACATCCGGTGGTTGACGCCGCCGCCGCAGCGCACCGCGTACTTCTCCAGCGCCCGCAGCCCCGGCAGCGTCTTGCGGCTGTCGCGCACCCGCGCCCGGGTGCCGCCGATCGCCTCGGCCCACCGGCCGGTGAGCGTGGCGATGCCGGACAGGTGCGTGACCAGGTTCAGCGCCGTGCGCTCGGCCGTCAGCAGGGCCCTGGTCGGGCCCTCCACCGTCATCAGCACCTCGCCGCGGCGGACGCGCTCGCCGTCCTCGGTCTTCCTCTCGGTACGGGTCGCGCCCAGCCGCAGGAAGACCGCCTCGGCGAGGGCGAGGCCGGCCACGACGCCGTCGGCGCGGGCCACCATGTCGCCGGACGAGAGCTGGCCGGCCGGGATCGTGGCGATGCTGGTGACGTCGCCGGCCGCCGACAGGTCCTCGGCCAGCGCCCGGTCGATCACCGCGTCGGCGTCGGCGGGGTCGAGCCCGGCGTCGGCCAGCTCCCGGGCCAGCCTCGGCGGCATGGCGTCGCCGTGCGGGGTGTAGGTCATCTGCAGGCCCTCCTCGGTCAGGGTCACGTCCAGGTGGCCGAGCCACTCGTGGTCGTCGCGCTCGGGGCGGTCCTCCCGCCAGTGGGAGCCGCGCGTCTCCAGCCGCGCCGCGGCCGTGCCCGCGAGCACGGTGGCGACGGTGAGCAGGTTGGTGGTCTCCCACGACTCGGTGCACGGCGGCACCTCGACGGGCGTCCAGCGGGCGTCGCGCAGCGCCCTGGCCGTGGCCGTCAGGGAGCCTCGGTTGCGCAGCACCCCGGCGCCGGCGCTCATGTGGTGCTGGATCCGGCCGCGCGCCCGCGGGTCGATCAGCCCGGCCGGGACGGCGGACTGCTCCGGCCCGCCCGGCCGGGGCCTGGCGCGGTGCACGTCCTCGGCGATCCGCTCGGCGAACACCAGCCCTTCGAGCAGCGAGTTGGAGGCCAGCCGGTTGGCGCCGTGCACGCCGGTGCAGGCGACCTCGCCGCACGCGTACAGGCCCTCGATGGACGTGCGGCCGTACAGGTCCGTACGGACGCCGCCGCTGGCGTAGTGGGCGGCCGGGGAGACCGGGATGAGCTGGGTGACCGGGTCGATGCCGTGGGCGCGGCAGACGGCCTCGATGGTGGGGAACCTGGTCCGCCACTTGTCCGGCCCGAAGTGACGGCCGTCGAGGAAGACGTGGTCACGCCCGGTCTCCCGCATCACCCGCATGATCGCCTTGGCCACCACGTCGCGCGGCGCCAGGTCGGCCAGCTCGTGCACGCCGGTCATGAACCTGTCGCCCTCGTGGTCGACCAGGAACGCGCCCTCTCCCCTGACCGCCTCGGAGATCAGCGGCTGCTGCCCGGTCGAGTCCTCGCCCAGCCACAGCACGGTCGGGTGGAACTGGACGAACTCCAGGTCGCGCACCACAGCGCCGGCCCGCAGCGCCAGCGCCACCCCGTCGCCCGTGGACACGACCGGGTTGGTGGTGGCCGCGTAGACCTGGCCCATGCCGCCGGTGGCGAGCACGACCGCGCGGGCCCGCACCGCGCCCACGCCGTCGCGCGCGCCCTCGCCCATGACGTGCAGGGTGACGCCGGTGGCCCGGCCCGCGGCGTCCTTCAGCAGATCGAGGACGAGCGCGTGCTCGATCACCTCGAGGCCGCTCGCGCGTACCGCCTCGACCAGCGCCCGCTGCACCTCGGCGCCGGTGGCGTCGCCGCCCGCGTGCACGATGCGGTCGCGCCGGTGACCGCCCTCGCGGGTGAGCTGGAGCCGGCCGTCGGGGGTGCGGTCGAAGCGGGCGCCGCGGTCCATCAGCCGCCGCAGCGCTCCCGGTCCCTCGGTGACCAGCGTGCGCACGGCCCGCGTGTCGCACAGCCCGACCCCGGCCAGCAGCGTGTCGTTGAGGTGCTCGTCCGGGCTGTCGCCGGGGTCGAGGACGGCGGCTATGCCGCCCTGCGCCCATCGGGTGGAGCCGGAGGAGAGCACGTCCTTGGTGACGACCAGGACCCGCTCGGCCGGGGCCAGCTCGGCGTGGCGCAGCGCCACGGTGAGCCCGGCGATCCCGGATCCGACGACGACCAGGTCGGCCTCGGCGGTCCAGCCCGGATCGGGCGCCGCCAGCCGCAGGGGGATCGCCGGTGCACTCATGGGCCCTCCTCAATCGGGGCTATTTCGTCAATATGACGATAACGCCTGACCGAGTATGCGCGCGCCCCGGGGGCCGCTACCGGCCCAGCCGCACCACCATGTTGTCGATCAGCCTGGTCGCGCCGACCTTCGCGGCCACCGCGAGAACCGCTTCTCCCTCGTACGGGTCGGAGACCTCCGTGAACGTGGCCGGATCCACCAGCACCAGGTAGTCGAGCTCCAGCTCCGGCGGGGCCTCGGCGAGCACCTTCGAGGCCGCGGCGCGGACCCGGGCCGGGGTCGGCTCACCCGCTCCGGCGCGCAGGGCGCGCGACAGCGCCAGCGCCACCCGGCGCTCGCCGGCCGACAGGTAGCGGTTGCGGCTCGACAGGGCCAGGCCGTCGGGCTCCCTGACGGTCGGCGCGCCGACGACCTCCACGGGCACGTCCAGGTCGGCGACCATGCGGCGGATCATGGACAGCTGCTGGGCGTCCTTCTGCCCGAACACCGCGACGTCCGGCCGCACCAGGTTGAACAGCTTGAGCACCACGGTCAGCATGCCGTCGAAGTGGCCCGGCCGGGAGGCGCCCTCGACGATCCGCCCCATCTCGCCCGCGCACACGCTCACCTGGCGGTCGGGGAGGTACATGTCGCCCGCCGCCGGGGCGAACACCACGTCCACGCCCTCCTCGCGGCACGCCGCCAGGTCGGCGTCGAAGGTGCGCGGGTAGCGGGAGTAGTCTTCCCCGGGCCCGAACTGCAGCGGGTTGACGAAGACGCTGACGACGACCTGGTCGGCACGGTCGCGGGCCAGCCTGATGAGCGAGCGGTGCCCTTCGTGCAGGGCTCCCATGGTGGGGACGAGGGCGAGGGTGCCGCCACCGCGAGCCTTGATCAGATCGGTGCGGTTCCTGGCGAGGATGAGGTCCATGCGCTGCCTCCGAGAACGGATCCATGCCCGTCGCGGGTCACGGTCAGGTCCATATGTTGCCACCCAGCGCGTCGAGGAGCCGCTCCGCCTCCTCCGGTTTCAGCAGCCCGGCCGCCAGCGCCCGGTCGGCCGTGAGCCTGGCCAGCGCCACGTAGGCGTCGGCCGCCTCGGGGGCGGCCAGGATCAGCGCGTCGACGTGCTTGCGCACGGTGCCGGCGTCGCCGCGCACGACCGGCCCGGTCAGGGCCGACAGGCCGAGCCTGAGCACGTTGTCGAGCGCGGCGCCGAGCAGCGGCCCGAGCATCCGGCCCGGGTGGTCGACGCCGATGCGGCCGAGCAGCTCCTCCGACTCGGCGATGAGCGTCACCATGTGGTTGGAGGCGTTGGCCAGGGCCGCGTGGTAGAGCGGGCGGTCGGCGTCGGCGATCCAGACCGGCTCCCCGCCCATCTCGATGACCAGGGCCTCGGCGATCGGCCGCAGCGGCTCGGGGGCGGTGACGCCGAAGGAGCAGCCGGTGATGCGGTTGAGGTCGTCGTCGCGGCCGGTGAAGGTCATCACCGGGTGCAGCGCCAGCGGCAGCGCGCCCTTGCGGGCGGCCGGGTCGAGCACGGACAGGCCGTACGCGCCGCTGCAGTGGACGAGGATCTTGCCGTGCAGGTCGGCGCCGGTGGCTGCCAGGCCGCCCACGAGGTCGGGCAGCGCGTCGTCGGGCACGGTGAGCAGGATGAGCTGGGCCGCCGCCACCACCTGGTCGGGCCGCACCGGCTCGACCCCGAGCCTGGCCGCGGCCCAACGCTGGGAGGCGTCGGAGACGCCGCTCGCGGCGACGACGCGATGGCCGGCCTGCGCCAGCGCGGAGCCGAGCGCGGAGCCGACCTTGCCCGCTCCCAGCACGCCGACGGCCAGGCGGGCCGGGCGATCGGCTGCCTCCATGACGTACACCCCCGGTCGACCTGATGGCACTGCCGACCAGGGTAACCGGCGCACCGGCAAGAAGAGATGACCGGGGTTTTGCTGCATGTTGCGTTACCGACAAAAGGGACAAGGGCAGGTGAACCGGTGCACCCCCTGTCGGATGAGATGAGGAGAGGGGTTCACCGCTGGGAGCGGGCGCCGAGTCCTATCACGACCCGACGCCCGCACTGTGTCAGGGGCCTCTTGGGCGGTGCGCATGGCCGCCACCGCCGACTGGCGGCCATGGCGGGGCCCGGATCCGGTCCGGGCCCCGTGTCCATCGTGAGATAGTCCAGACATGTGGCTCACCTGGCGCGAAGCCACTCAGCGCGCGCTGTACGGCGAGGGCGGCTTCTACCTTCGCGAACGCCCGTCCGGCCACTTCCGCACCTCGGTCGTCGCGTCACCGGCGTTCGCCGAGGCGGTGCTGGCCCTGCTGCGCGAGGTCGACGCCGAACTCGGCGCCCCCGCCGGGATCGACCTCGTCGACGTCGGCGCGGGCGAAGGCGTGCTGGTCCGCCACGTGCTCGCCATGGCCGGCCGCGGGCTGCGGGCCAGGCTGCGGGTCACGGCCGTCGACCTGTCCCCCCGGCCGGACGATCTTCCCGAGGAGATCGGGTGGTCCGCCCGGATCCCCTCCGGGGTGCGCGGCCTGGTGATCGCGAACGAGTGGCTCGACAACGTCCCGCTGGACGTCGCCGAGCAGACCGCAGACGGGCCGCGGCTGGTCCTGGTCGACACCGAGACCGGCGAGGAGCGGCTGGGCGGCGAGCCGCCGGCGGCCGATCTGGAGTGGCTGAAACGGTGGTGGCCGCTGTCGTGCGTCGGCACGAGAGCCGAGATCGGCCGCACCCGCGACGCGGCCTGGGCGGCGGTCCTGGCGCGGCTCGACCAGGGGCGGGCCGTCGCCGTCGATTATGCACACCCTGTGGATAACCGGCCGCGCTGCGGCACGCTCACCGGATATCGCGACGGCGCGGTCGTATCCCCGATCCCCGACGGGACCTGCGACATCACCGCGCACGTCGCGCTCGACGCGTGCGCCGAGGCCGGGCGGCGGGCGGGCGCGATATCCACAGCCTTGTCCACACAGCGTGCCGCGCTGCGCGAGCTGGGCGTCACCGGCGCCCGCCCCTCCCTCGACCTGGCCCGCACCGATCCTCCGGGCTATCTCCGGGCGCTCGCCCGGGCCTCCGAGGAGGCCGAGCTGATCGATCCGGCGGGGCTGGGCGGGTTCGGCTGGCTCTGCCAGCGCCGGTGACCCGGCGTCAGCGCGTGCTCAGCTCCAGGCCCTGCAGCCCTCGGATGATGTAGCCCGGCTTCCACTCCGGCTCCCTGACAAGCTCCAGCGCCGGCGTCCGGTCGAGCAGCGCGCCGAACGACTCGACCATCTCGATCCTGGCCAGCGGCGCGCCCAGGCAGTAGTGGATGCCCAGGCCGAACGAGATGTGCGGGTTGTCCTTGCGGCCCGCGTCGAACCGGTCGGGGTCGTCGAACACCTCGGGGTCGCGGTTGGCCGAGCCGAACAGCAGCGCCACCTCGGCCCCGCGCGGGATCCGCACGCCGCCGACCTCGATGTCCTCCAGGACCCAGCGCTCGAACATCTGCGCCGGGGTGTCCCAGCGCAGCACCTCCTCGATCGCCGTGGGCAGCAGCGAGCGGTCCGCGCGGAGCCGGGCCAGCTCGTCCGGGTTCCTGAACAGCGCCCACCAGCCGTTGCCGGTGGCGTTCACGGTGGCCTCGTGACCGGCGTTGAGCAGCAGCACGCAGGTGCCGATCAGCTCGTCCTCGGTCAGCTCGGGGATCCCCGCCAGCGCGCTGATCAGGTCGTCGCCCGGCTTCCCCGCCCGCTCGCGGGCCAGCCCTCTCAAGTACTCGGCGAACTCGTCCGCCGCCCTGACCGCGGTGTGCTGCATCTCCTCGCTCGGGTTGAGCTCGTACATCAGGCAGATGTCCGAGGACCAGGGCCGCAGCAGGTGACGGTCCCGCTCGGGGATGCCCAGCATCTCCGCGATGACCGTCACCGGCAGCGGCTCGGCGACCTCCGCGATCAGATCTCCGCCGCCCTTCTCCACGTACGCGTCCACGAGCCCTTCAGCGATGGCCCGCACGCGCGGCCGCAGCGACTCGACCATGCGCGGGGTGAACGCCTTGGACACCAGGCGGCGCAGCCGGGTGTGCACCGGCGGCTCGACGTCGAGCATGCCGGCGCGGACCACCCGCCAGAACGGCTCCTGGAACTCCGGCTCCGGTGGCCTGCCGAACTCCTCGTCCGTGGCCACGTGCAGATAGGAACGGCCGAGCCTGCGGTCACGCAGCAGCTCGTCCACATCCGCGTGGCGGGCGATCAGCCACTGGTCGGCGGGTTCGAAGTAGCTGACCGGGGCCTCCCGCCTCAGCTCGGCGTAGACGTCGTAGGGATGGGCCACGAAATCCGGATTCCAGGGATCAAAGCGCACTATTGCATAGTAGGAGCTTCCTCCACCTGCTTGTTCTTCCTGCTCCGCACCCGGATGTTGAGCAGCTCGACGACGACCGAGAACGCCATCGCGAAGTAGATGTAGCCCTTCGGGATGTGCTGGTCGAGACCCTCGGCCACGAGCATCACACCGATCAGCACCAGGAACGCCAGCGCCAGCATCTTGATGCTCGGATGCGCGTCGACGAACCGGCTGATCGGCCCGGAGGCGAACAGCATCACCGCCACCGCCACGACCACGGCCGCGATCATCACCCCGAGCTCGTCGACCATGCCCACGGCGGTGATCACCGAGTCGAGCGAGAACACGATGTCGAGCAGCATGATCTGCACGATGACCGACGTGAACGAGACGACGGCCGCCGACTTGCCGTCCTTGCCCGGCCCGTCCATCGTGTGGCTGATCTCGGTGACGCTCTTGGCCAGCAGGAACAGCCCGCCCAGCAGCAGGATGAGATCTCGTCCCGATATCTCGTGACCGAACACCTCGAACAGCGGCGCGGTGAGCCGGACCACCCACGACAGCGCCAGCAGCAGGAGCAGCCGCATCACCAGCGCCGCGGCCAGGCCCAGCACCCGCGCCCGGTCGCGCTGCTCGGGAGGCAGCTTCCCTGCCAGGATGGAGATGAAGATGATGTTGTCGATGCCCAGGACGATCTCCAGGGTCACCAGGGTGAGGAACCCTATCCAGATCTCCGGGTTGGACACCCAGTCAAGCATCGCCGCCTACTTTCGGTGGGGGAACGTACCACCGCCCAACGAGCAGAACTCCGGAGAAGTTCGCGATCCGGATGAATCATCGGTTATAGTCCGGCACGTAGGTCATGAGTGCCAGCGCCAAGCCCCGGCTCGCTGGCCGGCAACCCTCGCGTCCGCGGCGGGGTGCCCCGGGTGAAGACCTGGTCCGCCACGAAGGGTGGCGGGCAAGCGCGGGCTCCGTGGCTGCTCCTGGGGTCCGATGACGCCCGAGGAGGCATGCCGTGTCCACTTTGACGATCTTCGACGCCGCCCGCACCGCTCCCGAGAAGCACCCGGAGCCCTGTCCGGCGCGTGCGATCCCCGCCGTGCTCGGCGCCGACCTGCGGGTCCCGGTCAAGGGCGGCAGGCTCGCCGGGTACGCCAACCTCGACTACGCCGCCAGCGCCCCCTGTCTGGAGCAGGTCAGCGCCGCCGTCGCCGCCGCGCTCCCGGCCTACTCCAGCGTGCACCGCGGCGCCGGGTACGCCTCCCAGCTCACGACCGCGCGCTACGAGCAGGCCCGCCACACCGTACGGGCCTTCGTCGGCGCCCGCACGGACGACGCGGTGGTCTTCACCCGCAACACCACCGACGCCACCAACCTGCTCGCCCGCTGCCTGCCCGAAGGCACCACTGTGGTCGTCTTCGACACCGAGCACCACGCCTCGCTGCTGCCGTGGCAGCGGGTGGTCCGGCTGGCGCCGCCGGCCTTCCCCGGCGAGGCCGTGCGCGCCGCCGACGACACCCTGGCCGGGATCGACGGCCCCAAGCTCCTGGTCGTGACCGCCGCCTCGAACGTCACCGGCGAGCTCTGGCCCGTCGCCGCGCTGGCCCACATCGCGCACCGGCACGGCGCGCGCATCCTGGTGGACGCCGCCCAGCTCGTCCCCCATCGGCCGCTCAACCTGACCGCGCTCGACCTGGACTACGTGGCCTTCTCCGGGCACAAGCTGTACGCGCCGTTCGGGGCTGGGGCGCTGGTCGGCCGCGGTGACTGGCTGGCCGCCGGCGACCCGTACCTGAAGGGCGGCGGCGCGGTGCGCGCCGTCGGCGAGGACGGGGCCGACTGGCACGAAGACCCCGAGCCGCGGCACGAGGCGGGCACCCCGAACGTGCTGGGCGCCATCGCGCTGGCCGCCGCCTGCGACGCGCTCACCGCCACCGGCTGGACCCCGCTCGTCCGCGAGGAGGAGCGGCTGCTCGCCCGGCTGCGTGCCGGCCTCGCCGCCATCGACGGGGTACGGGAACTCTCGCTGTGGGGGCCCGGCCACCCGCGCGTCGGCATCGTGTCCTTCACCGTCGACGGCCACCCGGCGCGCGAGGTCGCCGAGACGCTGTCGGCCGAGCACGGGATCGGGGTGCGGGACGGCAAGTTCTGCGCCCACCCGTTCGTCCGGCACCTGCTCGGCACGCAGGACGGCGGCTGCGCGGACGGCACCGCCTCGGCCGTGCGCGCCTCGATCGGCATCGGCACGACCGAAGAGCATGTCGACCGTCTTCTCGCCGCGCTGCGCGACCTGGCCGGTCGCTGAGCGGCCCGCTCAGCGACCGTAACTCCTACGGCTTGCGTGGGTTGGGCCGGGTCGGCTCGTCGCCGAGCAGGCGGTCGACGTCACGCATGTCGCGGTCGTCCAAGCCGCTCGCGCCGCTCCCCTGCGGGGGCACGTCGCGCTGCGGTTCCTCCATCACCGTGGGCCGGGTGGGCGCGTTGTCGAGCCCGCCCGGCACCGGCTCGTAGGCGGGCTCGGTCGCGGCGGCCCGCCGGGAGCGACGCCTGTGCACCGCGTGGATGATCCCGTCGAGGCCGATGCGCCCGCCGCCCAGCGCGATCAGCAGCAGGCAGGCCGCGCCCAGGGCCGCCACCAGCTCCCAGCCGCCCTCCGTGACGAACACCCCGCCGGCCGCGTGCACGAAGAGCAGCGCCCCGATCATGTCGATCAGCAACAGCGCCGCCGAGATCCGGACCGCCAGCCCCACGATCAGCAGCACCCCGCAGACCACCTCGACGATCGTCGCGAAGGCGGCCGACGCCTGAGGCAGTGGCACGCCCATCTCGGTGAAGCCGGCGCTGATGGCCCCCAGACCCGCTGTCCATTTCTGCAGCCCGTGCGCCACGAAGATGACGCCGATCACCACCCTGGCGATCAGGGCAGCCACATCAAAGATGACCCTCTTCATCGTCTTGTTCCCCCGTTCCAGATAATCCTCCCCCGCCATGGCCTGGTGATGCGCGTGCTTGCCGTACCTTGACCTCGGACGACGGACCCCGGCACACCCGTTCCTTGACCTGGTATCCGGTGAGAGCATGGGCCGTATGACGGAACGCGTGGTGGGAATCGGCGCAGGGGCGAAGGAACTGGCCACCGAGGACATGATCCTCAACATCGGCCCCCAGCACCCCTCGACGCACGGTGTGCTCCGCCTCCGCCTGACGCTCGACGGCGAGCGCATCGCCACCGCCGAGCCGATCGTCGGCTACATGCACCGGGGCGCGGAGAAGCTGTTCGAGGTGCGCGACTACCGGCAGATCATCATGCTGGCCAACCGCCACGACTGGCTGTCGGCGTTCGCCAACGAGCTCGGCGTGGTGCTCGCCGCCGAACGCATGCTCGGCATGGAGCCGCCCGTCCGCGCCGTGTGGGCCCGCACGCTGCTGGCCGAGCTCAACAGGGTGCTCAACCACCTGATGTTCCTCGGCTCCTACCCCCTGGAGATGGGCGCCATGACGCCCATCTTCTACGCCTTCGACGAGCGCGAGCGCATCCAGGCCGTCATGGAGGAGATCTCCGGCGGGCGGATGCACTACATGTTCAACCGCGTCGGCGGCCTGAAGGAGGATCTCCCGTACGGGTGGCTCGACCGGGTGTCACAGACCGTCGCCGAGGTCCGCGCGAAGATCCCCGACATCGAGAACCTCATACTCGACAACGAGATCTTCCTCGCCCGCACCAGAGGCGTCGGCGTGCTCACCCGCGAGCAGATCATGCAGTACGGGGTCAGCGGCCCCATCGCCAGGGCCTCGGGCGTCGACGTCGACCTGCGCCGCGACCAGCCCTACCTCGCCTACCCCGAGCTGCCCGTCAGGGTCGTCACCCGCACCGCCGGCGACTGCCACGCACGCTTCGAGGTGCTGCTGGAGCAGGTCAAGGTCTCGCTCGACCTCGCCGACGCGTGCGTCGACCGGCTCCGCTCGCTGCCGCGGGGGCCGATCAACCAGCGTCTGCCCAAGGTGCTCAAGGTGCCGGAGGGCCACACCTACGCCTGGACGGAGAACCCTCTCGGCATCAACGGCTACTACCTGGTCTCCAAGGGCGACAAGACCCCGTGGCGGCTCAAGCTCCGCTCCGCCTCCTACGGCAACATCCAGGTGCTGCGCGAGATGCTGCCCGGCCACCTGGTCTCTGACATGGTGGCCATCCTCGGCTCGATGTTCTTCGTGGTGGGCGACATCGACAAGTGACCGGCTCCTACTCGGGCCGGTCACCCTCGTGGTCCTCGGGGATGCGACAGGCGTGTTCGAGGAAGAGGGCGGCGCAGACGAGGACCACGCAGGCCAGCAGCGAGCCGCCGGACACGAAGAACTCGCTCCGCGGCGTCACCTTCTCCAGCTCCGTCGCCGTGTGCAGGACGAAGCCGCCGAACAGGCCCGCGAACCCCGCCCCGCCGTATGCGGACGCCTTGGCCAGCGCGACCAGCCGGGCCACCGCGAGCGGCTCCACCGGTTTGGTGCCGGGCCGGCGGGCGATCCTGGCCCGGGTCATCCACCCGGCGTAGGCCTCGCCGACGGCCAGCAGCAGCACCGTCGGGATCGCGGTCCACGGCACCAGCGGCATTTGGGAGTAGAACTGCTGGACGGTCAGCCATGTCAGCAGCGCGACGACGACGAAGACGACGGCCAGCAGGCCGGGACGGGTCGGTCTCAATCGGGCCTCTGCAGCTTCAGGTCCTCACGGAGTCGCGCGCCCCGCTGGTCGAGGCCCGCCAGCAGGTCGGCGACCCGGCCCTTGCCCGGCAGCTCCGCGTCGGGGTCGGCCTGCGCCCACGGCAGCAGCACGAACGCCCGCTCGTGCGCCATGGGGTGCGGCAGCGTCAGCTCCGGGTCGTCGCTGACGATGTCGCCCACCACGATCAGGTCGATGTCGAGCGTGCGCGGCCCCCACCGCTCCTGGCGGACGCGGCCGAAGGCGTCTTCGGTGCTCTGCGCCCGCTCCAGCAGGGTGTGCGGTTCGAGAGTCGTCTCCGCCACCACCACCGCGTTCAGGTAGGGCCGCTGGCCCCCTGGGCCGCCCACCGGATCGGTCTCGTAGACCGGCGAGGCCGCCACGAACTCCAGACCCGGCGCGTCGAACAGCGCGTCCACGGCGCCCTGCAGCGTCTGGAAACGTCTGCCCAGGTTGCTCCCGAGCGCTAGCACGGTCTTCATCGGCGCCTCCGTTGGATCGTCACCACCACGTCGCCGAACGGCAGGGGGATCGGCGCGGCGGGTTTGTGCACGCTCACCTCCACGGACTCGACGAGCTCCCTATCCAGGCAGACCTCCGCCAGCCGCTGGGCGAGCGTCTCGATCAGCGCGACCGGCTCGCCCTCGACCACCTTCACCAGCGCCTGCGCCAGCTCGCCGTAGTCGACGGTCAGGGCCAGGTCGTCGCCCGCGGCCGCGGGCGCGGTGTCGAGGAAGAGCGTGACGTCCACGACGAACTCCTGGCCGAGCTCCCGCTCGGCCGCCAGCACGCCGTGTCTCCCGCGGGCCCGCAGGCCCTTCAGCGCGATCCGGTCAGTGCTCAAGCTCGCCTTCCTCCTCCTCGTCGTCGTCGCTCTGCAGCACCGGCGACCCGTGGTGCATCCACAGCCGCCAGCCCTGAGGGGTGCGGATGTAGACGTTGCTGGCCACCACCTTGCCGGCCGCGAAGCTGGACTCGCCCTCCTCGCCCGCCGTGAGGATGTTCTCCACGCAGGTCAGCACCGCCACGTCGTCGCGGAGCACGGTGGTGTTGACGTCGGTGAGCACGAACTGGATGTAGGTCGTGTTGGCCATGATCAACGCCCACGACCGCAGCACCTCCGACCGGCCCGCCAGGAGGGTCCAGCCCGGGTGGACGCAGCTGACCTTGCCGTCGACGCCGTCCTCGGCCCAGATCTCGGTCATCCGATCGAGGTCGGCGTCTTCTATCGCGGTATAGAACTCCTGGTTGATGGTCTCGATCGCGGCGGTGTCGACGCTCATGTGTCAGCTCCGGCTCTCTTCCATGCTGCTGCCACGCGCACGGCATCGGCATTCGGACCTACGGTGTGCACCCGGACGCACCAGGCGCCGTCACGGGCGGCGAGCGCCGTCACCGCCAGCGTGGCGTCGTCGTTGCGGTCGAACGGGCGCGGCGTGCCGTCGGCGTCGGCGAGCAACCGCCCCAGGAACCTCTTGCGGGACGCCCCGATCAGCAGCGGGTAGCCCAGCTCGGTCAGGCGCGGGATCGCCGCCAGCAGCGCCCAGTTGTGGGTGGCGTTCTTGGCGAAGCCGAGCCCCGGGTCGAGCACGATCTGCTCGCGGGAGACCCCCTCGGCGAGCACCAGCTCCACCCGTTTGGCCAGCTCCTCGCAGACCTCGGTCACGACGTCCTCGTAGACCGCGCGGCTCTGCATGTCTTCGCTCTGGCCGCGCCAGTGCATCACCACGTAGGGCACACCTGCGGCGGCCACCACGCGCGGCATCTGCGGGTCGGCCAGGCCGCCGCTCACGTCGTTGACCAGGACCGCCCCGGCCTCGACCGCGGCCTTGGCCACCTCGGCCCGCATCGTGTCGACGCTGACCTGGACACCCTCCGCGGCCAGCGCGCCGATCACGGGCACCACGCGGGCGAGCTCCTCGTCGAGCGACACCCTGGAGGCGCCCGGCCGGGTGGACTCGCCACCCACGTCGACGATGTCGGCGCCCTGGGCGACCAGCTCGAACCCGTGGCGGATGGCCGCCGCCTCGTCGAACCACAGGCCGCCGTCGGAGAACGAGTCAGGGGTCACGTTGACCACGCCCATGACCAGGCACCGGTCGGCGTCGTCAAGCCCCGGCACTCTCGTCATGTGCCCAAGCCTAGGCGCTCGCTCATACCCGGCGATATCGCGGGTGCCCCGTTGTGGATAACGATCCCTTCGCGCTTGGAACGCGCGCGGATCTCACGCGGCGCCGCCAGCCGTCAGCGCCCCAGGATCAGCGCCATCGCCTCGGCGCGCGTCTTGTCACTGGTACGGAAATCGCCGCGGACGGCCGAGGTGACCGTCTTCGCGCCGGGCTTGCGTACACCACGCATCGTCATGCAGAGGTGTTCGGCCTCGACCACCACGATCACGCCGCGCGGCTCCAGCACCCGCATGATGCCGTCGGCGATCTGCGAGGTCATCCGCTCCTGCACCTGCGGCCGGCGCGCGTAGACGTCGACCAGCCTGGCCAGTTTGGACAGGCCGGTCACCTGGCCGTGCTCGTTGGGGATGTAGCCGACGTGCGCCAGGCCGTAGAACGGGACGAGGTGGTGCTCGCAGGTCGAGTAGACCTCGATGTCCTTGACCAGGATCATCTCGTCGTGGTCGACGTCGAAGACCTTGTTGAGCACGTCCTCGGGGGTCAGCCCGAGGCCCGAGAACTGCTCCGCGTAGGCGCGGGCCACCCGGGCGGGCGTCTCGAGAAGGCCGTCGCGGTCGGGATCCTCGCCGATGGCATAGAGGATCTCGCGGACGGCCTTCTCGATCCGTCCGAAATCTACTTCGTGCGCTTTCACGCAGTGTCTCCGGAAGGCAGTGCGCCCTGGTGGCCCTGTCCGAGCGAGCCGTTGCCGTACTGCTCCTTGGGGGTCAGGATGGGCGGCCGGTCGGACGGGAGCCGCTTGCCGTAGCCCGCGTAGGACGGACGGTGCTCTTTGACGACCACCGGAGAGAAGATCTCCAGCACCATGTCGCGGGAGAGGGTCTCCTTCTCCATGAGTTCGAGCACCAGGTTGTCGAGCACGTCGCGGTACTCGACCAGGATGTCCCACGCCTGGTCGTGAGCCGTCTCGATCATCCGGCGGACCTCTTCGTCGATCGTGGAGGCGATCTTCTCGGAGTAGTCGCGCTCGTGGCCCATCTCACGGCCGAGGAACACCTCGGCCTGGCCGCTGCCGAACTTGCGGGCGCCCAGGGCCTCGCTCATGCCGTACTCGGTCACCATGCGGCGGGCGACGGCGGTGGCCTTCTCGATGTCGTTGGAGGCGCCGGTGGTGGGCTCGTGGAAGACGAGCTCCTCCGCCGCGCGGCCGCCCAGCAGCATCGCGAGCTGGTCCATCATCTCCGACCGGGTGGCCAGGAACTTGTCTTCCATCGGCAGCGTCATCGTGTAGCCGAGCGCCCGGCCCCGGGACAAGATCGTGATCTTGTGGACCGGGTCGGAGTTCGGCAGCGCGTGCGCCACCAGCGCGTGACCGCCCTCGTGGTAGGCGATCATCTTCTTTTCCTTGTCGGACATGACGCGGGTCTTGCGCTCGGGCCCGGCCATGACCCGGTCGATCGACTCCTCCAGCATGTCCATCGTGATCAGCTTCTCGTCGGCGCGCGCGGTGAGCAGCGCGGCCTCGTTGATCACGTTGGCCAGGTCGGCGCCGGTGAACCCGGGGGTCCGGCGCGCGATGACGTCGAGGTCGACGTCGGGCGCGAACGGCTTGCCGCGGCCGTGGACCTTGAGGATGCCCTTGCGGCCCTCCAGGTCGGGACGGTCGACGGTGACCTGACGGTCGAAGCGGCCGGGACGCAGCAGGGCCGGGTCGAGGATGTCGGGCCGGTTGGTCGCGGCGATGAGGATCACGCCGCCCTTGACGTCGAAGCCGTCCATCTCGACGAGCAGCTGGTTGAGCGTCTGCTCGCGCTCGTCGTGACCGCCGCCCAGGCCGGCGCCGCGGTGGCGGCCGACGGCGTCGATCTCGTCGATGAAGATGATCGCCGGGGCGTTGGCCTTGGCCTGCTCGAACAGGTCGCGCACCCGGGAGGCGCCGACGCCGACGAACATCTCGACGAAGTCGGACCCGGAGATCGAGTAGAACGGCACGCCCGCCTCACCCGCGACCGCGCGGGCGAGCAGGGTCTTGCCGGTGCCGGGCGGGCCGTAGAGCAGGACGCCCTTGGGGATCTTCGCGCCGATCGCCTGGAACTTGGCCGGGGCCTGGAGGAAGTCCTTGATCTCGTGGAGTTCCTCGATGGCCTCGTCGGCGCCCGCGACGTCGGCGAAGGTGGTCTTGGGAGTGTCTTTGGTGATCAGCTTGGCCTTGGACTTGCCGAAGTTCATCACCCGGCTGCCGCCGCCCTGCATCTGGTTCATGATGAACAGGAAGAGCAGCACGATGATGACGATCGGCAGGAAGCTCACCAGGATGCTGAGCAGGATGTTCTCCTGCGGCACCTCGGTGGTGAAGCTGTCGGTCTTGCCGGCCTGCACCTGCGCCTGCAGGTCGTCGGTCAGCTTGGCGCCGTAGCCGGTGACCCAGTCGGACTGGATCATCTTGGTGGGCTGGTCGCCGGGCCTGACCGTGATGCCGTTCTTGAGCGTCAGCTCGATCCGCTGGTCCTTGTCAATGATCTTCGCGTTGCTGACGTTGCCGGTGCGAATCTGCTCGAGGACCGTGGACGTGTCGGCCTGCTTGAAGTTGCCCCCGCCGCTCCACAATTGGGTGACGAGCAGGAGCAGCACGACGATGCCCAGGATCCACAGCAGTGGCCCACGTGTAAATCGCTTGAGATCCATCCGATGCGGAACCCCTGGCGGGCCCGTCCCTTCCCTGACCATGGCCTGGAACCCCGGGCAGGACCCGGGGCCGCGGCATCCCGACGCCGCGACTTCTGACTACCCGGAGGGGACGCTCGGTCACCCTCCCGTCGTCAGAAGGTACACCGGACAAGCGCGCGGAGGGACCGCCCGCTACAACCGGCCTTGCCCTACCAACGTACGTCACGGCCCGCTGTGTTCCCGGCGGTTCACGGCCATCCAAGCGATCTCTAGGTGTAGACGTGAGGGGCGAGGGTGCCGATGAAGGGGAGGTTGCGGTAACGCTCGGCGTAGTCGAGCCCGTAGCCGATGACGAACTCGTTGGGGATGTCGAAGCCGACGTACTTGACGTCGATGGGCACCTTGACGGCGTCGGGCTTGCGCAGCGCGGCGCAGATCTCCAGCGAGGCCGGGTTGCGCGACTTGAGGTTCTCCAGCAGCCAGTGGAGGGTCAGGCCGGAGTCGATGATGTCCTCCACGATCAGCACGTGGCGGTTCATGATGTCGGTGTCGAGGTCCTTGAGCACCCGCACGACACCTGACGACCTAGTGCCGGCGCCGTAGGACGACACCGCCATCCAGTCCATCTGCACCGGCACGTGCAGGGCCCTGGCCAGGTCGGCCATCACCATGACGGCGCCCTTGAGCACGCCCACGAGGAGCAGCTCCTTGCCCGCGTAGTCTTCGTCGATCCGACCGGCCAGCTCCCTGATCTTGCCCTGGAGCTCGTCCTCGGCGATGAGGACCTTCTCGAGGTCCTCGCCCATGTCGGCTGCGTCCACCTGTGGTTCCTTACGGGATGGGGCTGATGGCGAGTATCAGGGTGCCATACCGCCGGACGGCCGACACTCGCCCGGGTAGGTCCACGGCCTTCTGCCCGCGCCAGGACGTGACGAGGCGTTCCACGGCGTGCACGTGGGTCGCCGAGAGCGCCCCGGACGGCGCCCCGGCGGCGATGGCGGCGCGACGCAGCACCCGCCGCCGCACGGCCGCGGGAACCCGCTCCAGCGCCTCGACGGAGAGCGTGAGCCTTCCCGAAATATCGCTTAGAGCGCAATCGTGATACACCGTGTCAGCCCACTCGTCGAGCGCGTCGGCGTCGTCCCTGGCGAGCCCGGCCGTCCGCGCGAGCGCCTCGGCCACCCCGGGCCCGAGCTCCTTCTCCAGTACGGGAAGGACCCGCGAGCGCACCCGGACCCGGGTGTAGCGGGGGTCGTCGTTGTGCGGGTCGTCCCACGGGGTCAGGCCGAGCGCCGCGCAGGCGGCGACGGTGACGCGGCGCGGGAGGTCGAGCAGGGGGCGGCGGTAGAGCCCGCTCCGCGGCGCCATCCCGGCCAGCGACCGTGGGCCGCTCCCCCTGGCCAGCCCGAGCAGCACGGTCTCGGCCTGGTCGTCGCGGGTGTGGCCGAGCAGCACGGCGGCGGCGCCGGCCCGCTCCGCGGCCTCGCCGAGCGCCCGATATCTGGCCTCCCGCGCCGCGGCCTCCGGCCCTCCGGCCGTGCCCACCGTGACGGTCAGCACCTCGCCGGACTCCAGCCCCAGCTCTCCGGCCAGCTCCGCGACCCGCCTCGCCCGTACGTCCGAGCCTTCCTGCAACTGGTGGTCCACCGTGACCAGCCCCGCGCGCAGCCCGGCGCGCGGCGCGACGAACCCGAGCGCGGCGGCCAGCGCGAGCGAGTCGGCGCCCCCGCTGCACGCGGCCAGCACCGTGGACCCTCCGTCCAGCCCGGCCAACGCCTCACGCACAGCCCGGCGGACATCAGCTACAGCAGGGTGCGGTCCCACACCACCATTGTCCAGCCACGGCGACGAGCCCCGTCCGGCGTCCACAGAGGTGAGGGGTGTACGGCGTCCAGCCACGTGGGCGAGCGTCCGTGGACAATGGCCGGGTTCAGTGGTGCTCGCCCCGGACGGCCGGGGCGAGCGTTGGACGGGGGTCAGCCGGGGAGGGCCGGGGTGCCGATCACGCGGCGCACCCAGGCGTCCGGGTCGGAGATCTCCGCCGGGGTCGGCAGCGTGTTGGGCGAGGTCCAGACTCGGTTGAAGCCGTCCATGCCGGCCTTCTCCACCACCCGGCGGACGAAGGCGGAACCCTCCGCGTACTGCTTCATCTTCAGGTCGATGCCCAGCAGGCGGCGGATCGTCTTGTCGAGCTTGGAGCCGCCCTCGCGGCGCTGGGCGAACTTGGCCCGGATGTCGGCCACCGACGGCACCACCGAGGGCCCCACCGCGTCCATCACGTAGTCGCCGTGGCCCTCCACGAGCGTCATGACGGCGGTGAGCCGGTCGAGGATCTCCTTCTGCTGCGGCGACTGGATGACGTCGATGAGGTTGCCCTCGCCGCCCCTGACCACGTCCTGGATGGTGTCGGCCGCGTTGCGCAGGCGCTCGACGAGCGTCGGCAGGTCGAGGTCGGAGGCCAGCAGGAACTCGGTCATCTGCGAGCGCACGTACTCGCGCAGCCAGGACACCCCGGTGAACTGCACCCGGTGCGTCTCCTCGTGCAGGCACACCCAGAGCCGGAAGTCGTGCGGGTTGACGTTCATCTCGCGCTCGGCGTGCACGATGTTGGGCGCGACGAGCGTGAGCCGGCCGGTGGCCTCGCGGCCGGTCGGGTCGGGCGGGAGGAACAGCTCGTACTGACCGAGCACCCGCGTCGCCAGGAAGGCGAGCACGGCGCCGACCTCGACGCCGGTGATCCGGGAGCCCACGGCGCTGACGATCGCGGGCGGCCGGTTGGCGCCGCTGGTCATCCGCTGGGTGAGCGGCTCCAGCACCACGCGGAAGCCCTCGACGTTGGCCCTGATCCAACCGGGCCGGTCGACGACGGTCGCCGCCTGCGGCGCGGTCTCAGCATCGATCTTGGTGAACTCGCGCACGTGCCCTTCGGCCTCGCGCGACAGCGTACGGAGCTCGGCGACGGCCTGCCTGGCCTCCTCGCGGGTTACTTGAGGACCGGGGCGCACCAGACGCGTGCCGGTCGAGACGGCCAGATCCCAGTCGATCACCTGCATACCCACCACCGTACGTGCTTCCGCCCAACCCCGCGAAGAAGCCCCGAACCCAGCTCCCCCCAACCAAGGAAAGAACCCCAGGTGCCTGGCCTCAGGAGATAGAGAGCCCACGAGAACCCCCGTCACCTGCACGGAGGAGGAAGAGAACCTACGAAGAAGCCCCGGTTGCCTGGACTGTGGAGGAAGGGATCCCGCGAAAGCCCCCGTGCCTCGACTGTGGAGGAGGAGAGCCCACGAGAACCCCCCGGTACCTGCACGGAGGGGGAAGAGAGCCCACGAAGAAGCCCCAGTTGCCTGGACTGAAGAAGCAGGGAGCCCACGAAAAGCCCTGAACCCTCCGGGTATCCCGACCAAGGAGCAGTCCCGGCATCGGAGCTGTCCCGACATCGGAGCTGTCCCGGTATCCGCAGGAAGAACATCCAAGGTTTGCGAGGAGCGCCGGTGCCTGGACTGAGGAGGGAGGGAGCCCCGCGAGGAGCGCCGGTGTCTGGACTGAGGAGGGAGGGAGCGAAGCGACCGAGCGACGAGGGAAGACGCCGGGTCTGAGCGACGAGCTGCGATCCGCAGGATCGCCATAAGCACAGCGACCGAGCGACGAGGGAAGGCACCGGATCTGAGCGACGAGCCCGCGATCCGAAGGATCGCCAATAAACACAACCGCGATCCTGGCGGATCGCAATCAGGCACGCGCCACGATCGCCGCCAGCCGGTCGAGGACCGGTTCGGCGTAGACCGGGACCTTGTCGGCCATGAAGGCGAAGGCGAGGACCCGGCCGTCCTTGCTGGTGGTGAGCCCCGCCAGCGTGCTGACGTTGTTGAGGGTGCCCGTCTTGGCGCGCACCAGCCCGACCTGCCCCTTGCTGTCGGCCCCCGTGAAGCGGCGGCCGTTGCCGAGCGTGCCGGTGAACCCGGCGATGGGCATGCCGGAGGCGACCGCGTGCAGGCCGGGCCGGTCGGGCGAGACGGCGAGGGCGATGAGGCCGGCCATGGCGCCGGCGCTGATGCGGTTGCGGGTCGACAGGCCGCTCCCGTCGTACACCTGGATGCCGCCGCCGGCGCCGACCCGCTGGAGCACCTGGGGGACGGCCTTGGCGACGCCCGCGAACGACCCCGGCTGGCCCTCCTTGATCGCCACGTGCCGCGCCAGCGCCTCCGACAGGTCGTTGTCACTGTAGGTGAGCGCGTGCTCGACGAGGGCGTAGACGGGGGCCGACTCGACCTTGGCCAGCTCGGCGGCGCCGGCCGGGGCACGGGCGGGTTCGACCGTCTTGGCGACGGTGATCCCCTTCTTCTTCAGCAGGCCCGCGAAGGCGTCGGCGGCGTGGCGGGAGGGGTCGGCGACGCGCGGGCTGTTCTGGCCGGGGTTCTGCCGCCCTTCGTCGATCGCCAGCGCGTGCACCCGCGCGACGTGCCCGTCGGGGATGTAGCCGGGCTTCCAGCCCGGCCCGACGTCCGGGCCGGTGAAGAGCGAGGCGTCGTACGAGAGCGTGACCTTGGCGACTCCCCGCTGCTTGAGCGCGGCGGCGGTACGAGCGGCGAGCGTGGTCATCGACGCCTGGTCGGTGAAGCTGCCCGGCTTGGCCCGGGGACCGGCGAGCAGCGGGTCGCCGCCGCCGACCAGGACGATCGCGCCGGGGGCGCCGCCCTGCACGACGCGGGTGGCCAGGCGGGTGTCGGGGCCGAGCGAGGCGAGCGCCGCGACGCTGGTGACGACCTTGGTGGTGGAGGCGGGGACGATGCCGGCGTCGGGGTTGGCGGCGAAGACGCGCTCGCCCGTGGAGGCGTCGACGACGACCGCGCCGACCCGGTCACCCAGCGCTCGGTCACCCAGCGCATCCGTGAGCCTGCGGGTCAAAGTACCCTTGGTCGGGAGAGGTCCGTCTCCTGGCCTCGCCGCCAGGCCGGCCAGCACCGGCCCCGCGGTGACCACGGGGACTTCGGGAGGCGCGGTCGGCTCTGCCGGTGGCGGCTGCCTCGTCAGGGCGCTCAGGGTGAGGTCGTTGTCAACCGCGTAGACGCCGGTGACGATGGTCACGACCTGCAGCAGGACGAGTGTGGTCAGCATCACCCACCGCTCGTGCCGTGCCACGTCGCCCTGACCTCTCATCCTGGTGTTCGCCTACGAGACATTAACGCCCAGCCGGGGATCCCGGGGGGCGCGAGCGGAGGAACCGCGGTGGAGTTCGACGTTGTCGTTGAGATTCCCAAGGGGCAACGGAACAAGTATGAAGTGGACCACGAAACCGGCAAGATCAGACTTGACCGGCTGTTGTTCACCTCCACGCAGTACCCCGCCGACTACGGCTTCATCGAGAACACCCTCGGTGAGGACGGCGACCCCCTCGACGCGCTGGTGCTGCTGCAGGAGCCGACGTTCCCTGGCTGCTACATCACCTGCCGGGCGGTGGGCATGTTCCGCATGACCGACGAGAAGGGCGGCGACGACAAGGTCCTCTGCGTCCCGTCGACCGACCCGCGCATGGCGCACATCCAGGACATCCACCACGTGGCGGAGTTCGACCGGCTGGAGATCCAGCACTTCTTCGAGGTCTACAAGGACCTGGAGCCCGGCAAGTCGGTCGAGGGCGCCAACTGGGTGGGCCGCATGGAGGCCGAGGCCGAGATCGAGCGCTCCTTCCAGCGCGCCAAGGACGGCGGCCACTGATTCATCCCACTCTCTGGAGGGGTCTGGTGGCGCCCACCAGGTCCCGCCTCCAGATCGGGGCGACGCGTACGACGTCGCCGGTCTGCGGCGCGTGCACCATCAGCCCGCGCCCGACATACATGCCCACGTGGTGGATGGTGCGCGGGTCGTTCCTGTCGTGGCCGAAGAACAGCAGGTCGCCCCGGCGCAGGAGGTGCAGCGGCACGTGCGGGCCCGACGTCCACTGGGTTCCGGTCCAGTGGTCGAGCCGCACGCCGGCCCGTTCCCACGCCCGCATGGTCAGACCTGAGCAGTCGTAGCTCCCCGGGCCGGCGGCGGCCCACAGGTAGGGCTTGCCGAGCTGGGTGAGCGCCCAGTTGGCGGCCCGGTCACCGAGCCCGGACCCGCGGCTCAGCGGGATCCGGAACCGGCCGGCCCGCTTCCTGGCCAGCAGGTCGGCCCGGTCGCGGGCGGTGTCCACCCGCCGCTGCAGCGTGTCGCGCTCGGCCGTCAGCGTCCTGGTCTCGCGTCTCTGCCTGGCCACGGCCTTCTGGGCATCGGCCTTGGCCTGCGCGGCGGCGTCGGCCGCGGCCTGCCGGGCGGCGTGCGCGCGGGCCGCCTGGGTGCGCAGGATCGCGGCCACCGTCTGGGCGTCGCGCATCCGGGAGAGCACCGCGGCCCGCTCGCCGCCGAGCTGCCGCAGCGTGCCGACGCGGTGCAGGTAGCCGTCGTGGTCTCCGCCGTCCATGACGGGGAACGCGTGGGACCGCCACATCCCGCCGTACGCCTGCGCAGCCAGCGCCGCCACGGGCTGCCGGGCGCGCTCCACCTCGGCGTCCGCCGACGCGAGCCTGGCCAGCGCCTGGTCGTGCGCCTCCTGGGCCCGCCGCAGCCGGACCAGCTCGCCGTTGTAGGCCTCCACCCGGCGTCCGGCCTCGGCGGCCAGCTCCTCCAGGCGCGCCTGCGCCTCGGCCAGTGCGACGCCGGCCCTGGCCAGCTCCTGCGTTCGTGCCCGTACGTCCTGCCGCGCCCTGGCGATGTCACGGGACGGGGGAGCCGGCTCGGCGCGTGCCGGCGGGCTGAGGGTGACGGCCAGACAGGCGAGCAGGATCCCGGCTCGGACGTGCATAGAATCCCCCCGCTGTCACTCTATGCACACACTTCCCTACCGTTGACCTACGTACACCCCTTGCTCAGGGTCAGGACGCCGGGGTGGTGGGCGGCGGGGCGGGGGACACGGTCGGGGTCGGCTGCGGCACCGGCGTGGGCACCGGGTCCTCGGTGGGCGACGGAGCCGGCGTGTGCCGGGTGGGGTGCACGGTCGGCCTGGTCGGCCGCACGGTGGGGCGCACGGTCGGCCGCACAGTGGGCCGCACCGTCGGCCGCACCGTGGGCTGGGTCGGCTGCGCCGTCGGGCCGGGCGTGGGCGGGTGGGAGCCGGGGTCGCCGGGCCCCTGCGTGGGTTCGCCCGGCGGCGGCGACGGCACGGGGTCGTGGGTGCTCCACGTGGGCTCGACGTCGGGCCACGTGGTCGGCAGGCCGCCGACGGTGGGGAGCCAGCGAGTGGTCTCCGTGGCCGGCGAGATCAGCCGGGCCCGCGGGGTGACGCGGGCGACGTCCAGCGGCAGGCCGGCGGTGCGGCCGAGCTCCGGTCCTGCCGTGGCGTCCGCCTCGGCCCGCCGCCACGGGAGGACGGGCGGCTTGCCTTCCGGCGGGAACGCCGCGGTGGCGACGCCGGGCAGGCCGCCGACCTCCTTCCCGAAGTACTCGAAGATGCCCGCTATCGCCACCAGGGTCGTGACCGCCGCCACCGTGCACGCCACCGCCCGAGGCCAGACGCGCGGCTTCCGGTCGCCGGGCAGGGGAAACCCGGCGCCGTCCAGCGCCTGCGAGCGCCTGGCGACGTAGCGGCGGTAGAGGAACAGCTCCGGGTCGACGAAGCAGCTCAGCACCCGCACCCTGAGCGACTCCGGGAGCGTGACCTGCGGCAGCAGCTCGAACACCTTCGCCGCCGACACCTGCCGGCTGCGGTGCGGCGAGCAGGTCTCGCACCGGGCGAGGTGGCGCACCAGGTGCTCGCGCATGTCGGGTGTCAGCTCACCGGCGAACCCGGTGAGGATGCGGGCCCGGCGCGGGCAGTCGTACGGGCCCTTCATGGCGAGGATCTCGGCGGTGACCGCGTCGCGCAGCCGGTCGCGCGCCTGCTCGCGGACGGCGTCGAGCCGGCGCGCGGGGATGCCCAGCACGGCGGCGAGCCCGGCGGCGGACAGCCCGTGGCGGGTGTCCAGCTCCAGCACCTCGCGGTCGGCGGCGGGCAGGCTCTGGACCGCGTTCCAGGCCATGATCCGCAGGTCGGCGTCGGCTGGATCGGCCGGCTCCGGCGCGCCGGCGAGCGCTTCGCCGGCGGGTTGCGGCCCGGCGATCCGGCGGCGCCGGCACTCGCTCCTGGCCAGCGCGTACAGCCAGGGACGGAGCATGCCGGGGTCGGCCAGCAAGCCGGCGTGCGCCTCCGCCGCGATCAGCGCATCGCGCAGGGCGACCTGGGCGCTGTCGGCGTCGCGGAGAAGGCATCGGCAGTAGCGGTAGACGCTCTCGGCATGCGCGTCGTAGAGCGCGGCGAGTGCGCCGGGGTCACCGGCGCGCAGGGCTTCGACCAGGACGCGGTCATTCATATCACTGAATGTAATGGAGTCGTAACTTGTAGTTCTACCGATTCCGCGCGATACACATCTCTTGTCATGGGCAAGCCAGAAAAATGTAACGAGATTCGCCGGGAATAACCCCTTTTGCTTACTCCGAGCCCGACGTCACCTCGCTCCCGCGGTCCGTCTGGAACGGCGCGGTCCTCGGCTTGACGGTGTGCAGCGGCATCACGCCGCCCATCGCCAGTTCCTCGTACGGGCGCGCGGTCGACCCCCAGGTACGGGCGACCACCTCGGTCCTGCCCACCTTCGTCCCCGGCGGCAGCCCGGCCACGGTCAGGATGAACCGCGGCGGCCGGCCCGCCTGCACGTCGTCCACGAACGTGCTGCCGCCGCCGAGCAGCTTGCCGGCGCCGTCGCGCAGCAGCGCGCTCACCACCAGGCTGCTGGCGGGCAACTGGTACGGGTTCGCGACGTAGCCCGTGATGAGGTACGAGCCGTCCTTCTGGCGCATCGTCTGCACCCGCGACGCCGGGAACGGCCGGAAGGCCGAGGGCACCCGGGCCGCCTGCCGCCACTGGGCGGGCCGGTAGTCGACGCTGACCTTGGCCGGCTTCGCGGTGGCGGTGCCCTGGCCGGTGAAGGTCAGGGAGCCGCCCGGCGGCACGGCGTCCAGCGGCTGGTCCATCCTGAAGACCTCGCGGCCTCCGGCGTCCTTGCCGACGACACTGGCCACGACGTGCTCGCCGAAGTGCCACGGGTTGCCGTTGGCCAGGACGGCGGCCCAGGTCACGGCGTACCCGTCGCCCGACTTGACGACGTTCGACGCCTGTTCCATGAGGGTGAGCGGTTTGAGCTGCTGCTGTGTCGGCTCCTCGGACGAGCATCCGGCGAGGCAGATCGCCCCGAGTGCGAGGAGGCTGACGGTTCGGCTACGCTGGATCACTTTGCCGTGATAACCCGCTCATGGGCACGTCCGGCCTCTGACACGCGCCGGGCGTACCAACTCTTTGACTTCCTATCGCGCTCTTTGTTTTCCTATCGGGCGCGAACGACCCGCTTTTCATCCCAGACCGGCTCCGGCGCCTCATAAACCGCGCCATCCGCGCCGAATACCAAATAGCGATCGAAATCCGCCGCGAACCACCGGTCATGGGTGACCGCGACCACCGTGCCGTCGAACGCGTCCAGCCCTTCCTGCAACGCCTCGGCGCTGGCCAGGTCGAGGTTGTCGGTCGGCTCGTCGAGCAGCAGCAGCGTGGACCCGGACAGCTCCAGCAGCAGGATCTGCAGCCTGGCCTGCTGGCCGCCTGACAGCGTGTCGAACCGCTGGTCGGCGATCAGACCGGCCAGCTCGTAGCGGGCCAGCGCCTTCATCGCCTCGTTCTTGAGCCGGGCGTGCTCGGACATCACGATCTCGACCGGGGTGCGGCCCATCAGGTCGGGCCGGGCGTGCGTCTGGGCGAAGTGACCGGGCACCACGCGGGCGCCGAGCCGGGCCGCGCCGCTGTGGCGGACCTGCTCACCGGCCAGCAGCCGCAGGAAGTGGGACTTGCCCGAGCCGTTGGAGCCGAGCACCGCCACCCGCTCGCCGTACCAGACCTCCAGGTCGAACGGCTTCATCAGGCCGGTCAGCTCCAGCCCCTCGCAGATGACCGCGCGCTTGCCGGTGCGGCCGCCGCGCAGGCGCATGCTGATGTTCTGGTCGGCCGGCGGCGTCTCGGGCGGCCCCGCCTCCTCGAACTTGCGCAGCCGCGTCTGCGCCGCGTGGTAGGCGGCGGCCATGCCGTCGTTGTAGCGCGCCTTGTTCTTCAGCATGTTGACCAGGGCCTTGAGCTTGGCGTGCTCCTCGTCCCAGCGCCGCCGCAGCTCGTCGAGGCGGGCGTTCCTGGCCCTGCGCGCCTCCGCGTACGCGCCGAAGCCGCCGCCGTGGATCCAGATGTTGCCCGACTCGACGGTGACGATCCGGTCGGCGGCGTTGGCCAGGAGCTGCCGGTCGTGGCTGACCAGCAGCACGGTCTTGGACGTCTCGCGGAGCTGCTGCTCCAGCCACTCCTTGCCGGGCACGTCGAGGTAGTTGTCGGGCTCGTCGAGCAGCAGGGTCTGGTCGGGGCCGCGCAGCAGCGCCTCCAGCACCAGCCGCTTCTGCTCGCCGCCGGACAACGTGGCCACATCCCGATATTTCACGCGATCGTACGGAACGCCCAGTGCGGCGACCGTGCACGTGTCCCACAGGACCTCGATCTCGTACCCGCCCGCGTCGGTGTAGTCGCTGATGGCCTGGGCGTAGCGGAGCTGCGTCTTCTCGTCGTCGCGCTCCATCATGACGAGCTCGGCCTGTTCGAGCCGCTCGGCGGCCTGCCGCACGGCGGGCGGCGCCACGCTCAGCAGCAGGTCGTGCACGTTGCTGCCGTCGCGCACGCTCCCGATGAACTGCCGCATCACGCCCAGCCCGCCGGAGGACACCACGCCTCCCTCGACCGGCCGCAGATCGCCCGCGATCAACCGCATGAGCGTGGTCTTCCCGGCCCCGTTGGGCCCCACCAGCGCGGCCTTGACGCCCTCGCCGATCCGGAACGACACGTCGTCGAGCAACGGCCGCCCGTCGGGCAGCACGTACGTCAGGTGAGCGACCTCGACGTGTCCCACGACAATTCCCCTCCTAGGTCCTTGTGGAGGGTACCTGCCGGTATGACGGCCCAGCACCCCGTTTTCACCGGGTCCACCTGGCGGCGTGAGGTCTAGACAGTAAGTGATCTGATGACTAGAACTGTAGGGAGCCCCCACCCCTAGGACGTGTCATGGCGCGACTCAGAGCAGCACTCCTTTCCTTGGTACTCGCCCTGTCCACCCTCACCGCCCTCCCCCAGCCCGTCGCCGCGGCCGCATCCGACTGCGCCCCCGCTTTCCAGAGCTCCTCGGTCAACCAGCGGCTGACCACGCTCTTCACCACCTACGGCGACGACAACAGCCGGCTCGACGACTGGACCGGCGCCGACGGCACCTACTCGGTCCGCCTGCCCAACGGGCGCGAGCTGTGGGTGTTCTCCGACACCTTCCTGGGCCAGGTCAACCCCGACGGCTCCCGGCCCCCGGTGGTCGAGGAGGGCGGCACGACCGTCTTCCTGAACAACTCCTTCGCCGTCGAGCGCGACGGCCGGCTGCGCACCATCACCGGCGGCACGAGCCAGGCCCCGAAGGCCGTGATGCCGCCCCGCGACCAGAACCACTGGTACTGGGCCGGCGACGTGACGCTGGCCGGCGGCATCGTCGAGGTGACCTACCAGGAGTACGAGCGCTTCGGCCCCGGCGCGTGGGACTGGCGCTGGCACCGCAACGTGGTGGCCAGGTTCCCCCAGGGCAGGCTCGACCGGCCGCTCAGCGTGCACGACCTGCCGTCGGGCAACGGCGTCGCCTGGGCCTCCGGCATACTCAAGGACGGCCCTCACACGTACGTCTACGGGGTGGAGGACCACGGCTCGCCCAAGTACATGCACGTCGCCAGGGTCAAGGGCGACAGCCTGCTCGGCGCCTGGGAGTTCCTGACCGCCGACGGCACGTGGTCGGCCGACGAGGCGGACTCGGCCCGCGTCATGGACGGCGTGGCCAACGAGTACAGCGTTACCAAGATCGGCGACGGCTACGTGCTCATCACGCACGACACCACCGAGGTGCTCAGCGCGCGGATCGTGGCGTACTCGTCGTGCTCCCCCACCGGCCCGTTCACCGGCAAGCAGCTCCTCTACACCACCCCCGAGACGGGCGGGAACATCTTCACCTACAACGCCCACGCCCACCCCGCCGTCGACGGCGACGGGCTGGTCGTCTCGTACAACGTCAACAGCTTCGTCAACACCGACCACTACCGGGACGTGTCGATCTACCGGCCCAGGTTCATCGACGTGAGATTCGGATGACGATCAACCGCAACTGGGGAGCCCGCCTGCGCCACGGCAGCGTGGGCGGGCTCCGCGCGGTCACGCTGGAGAACGAGCTGCTCCGCGTGACCGTGCTGCCCGGCAAGGGCGGCGACGTGGTCGAGTTCCTGCACAAGCCCACCGACACCGACTTCGTCTGGCTCTCCCCGCATGGCCTGCGCGACCCGCGCGAGCACCTGCGCGGCGCGGCCGACGACGTGGCCCAGTTCGTCGACCACTACGAGGGCGGCTGGCAGGAGGTCTTCCCCAACGGCGGCGCGCCCAGCGAGTACCGGGGCGCCCGGCTGGCGCAGCACGGCGAGGTGTCCGGGCTGCCGTGGGAGTACGAGGTCGTGGCCGACTCCGAGCGCGAGGTCGCGATCCGGCTCTCGGTACGGACCAGGCGGCTGCCGTACCGGCTGGAACGGACGCTCCGCCTGCGGTCGGGCACCGCCGCGCTGGAGATCGGCGGACGGGCCGCCAACGAGTCCGGCCTCACCCTGCACGCCATGTGGGGGCAGCACCTGGTGTACGGGATGCCGTTCCTGCGGCCGGGAGCCAGGATCCGGCTGCCCGACGGCGTGCGGGTGATTCCGCACGAGAGCGCCATCAACCCGGAGGGGCGCAGGGTGAAGGCGGGCGGGCCGTGGGACTGGCCGGTCGTGCCCGCCGACGGCGGCGGCGAGGTCGACCTGAGCGTGATCCCCGAACGGGGCGCGCCCAGTGACATCGTCTACCTGACCGGGTTCGAGACCGGCTGGTACGAGATCGTGGCGGACATCGGGCTGCGGGTGGAGTGGGACGCCGAGGTGCTGCCCTACCTGTGGCTGTGGCAGGAGCTCGGCGCCACCACCGGATATCCCTGGTGGGGCCGGGCGTACACGGTCGGGCTGGAGCCGTTCTCCAGCATGCCGACCGACGGGCTGGCGGCGGCGGTCGCCAACGGGACCGCCCTCGCCCTGGGGCCGGGCGGGACCAGGGCCCTGTCGATGCGTGCGGAGGTGCTGGCGTGAGTGAGTTCGACGGCAAGGTGGCGCTGGTCACCGGCGGGTCCATGGGCATCGGCCGGGCGGTCGTGGACCGGCTGGCCGCGGGCGGCGCGTCGGTGGTGTTCTGCGGCGCCGACGAGGGGGCGGCGGTCGAGGGCGAGCGGGTCACCGGCGTGGTCGCCGACGTGCGCAGCGCCGCCGGCATGCGCGACCTGGTGGAGCTGGCCGTGAGCCGCCACGGCGGCCTGGACGTGGTGGTGACCTGCGCGGGCGTGCAGCGCTACGGCACCGTGGTCGACACCCCCGAGGAGGTCTGGGACGAGGTCCTGGACGTCAACCTCAAGGGCGTCTACCTGACCTGCAAGGCGGCCGTGCCCCGGCTCGCCGAGCGCGGCGGCGGCTCGATCGTGGTGGTCTCGTCGGTGCAGGCGTTCGCCTCCCAGACCCAGGTGGCCGCCTACACGGCCAGCAAGTCGGCGCTGAACGGGCTGGTCAGGGCGATGGCGCTGGACCACGCCGGTCAGGGCGTCCGGGTGAACGCGGTCTGCCCCGGCTCGGTCGACACCCCGATGCTGCGCTGGGCGGCCGACCTGTGGCGCGGCGAGCTGTCGCAGGACGAGCAGGTGGCGCGGTGGGGCGCCGCGCACCCGCTCGGCCGGGTGGCCCGGCCGGAGGAGGTGGCGGAGCTGGTCGCGTTCCTGGCGGGCCCGCGCTCGTCGTTCATCACCGGGGCGGAGCACCGCGTGGACGGCGGCCTGCTGGCCAGGAACCCGGCGGCGCTACCGGAGTAGGGCCGCCGCGCGCTCGCGCAGCGCGTCGGAGGCCTTCCCGATCGCCCCGGCGTCGAACGGCGGGTCCGGGTCGTACTCGATGACGAGCTGCACCGCCTCGGCGGTCTCGGTGTCGGCGGCCTGGCCGAGCAGGGTGAGCGCCATGTCGATCCCGGCCGACACCCCGGCGGCGGTGACGATCTTGCCGTCGACCACCACCCGCTCGGTGACCGCCCGCGCGCCCGTGTCGGCCAGGAAGCCGGTGACCGCCCAGTGGCTGGTCGCTCGGCGCCCGCGCAGCAGCCCCGCCGCGCCCAGCAGGAGCGAGCCGCTGCACACCGAGGTGGTCCAGCGGGTGTGCGCGTCGGCCTCGCGGATCCAGCCGACCAGGGCCTCGTCGGCGAGGGCTTCGAAGGTGCCGATGCCGCCCGGCACCACGATCACGTCGGGCCTCGGCACCTCCTCGTAGCTAGCGGTGGCGGCGATGCTCAGCTGACCGCGGTCGTCGGTCACCGGCCCCGGCTCGGCCGCGACGAAGGTGACGGTCCAGCCGGGCGCGAACGCCAGCACGGTGTACGGTCCGACGGCGTCCAGCGCGGTGAACCGGTCGTAGAGGGGGATGGCGACGTGCATCAACTCTCCTTGGTGTGGAACCGGCGGCGGTAGTCGCCGGGCGAGACGCGCAGGTGACGGCGGAAGACGCGGTAGAGCGTCTCCGGCCGGCCCAGCCCCGACTCCCGGGCCACCCGGTCCAGGGGATGATCGGTGATCTCCAGCAGCCGCCGGGCGGTGTCGGCGCGGCTGCGCTCGACGTACCTGCCCGGAGACGTCCCGGTCTGCTCGGTGAAGACGCGGGAGAAGTGGCGCTCGCTCATCCCGGCGCGCCTGGCCAGCGCGGGCACGCTCAGGTCGGCGGCCGGGTTCGCGTCGATGAACGCCTGCAGTTCGCGCAGCGACTCGTCGCGCGGGGCGGGGATGCTCATCGGCATGCTGAACTGGCTCTGCCCGCCGGGCCTGTGCAGGTAGACGACCAGCCCGCAGGCCACCCGCCGGGCCAGCTCGTGACCGTGGTCGTCGGCCACCAGCGCGAGCGCCAGGTCCACGCCGGCGCTGACCCCGGCCGAGGTCCAGAGGTCGCCGTCGCGGATGTAGATCGCGTCCGGCTCGACCGTGACCCCGGGGTACCACGCGCCGAGCTTGTCGGCGACCAGCCAGTGGGTGGTGGCCCGCCGGCCGTCGAGCAGCCCCGCCGCCGCCAGCAGGAACGCGCCGCTGCACACGGACGCGGTGCGGCGGGCCGCCCGCGACAGCCTGACGATCTCCTCCAGCGTCTCCGGGTCGCGGGCGTGCGTCATCGTGGTCATGCCCCCGGCGACGACGAGCGTGTCGATCGGCCCGCCGACCTCGCGCAGGGGCGTCCGCACGGCGACCTCGACGCCGTGCTGCGCGGCCACCGGACCGGCCATCGGCGCCGTCACCTCGACCTGGTAGCCGCCCCGCGTCACCAGGTCCGCCGCCGCGAACACGTCGGCGGGGCCCGCCAGGTCGAGCAGCTGGAAGCCCTCGTAGACCACCAGGACGATCCGCCTCTTCATGGCTTCCATGCTTGGGCCGGGCCTTCGGGGCGTCAATGACACGACCATTGCGGATTACGCCACCGGCTTTACCGGAAGACACGCGCCATGACCTGGAGTATGCGTACGCGCACGCTAGGTTAGCGACATCCCCGGGAACGCACTGACCAAGGAGGTCCTCTTGAGGCTGTCCACCGTCGTGGCCGCCGTCCTGCTCGCCCTGATCGTCCCCGGCGTGGCGGAGGCGAGCCCGGGCGGGGCCTGCTTCCAGGGCCGGGTCTGCCTGTACGCGGGCTTCGCGTTCAACCGCAGCCAGGTCGACCTCTGGCGCGACTTCGTCCACGACGACACCAACTTGGCCGACGACACGTGGTTGAAATGGGACTACACCGACTCCTGGCACACCATGGACAACGCGACCAGCTCGGCGAGAAACCGGCTCGGCTGCCCGGTGACGCTCTGGCAGAACCCCTACTTCACCGGCGCCCACAGCACGCTGGACCACGCCACGGGCGACGGTTTCCTGGCCAACAACGCCATCGGCAACAACCGCGTCAGCTCGCTCGACATCTGGTGCCGGTGAACCGGCTCCTCGCCCTGGGTCTGGCGCTGTCGCTGGCGGCCGGGTGCACGCACGCGCCGATTCCGGAGGAGCCCGCCGTCGCCTCGGCCGAGGACCTGTTGCTGCCGTTCGACGCCTACAAGCCCACGCCGGGCCAGCGGGCGCTGCTCGACACCGCCCACCGTTCGCTGGTCTCCCGCTGCCTCAAGCGCCGCGGCATCTCCCGCCGGCTCCTGCCGGCCCCGCCCGACCCGCGCAACTCCCGCCGCTACGGCGTCGTGGACCACGACCAGGCCCACCGCTTCGGCTACCACCTCCCCACCACTGACGAACCGGCCGAGCCTGGGAAGACCGACGGCGCGGGGAAAACCCGCCGGACCGACCGCTCCGAAACGACCAGCAGCTCCAGGAAGACCCGTACCACCGAAACCACCGACCGCTCAGGTACGGTCCGCCAGGTCGGCTCGGGAAAGACACGCACGGCCGAGACGACCGGCCGCTCGGGGAAGATCCGCCGGAGCGAGGCGACCGGCCGCTCCGGTGCGGCCCGCCAGCCCGAGACGACCGGCCGCTCGGGTGCGGCGCGGAGGGACGGCCGCTCGGGTGCGGCGCGGAGGGACGGCCGCTCGGGTGCGGCGCGGAGGGACGGCCGTTCGGGGGAGGCTCGGCGGGGCGAGAAGGCTCGCCGTCATCTGTACGTGCTGCCCTGGTGCGAGGGGCGGGCGGCGGAGCGGCTGGCGCCTTCGGAGCGGGCTCCGTGGGACTGGCTGGCCCAGCGGGACACGCGTACCCTCGAACGCTCCTCGACGCGGCCCCAGGTCCGCGAGGCGATCATGGGATGGGTGGCCTGCATGCGGGACGCGGGCCACCCGTACCCGTCACCGGAGGCGGCGATCGGCGATCCCCGGTGGGACCTCGACAAGCGCGCGATCAGCGCCGACGAGAAGCGCACGGCCGTGGCCGACGTCGTGTGCAAGTGGTCGTCGGGGCTGGTGGCCCGCTGGTTCGCGGCCGACGCCGCGCTCCAGCGGGCGCTCGTCCACAAGCACGCGGGCCGCTTCGCCCTCCTGCGCGCCGACCTGAACGAGCGCGTCCAGCGAGCCACCACCCTCCTGCAACGTCACACGGCCAAACCGGTGAGGCGCCACGGCTCCGCCAAGACGGCGAAGCCCAAACGTCACCGCCCCAACTCGGCCAGAACGAGGTAGACGCCGGGAAACACCGGCGGAACGGCCGGACCGGTGTATGGCAGGGCCGACGTACGGCAGGGCCGACGTACGGCAGGGCCGACGTACGGCAGGGCCGACGTACGGCAGGGCCGACGTATGAGGGGTCCGGCTCCGCCGGGACGGCGAAGCTCAGAGTTCCGCCGGGACGGCCGGGTCGGCGAAGTGCTGGTTCGGCACCCGAGCGAACCAGCCGGGCCGCCCCGGGTCACGGTCGTAGGGGTAGCCGCCCTCGCGCTTGTAGAGCTCGGCGTAGCGGGCCACCCGGTCGCGGTCGAGCCGCACGCCGAGCCCCGGCCCCGACGGCACCGGGATGGCGCCTCCGGAGTAGGCCAGCTTGCCTCCCTCGATCACGTCGTCGCGGAGCTGGTGGTAGTGGGCGTCGGCGGCGTACGTGAGGTTCGGCAGCACCGCGCCGAGGTGCAGCATGGTCGCGAGCTGGATGCCCAGCTCGCCGGACGAGTGCACGGCCACGTCCACCTGGAACGTCTCGCACACCCCGGCCGCCTTCACGCACGCCCGGACGCCGCCCCAGAAGGTGGTGTCGAGCAGCACCACGTCCGCCCCGCGGCGCAGCACGTTCGCGGCGAGCTGCTCGAAGTTGACCACCACGGTGTTGGTCGCGATCGGCACCCGGACCCGCTCCCGCACCAGCCGGAGCCCCTCCAGTCCGAGGACCGGGTCCTCCAGGTAGTCGTTGTCCAGGGACTCGATGGCCTGCCCGAACCGCAGGGCCTCGGCCATCGACAGCACCGCGTTCGGGTCGTACCGGAGCCTGTCGCCGGGGAAGGCGGCGGCCAGCGCGCGGTAGCACTCCAGCTCGTAGTCCGGCGGGAACACGCCGCCCTTCAGCTTGTGGACGGTGAACCCGTGCGCCGCCTTCAGCGCCCGCGTGTGCTCGACGAGCTGCTCGGGCGTGCGCACCTCGGCGAAGCCGTCGGCGGCGTAGCGGAAGAACAGGTACGAGGCGAACGGCACCTCGTCGCGGATCCGCCCGCCCAGCAGGTCGCAGACCGCGACCCCGAGCTGCTGCCCGATGAGATCGAGGCAGGCGAACTCGATGGCGGCCAGCAGCTGGGTCCGATTGTTGTAGAGCGACGCCGTCGGGTTGGCGATCTTGAAGCGGAGCGTCTCCAGCTGGAAGGGGTCGTGGTCGCGCAGGTACGGCAGCAGGCCGCGGAACGCCGCTTCCGCGCTCTCCCCGCCGCCGCCCATCTCGCCCAGCCCGACCAGCCCGTTGTCGGCCTCGACCTCGACGATCGTGCGCACGAAGCGACCCCAGTGTGCGCCGTTGCTGTGCCGCAGCGGGGCCTCCAGCGGCACGGCGACCGTGGTGGCCCGGATGTCAACGATCTTCACAAGTCCCCCAAACCGCGGCGACCCCGCAGGCGGGGATCCGCACCTTGACCGATTCGCCCGTCACCTGAAGCGGCTCCGCCGCGCGGTCCAGCCCCGCGCTCACCCGGGCGGCACGCAGTCCGGGCAGCTCGACGGTCACCTCGACCGGCTCGGCGGCCAGCGACCGCAGCCGCACGACCCGCTCGCCGCCCGCCTGACCGAGCGAGGTGACCAGCACGTCCGGATGATCCACCGACACGTACACGCGCGCCGGCTCTGCCGACAGGGAGGGCAGCAGCGCGCCGGTGAACGGCTCGGTCAGCCCCGCCGCGGTCAGCGCCCCCAGCCGCCTGCCCGGCACGCCCGCCGCCGAACGGACCGCGTACCGGAAGGTGGTCTCGCCCTGCTGCTGCGCGGGGAAGTTGGTGTCCCAGATGTTGTTGAGCGCCCACGAGTAGACCGTGCCCGGCTCCTCGTCCAGCGTCGGCGGGAACGGCGCGTACGGCATGTGGATGGTGCCGAGCTGCACCAGCGGCGCTTCCAGCGTCGCCCAGGCGACGGTCAGCTCGGGGTCGTCGAACGCGATCCAGTGCCGCATGGGCAGCATGTACGCGGCCGAGCCCGGCACGCTCGGCACGCCGGGGCCGCCCACGCCGCCCGTGAGCTCCCACGCGGTCGCCTCACCGGCGGCGAACGGGAAGGCCAGGAAGACCGCCTCCTTGGCCGGGGTGCCCTGCTTGGCCAGCTGGTAGGTGAGGTCCAGCCGGGGCACGCCATGGTGCAGCTCGACCGTGGTGCGCAGCCAGTCGACGCCCTTGCCCCGCAACTCGACGACCAGCTTCTCGCCGACGGCGGTCCGCTGGGCCCTGACGATCGTGGCGTTGCCGGCGATGGCGCGGTCGCCGAGGAGGGTGCGGTCGTGCGCGCCGACGTGCCCGGACAGATGGTTGAAGTGCGGCGCGGTGGCGTAGCGGTCGTAGACGTACTGGCCGAACCCGGCGGCGGCGTCCTGGTTGACCAGCTCCCGGCCGGCCTTCTTGTCGAAGACCGAGGCGATGTAGCCCTCGCGGACGTCGTAGGTCACCCGGTAGAACTCGTTCTCGATCACTCCGCCGAGGTCCGGTTCGACCGGTTCCGGCGCCTGGGTCTCGCCTCTGACGACATCCAGCCGTACGTACCCGTACCCGGGAAGGTCGGGCACCACGGCGTGGATGTGCCGCCCGATCGGCCGGGTCGGCCAGTCGTCGGGGTCCACGTACTCCTCGTGGTGCGGCAACCGCTCCCCGGTGCGCGCGTCCACCAGCGCGATCGGCACGTCCACCGCCACCACGTCCCTGGGCAGGAACGTCCGCACCACGTCGGTCCGCCGCGCGGTGCCCGGGTTGAACACCGCGAAGGCCGCGAGCGCGCCCTCTCCGGGAGCGGCGCCGTCCCCTGACGCGACGCCGATCCCGGCGAGGGCCGGCCCTCCGGGGCCGCCGTCCAGCACGGCGGCCGGCTCTTCCGCACCGCCGTCCGGCGCGGCGGCCGGCTCTTCCGCACCGCCGTCCGGCGCGGCGGCCGGCTCTTCCGCGCCGCCGGTCAGCGCGGCGGCGAAGTGGCGGGTGGCGGCCTGGAGCAGGTCCGCCGCGTCGTCCTGGGCGTCGTAGGCGCCGGACGACTTGCGCGTCCACTGCAGCCCGCCCGAGTCGCCCGCCTCCTCGGCGTCCTCCCACGGGTTGGCCGCGCCCCAGGTGTGCTCGTTGAACAGCGCCACCTTGTCGTAGGCCGCGTCCACCTGCTCGGTGGCGTCCGCCCCGGCCAGCGTGTGCAGCGTCTCGGCGGTGCGCAGCGCGGCCTGGGCCCGCCGCACGTACCCGAGCGGACGCGCCCCCGACCCGAGCCCGTCGGCCCACCAGTCGGTCCAGTCGCCCTCGTGCACGGCCAGCCTGTCGTGGTGGTGCTCGGCCACGTGGTCGAAGAAGTCGCTGTTGACCGCCGACCGCAGCCGCGGCCACGCCCACTGCTCGCGCCACCGGCGGGTGATCGACGCCGGCACGATCGACGGCCCGGCGTTGTCGGCGTGCGCGCCCTGCACCCGCAGGTGCAGCACGTCCAGCTCGTACGGTTCGCGCGGCGCGTCCGGACCCTGCCACCCGAACGTGCCGGGCCCGTACGGGTAGCCGCGCGAGGCCAGCGCGGCCAGGTAGCGCGGCAGCAGGTCGTCGGCCAGCTCGTAGGAGTCGGTCAGCCCGACCGTGTTGCCCTCCATGTACGCCATGCCGTGCGGGGTGTCGGTGAACCACACGAGCAGTTCGTTCCCGCTCGGCGCCCGCCAGCGGAACGGCCGGGTCAGCTTCTCCCCGCCGTGCAGGTACGGCACGGACCGGCCGGCCCAGTTGTGCGCCGCGGCCAGGTAGCGCACCCCGGCCGACGACAGCGCGTCGATCAGGCCGACGACCGCGCCCGGCACGTCGGTGTGCATGGCCGACCGGGTGGCGAACCCGTACGCGCGCTCCAGCCTGGTGGTGAAGCGGAGCTGGCGGTACAGCTCCTCGGTGGAGCACGCCTCGGTGTGCAGTTGGAACGGCAGCGCGGTGACCTCGATGACGCCCTCGCGGGCCAGCTCGGCGAACCGGTCGACCTGCTCGGGCGGGCGCGCGTCCAGCCACTTCAGCGCGGGCATCGACGACTCGACCGTCCACCGGAACTTCGCGTCGTCCGGCCAGGAGGCGGTCTCGTCGGCCAGCCGCACGGCCGCGTCCAGGTAGTCGAGATGGTGGCGGAGCACGGTGCCCTGCGGGTCGGTGTAGCCGATGTCGAGGTGCGAGTGGTGCACCACGAACACGGTCCACTTGCGCTGCGGCGTGACCGTCACCTGGGCGGTGCCGACCACCCCGGCGTCGTCGCGGCACTCCAGCGTCAGCGTGCGCGGCCCGTCCACCTCCGGCACCAGCAGCGTCACGTCCGTGCCTGAGGCGCTGTCGACGCCGACCAGCACGTGCGTCAGCGGCACCGTGCTGGACACCCGGACCGCCTGGCGGCCGTCGTGGGTGAACAGCGGCAGCACCGCCACCCGCACCTCCAGCCCGCGCAGGCTGATCACCGGCGTCGAGGTGTCGGTGCGCAGCGCCTGCCGGATCCCGTCGTAGTCCGGGGAACCGAGGCTCCGCTGCAGCAACCGGCTCGTCATCACACACTCCCTAGAGAAAGGCCACGGGCGAACAGCCGCTGGGTGGCGAGGAACAGCACGACCGTGGGCAGCGAGACCACCAGGCCCGCCGCCAGGCCGACCGGGACCGGCGTCCCGGCGTACACGTCGGTCATCAGCCCGGCCAGGGCGGTCATGACCGGACGCACCTCGGCCGTCTGGGTGAGCGTCAGGCCGAAGATCAGGTCGTTCCAGATGAAGGTGAACTCCAGGATGAACACGGCCGCCAGCGCGCTGGTCGACAGCGGAAGGTAGATCCGCCAGAAGATGCGGAACGTGGACGCGCCGTCCATCCGGGCCGCCTCGAAGATCGAGAACGCCACCCCGGTGTAGAAGTTGCGCAGCACGAACGCGGCCAGCGGCACGTTGATCGCCGTGTAGATCAGGATCATCCCGAGGCGGCTGTCGTACAGGCCGGCGTCGCTGTAGCCGACGAAGAGCGGCACGAGCAGCATCTGGGCGGGGAAGACGGTGCCACCGAAGATCAGCAGGAACCACCAGAACCCGTGCCGCAGCCGCAGCACCACGATCGTGTAGCCGGCCAGCGCGCCGACGAGCACGCCCAGCGCGGGCGAGACGACGCTGTAGAGCGCGGTGCTGCCCAGGCTGGCGCCCAGGTCGGCGCTGTCCAGCGCGCGCAGGAAGTTGGTCACCAGCGAGAAGTCCTCCGGCGGCGCCCACGCCCGCGACGGGTCGTAGGAGTCCGCCGGCCGGGAGGCGTTCACCAGCAGCAGGTAGGTCGGCCCGAGCCAGATCAGGCCGAGCACGATCAGCACGGCACGCCGGATCATCGCACCTGCCTCCTGAGGTAGAGGTAGGACGCCAGCCCGGTCACCACGGTGAGCACGACCGCCACCGCCGAGCCGTAGCCGTAGTCGCTGGCCACGAACGTCTCCTTGTACATGGTCACCGCGAGCGTCTCGGAGTTGCGGCCCGGCCCGCCCTGCGTCAGCACCCAGACGATGTCGAACGTCTTCAGGCTCGCCACCAGCGCCAGCCCGACCACGACCGCCGTCAGCGGGCGCATCAGCGGCCAGATGATGTGCCGGAACAGCTGCCACCCGGACGCCCCGTCCAGCCTGGCCGCCTCGATCGGCTCCTTCGGGATCGACTGCAGCCCGACGACGAACAGCAGCGTGTTCACGCCGAGCTGCTGCCACGTCCACACCAGCAGCATCGCGATCGTGTTGTGCGGCGCCTCCTGTAAGAAGGCGGTGTCGACGCCGAGCAGGTTGTTGGCCACCCCGTCGTGCGACAGGATCGGGCTCCACACCAGGGCCAGCCCGGCGCCGCTGAGCGCGTACGGCAGCATGAACGGCAGCCGGTACCACCCGCCGCCCTTGATGTCGTACGAGAGCACGGCGACGAGCAGGCCCAGCCCGACCGGCAGCACCATCGTGCCGATCACCCAGATCAGCGTGTTGCGCACCGAGGTGAGCAGGACGGGGTCGTCGAGCAGCTTGACGAAGTTGGCCGGGCCGATCCACTCGGCCGGCGCGAGCCCGTCGTACCGGGTCAGGCTCAGGTACGCCGTCCACACGAACGGCGCATAGAGCAACCCGGCGACGAGCAACGCGGCCGGCGCGACGTACCCGTACCTGAACCGCCCGAGCATCACTGGTGCGTGCTCCAGTACTCGTCGGCCTCCTTCTGGATGGTTTCCAGCACTTCCTGGAGCGTGCTCGTGTCGGTGACGAACTTGGAGAAACCGTCCAGGGCGGCGGTCAGGATGGGCGGCGGGGTGGCCTCGAAGTAGCGGTTGACCAGGCGGTACTCGCCGCTGCCCGCGTCCTTGGTGACCTGGCCGAGCGCCTCGTCGGCGATCTCCACCTTGGGGTTGGCGCTCACGTCGCCGCGGGCGGTGGCCCACTTCTCCTGCGCCTCGGCGGTGGTCCACCACTTGAGGTACTTGGCGCTGGCCGCCGGGTCGGGCGCCTCGGCGAGGGAGCAGAGCGGGCCGCTCTCGAAGATCATCGACGTCTTGGGGAGCGAGGCGTCGACGTTGGGGATGACGAAGAAGCCGTAGTCCTCGCCCGCCTTCATCTCGCGCTGGGTCATGCTCGTGTTGAACCAGGTGCCGAACGACACCATCGCCGCCTTGCCGTTCTTCAGCACGTCACCGGGGTCGGTCTTGTCGCCCGGGTTGATGAAGTAGCCGGCGTCGATGAGCTCCTTCCACTTCCGCATCACGGCGACCACACCCGGGTCGGTGTACTTGGCCTGGCCGGTGGACAGCCGGTCGTACAGGTCGGGGTCCATGCCGGCCATGAGCTGCTCGAACCAGACGAACGAGAACAGCACGCTGGTGTGGTAGAACGCCTTGACGTCCTTCTGCTTCAGGGTGTCGGCGATCTTGACCAGGTCGTCCCAGGTCTCCGGCGGCCGCAGCCCGTGCTCGTCGAAGATCTTCTTGTTGTAGAACATGCCCCAGTACGCGACGTTCAGCGGCACGCAGTACTGCTTGCCGTCGACGGTGAAGTAGGGGGCCAGGTCCTGCGGCAGGTCGCCGTTCGCGACGGCCTCCTGCCAGATCGCGGTGGTGTCGGCGACCTGCTTCTGCTTGACGATCTCCGCCAGCATCCCCCCGGTCTGCCAGGTGAAGAGGTCGGGCTTGACGTTGGTGCGGAAGGAGGCCTTGATGAACGCCTGATACTGCGCGGAGTCGGTGTAGCCCGTCGGTTTCATGCTCAGGCCGACGGACTGCTTGGACAGGGCCCCCATCTGCTCGAAGTACTCGCTCCAGGCGCCCTTGTCGTTGTAGAGGGTCAGCTCGGTCTTCTGCTTCGGCGCCTCGGCGCCGTTCCCGCCGCAGGCGGCGAGAAGGACGGCTGCCACGCCGATCGTGGCCACTCGTGACCGGACCATGTTCCCGGCCTCCTTGATCATTCGGGGGGGTGGTGCAACCTCTGCTCGATGACCGTCTTCACGTCCACCAGGTGGGCCCGCATGCGCTCCTCGGCCGCCGCGGCGTCGCGCGCCTCGATCGCCTGGAGGATCGCCAGGTGCTCCTCGTAGTCGCGCCGGCGGTCGTCGAAGATCTGCAGGATCGCCTGCTGCTCGGCCGCGTGGACGGTGAGCAGCGAGTCGACGACCTCGTGCAGGACGGTGTTGCCCGCCATCCGGGCGGTGGCCCGGTGGAAGGTCATGTTGGCGTCGTGCAACTCGGCGTCCTGGCCGCGCAGGTGGGCCTCCGCGTCCGCGAGGACCCGCTTGAGCGCCGTGAGCTCCGCCTCGGTGCCGTGCCCGGCGGCCATCGCGGCCAGCGGCGGCTCGATGACGATGCGTGCGCCCAGCAGGTCGAGCAGCTTGGGCGCGTGCATCGCGCGCATGTTGGGGTTGGGCAGCACGAGCCGCTCGATGGCGGCGCCGACGTAGATGCCGGACCCGTGCCGCAGCTCGATCGCGCCCGTCGCCTCCAGCCTGCGCAGCGCCTCGCGCAGCGTCGGCGTGGTGACGGCGAACCGCTGGGACAGCTCTCGGGTGGAAGGCAGCCGGTCACCGGGCCGGTGCCCGCCCTCGCGGATGAGCTCCAGCATGCGCTCGGTGAGCGCGTCGGAGAGGGTGGGCCGTGCTACCTCTGACATATCAAGTGATCTAATCACTTATCCGCATACGTGTCCATGGCGGAAGCTGTTTCCTAGCCGGCGACCTTGATGAGCAGCTGCCGCATCTGCTCGATCTGCGCCTTGCGCGACTCCTGCACCTGAGCCGCCCAGCGGGTCGCCTCGTGGTTCACGCCGTCGCGGACCTCCTGAGCGGCCATCTGGACCGCCCCGTCCTGATGGGCCAGGAGCAGCCTCAGCAGCTCCGGCTCGAACGGCTTCGCCGACCTGAGCGCGGCGATCTTCTTCCGGTCGGTCTCGGGCAGCCCGCCGTGGTGGTCGTGCGCCCCGTCGGGCGGCGTGATCGGCTGCCCCCACGCGTGCAGCCAGCGCAGCATCATCTCGACCTCGCTCTGCTGCGTGCTCACGATGGCCGCCGCCAGCGTCTTCAGCTCCTCCGTGGTCGCCCGCTCGGCGCCCACCCCGGCCATCTCGATCCCCTGCCGGTGGTGTTGAACCATCATCTGGACGAACATCACGTCGTCGGCGTTCACCGGTGGCTCACCGGCGTCGCCGGACCCGCAGGCGGCCACCAGCAGGAGCGCCAGGGCGGCGAGCCAGCGCGCCACCCCGCGGCCCCGGATCGTGCTCTCGCCCACCGGCGCTCCCCTGGCTAGGAGAAGAAACCTCCCCAGGTTTGGGCATACCAACCCGGTGCGTCAAGGGACGCGCCCCGCCGCCCTCACCAGCGCAGGCCCGAGCTCAGCACGTGCCCGCCGAACGGGCCGTCACCGGCCTCACGCCACCCGGCCCGCGCCGCGTACTCCGGCCCGTACGGCGGCCTGATCTCGTGCCAGCCGCACGTCTGGATCTGGCCCTCCGACGTGAGGTGCATCCGGTGACACTTCAGCTCCTTGGTGACCGGCTTCTCCAGGAACGTGTCATACGCCTGCACCACCATGTCCGCGCGGGTGCCGACCGGGCCGCGCAGCCGGCTCCTGATCAGCATGCGGCCCTCGCGGATCCGTACGCACGCCTCCAGCTGGACGCCGTCGCCCGCGTCGGCCCACGTGCTGCAGCGGTCCCCGGCGCCCTGCCCGGCCGTCACGGTGGCGGCGACGGACGGCGGCGGCTCGGTGCCCCAGCTCCGGCCCGCGAGCACCCCGCCCAGGAAGGAGATCACCGCCACCGTCGCGGCGGCGACGGCGGCGGTCAGGAGCGGCACCGACCTGCGGGGGGACGGGGCGGGCTGGAGAGCGGCCTCGCGGCCGCGGCGCTCGGCGGCCCTGGCCCGCCAGCCGCGTTCCTCGCCCTCCAGCCGCTTGCGCAGCTCGTCGATGCCGCGGCCGAGCGCGATCAGCGTCCGGGCCCGCTCCGGAGGCAGCTCCAGCGCGGTGGCGATCTGCCGCATCGCCTCCTCGCCGGGCAGGCGGTTGCGGTCGGCGAGCTGGCGGGCTCCCGACAGCCAGCGGGAGATGAGCGAAGGGCTGGCGTCGGCGACCCGGTTCGCCAGGTACTTCTGCGGGCGTCCCCGCGAGCGCAGCGCCTCCCTGATGCCCTCCGCCGCCTCGTCCAGCGCCGCGGCGAGCCGGTCCACGAGCTCCTCGAACGTCCCCATCCCGGCGCGCACCCCCTTCCCGCAATTGTTCACCGGAGCGTGGAACCGCAGGTGAAGCCAGGGGTGCAAGGCCGCGCACGATTGCACGCCATGCACCCTCTGGCCTCGCCGCCGGCCCGGGGTCAACCTGCGTCTTGCGAACCACTCATGCTCGCACAGCAGTGCGAGCCGCAGCCTTGAGGAGACATCATGCGATCCCTGATCGTCGGGCTCGTCGCCGCCGCCGCGCTGACCGGTCTGCCCGCCGCCGCGTCCGCCCAGTCGTCCGCCCAGTCGTCCACTCAGTTGCCGACCTGCTCCGGCAAGCGGGTGATGCGCGAGGCGGTCCACACGCGGGAGTTCCTGAAGGCGGCGTACATCCACGTGTTCTACGACTCCCGCACCTCGACCGCCTGCGCGTACCTCAACTCCACGAACGCCACCTGGGGCACCAGGAAGCACATGACGATCATGCTGAAGCACTGTGCCCGCCCCAGCAGCGCTTTCGGCCGGTGTGACGGCCAGCTGCAGTCGACGGCCAGGCGCGGCTGGTACACCGGCCGCACCGACACCGCCCGGCTGAAGATCTCGCGCGGCTGCGTCATGGCGACGGGCCGCATCTACTGGGGCAAGCACTACGGCCTCTTCCACACCCGGTCCACCGTGTGCGCGAGCGGCGCCGGGGGCGCGGGCCGCGGCTAGCCGTCAGTGCAGGGGGACCGTGTTCCACGGGCTGTCGGGGGCGGCCAGGAGGGCGCGGTGGGCGTCCAGGACCGTGGTGTACCAGTCGCCGAACGTCTCCTCGTCGAAGTGCAGGCAGCGGCCGAGGATGTAGCCGGCCGAGAACTCCGGCCACGAACCGTACGCGGCCTGCACCGCCTTGCCCGCCCGCTCGACCGCGGCGTGCAGCTCCTGCTCGCCGGCGTAACGGGCGCCGCGGCCCCACCGGGCCACCATCGTGGCGCGGCCCAGGTCCCAGGCGGCGACGGTGCGCACGTACCCGTCGGGCGGGAGGAGGCCGTCGGCCCGGAAGCGCGACTCGTACCGCATGATCTTGCCCGCGAGCCCGCGCAGGCTCGCCGCCAGGTCGTCCAGCTCCTCGCCGGAGACCTCGTCCTGGAGCTGCGAGCGGATGCTCTGCTCGACGCAGTCGCGCCACACCACCGGGTCGACGCGCCGCTCGCCCGTCTCCTGGGCCAGCCAGAGGCGGGCGCCGAGCACGTAGTCCCACACCCACGGGCTGAGCTCGGCGGCGAGCAGCAGCTCCGTGGTGTCCAGCCAGCTGTCGTGGCCGTCGATCCCCCAGCTTCCGGCCAGCCGCTCGACCTCGCTGCTGTAGCCGGCGCCGTGCCAGTCCAGCGTGTTCCAGGCGTCGCCGTTGCCGTAACACAGGTGGGCTCCGCACGCGAGGCCGCGCAGCAGGCCCTCGTCGTGCGGCATGCCGGTGCGGCGGGTCTCGATGCGGTCGCAGGTGCCGTCGGGCTCGAACAGCTCGTCGTGCAGCCCGAGCCAGGTCTCCCGCTCGTCCTCCCCGGCCAGGAACGCCCGCGCGCACGGCGTCGCCCCGTTGACCAGGAGGACGCGTACGTCCCGCGGCCAGAGCGAGATCAGGCCCCGCAGCGTGATGAACTCGTACACCACGTCGGGATGCGGCCGGGGCAGCACGCCCACCGTGTACACCTGCACGAGCCGGCGTCCGTCCGGCAGCGTGGTCACGTGCAGCGGCGCGGCGCCGTCGCTGCCCACGGCCTGCCCGAGAGCCACCGGCCGGTAGAGCCCCTCCGCCGCGACGATCCTCAGGTAGGCCAGGTGCGCCTCGTCGCCGCCGTCGCGGCACAGCTCGTACAGCCGCTGCTCCCTGAGCGCGGGCGCGAGCCACCGTTCCCCTGCCGGTGGGTCGTCCATGCTCGGGAGCACCTCGTCGTGCGTCTCGTCCTGGGGAGGCATGGGCGAAATATAGCGACTTAATGGATCATGTGACGAAGCCCGGCACGGGAGTTCTCGTGCCGGGCTCCGGGTTCTCTACTTGGAGACGGTCTCGCAGGACACCGGGGCGTCCGCCTGGTCGGCGAACGCCTGGTCGGTGCCGGTGCCGCAGTCGACCAGGGTGTCCTTGGTGCCCTGGACGTCGCGGGCGTCGATCACGTCGTCGCCGCCCTTGCCGTCGAGGGTGTCCGCGCCCTGGTCGCCGATCAGCGTGTCGGCGCCCGAGTGCCCGATCAGCGTGTCGGCGCCGACGGTGCCGCGGACGGTCTCCACGTCGGAGGCGACGTTGTCGAGGTCGACACCGGGCCGGCCGTCGTCCGCGGCGCCGTTCTTGCTCACCTTCACGGGAGTGCCGCTGGAGCCGTAGTCGACGGTGTCGGCGCCGCCGCCGCCCACGTAGGTCAGACCGGTGCCGCGGAAGCCGCGCCCGGCGAGGAAGACGTCGCCGCCCGTGCCGCCGTCCACGGTCCCCCGCACGCCGACCAGCGACGAGAAGCGGTCGTTGCCCGCGCCCAGGGCGGCGTTGACCGTGGTGACGCCGGAGCCGCAGTTCACCTCGTTGGCGGAGACCGTGGTGCAGCCGGTCCCGGCGACGACCGCGCCGAACACGTGCAGCCGGCCGCTCACCTCCTGGACGGTCACGTTGTCGGCCCTGGCGATGTTCGGCGCCGTGATGGTGACGGTGACGCCGCTCCTGGTGACTGTCGGCTCACCGGCCACGGCGTTGCCCGCGGCGGGCGTCGCGGCCAGCACGCCGGCCGCCAGGCCGCCGAGCAGGGACACGCGAGCCACGCCACGCTTGATGCTGTTCATGGATTTCACCCCGTATGAGATCTCCGGCGGCGATCGGTCGAGCGCCGCTCATGTTCGTCCCCTACGGTGCGGCAGCGGCCTGCTCATTACCGTGCATAACTCCACGTATCAGGCGTAATCGCGAAAAATGCACACTCGTCCAATTGACAGGAAAAACTGTCCAATGGTTTCATCGCCGTATGGCAGCCACCGAGATGTCGCTCATGGACGAGCCCGAGCGCCTGCGCGTCGCCTTGACGCCCATCCGCAGGCAGCTCCTCGCCCGCCTGCGCGAGCCCGCGTCGGCGGTGCAGCTCGCGGCCGAGCTCGACATGCCGCGCCAGCGGGTCGGCTACCACCTGAAGGTGCTGGAGCAGGAGGAGCTGGTCGAGCTCGTCGAGGAGCGCCGCCGCCGCGGCTGCGTCGAGCGCGTCATGCGCGCCACGGCCAAGGCCTTCCTCGTCGACCCCGGCGTGCTCGGCTCCCCCGCCGAGCCGTCCGAGGTCGACGCCGGCTTCGCCCGCATCGCCGACCGGCACGCCGCCGAGCACCTGGTCGAGGTCGCCGCGGGCACCGTACGCGACGTCACCCGGATGGCCGCGGAGGCCGACCGGCAGGGCGTCCGCCTGCTGACCTTCACGCTGGAGGCCGAGGTGCGCTTCGCCGAGCCCGGCGACGTGCACCGCTTCACCGACGAGCTGGCGGAGGCCGTCTCCCGCGTCGCGGCCCGCTACGACACCGCCGGCGGCAGGCCCTACCGCCTCACCGCCGGCGGCCATCCCACCCCACACAAGGAGCCAGGCAGATGACGGAAGAGCGGTTCACCGTCGAGGTCACCATCTCCGCGCCGGTCGGGGAGGTGTGGCGGGCCTTGCGCGACCCGGAGCAGATCCGGCGCTGGCACGGCTGGCACTTCGACGGCCTCGACAAGGAGATCGACTTCATCTACGCCGAGCACGTCACCGAGTCGCCGCAGGAGCACTGGATGGAGGTCCAGGGCGGCGACAGGTTCGAGCTGACCGACGCCGGCGAGGGCCGCACCCACCTGCGCATGACCCGCGCCCCGCTCAGTGGCGACACCGAGTGGGACGCCTACTACGACGACGTCAACGAGGGCTGGGTCACCTTCATCCACCAGCTCAAGTTCGCCCTGGAGCGCCACCCCGGCGCCGACCGGCGCACCGTCTTCCTCTCGGGCCACGGCACCACCCCACCGCTGGCCGCCGCCGGCCTCGACGCGCTCGCGGGCCTCGCCCCCGGCACCCCGTACGAGCACGCCGCCCCCACCGGCGAGCCGCTCGCGGGCACGGTCTGGTTCCGCTCCGACCACCAGCTCGGCCTCACCGTGGACGGCTGGGGCGACGGTCTCCTCGTGGTCGCCCACACCCCGCCGGTCCCGGTCCACCCCGAGGGCGTCGCCATGATGATCCTGACCACGTACGGGCGGACCAACGAGGAGTTCGCGGACCTGGAGGCGCGCTGGAACGCCTGGTGGACCCGGGCCGTCCCGGCCGCCTGAACGCCGCGCGGAAACTGTCGGCGCCCGCTGCGAGACTGCGCGGGTGCCGACACCCGATCTCGCTCCCATCTCGACTTACTGGGACTCATCAGCCGACGCCTTCGACCAGGAGCCCGACCACGGTCTCCGCAGCCCGCACGTCCGCGCGGCCTGGTGGCTGAGGCTCACCCAGTGGCTGCCCAGCGCGGCCTCCGACATCCTCGACCTGGGCTGCGGCACGGGCTCGCTGACCCTTCTCCTGGCCCGGCAGGGCCACCGCCCCACGGGCGTCGACCTCTCCCCGCGCATGATCGACCAGGCCCGCCTGAAGCTGGAGCAGGCGGGTTTCGGCGTACCCCTGCACGTCGGCGACGCCGCCGACCCGCCCGTGGAGGCCGGCGCGCGTTACGACGCGATCCTCGTACGCCATCTGATGTGGACCCTGCCCGCGCCCGAGGACGCGCTGCGCCGCTGGCTGGGGCTGCTCCGGCCGGGCGGCCGGCTGGTGCTGGTCGAAGGCCGCTGGGACGCCCCCGGGCAGACCCCGTACGCGTCGCCGTCGCCCCCGCTGCCCTGGCTCGGCGGCGTCCCCGCCGAGCGGCTCGCCCAGGCGCTCGCCCCGATCGCCCGGGTGGTCCACCACGAACAGCTCACCGACCCGGCGCTGTGGGGCCGCCCGATCAGCGACGAACGCTACGTGCTGATCGCCCACCCCTCACAGGGCGGGGCCGAGCCGATGACCACCGGACACCCTTCACAAGCCGGGACGGCACCGGTCAGCGCGTCGGACCCCGCTGGGCGGTCATGAGGCGGGGCGGAGCAGCCGCCTTGCCTCGTCGTGATGCCCGGCGATCTCGCGCAGCGTCTCGGCCGTCGCCTTCAGCACGGCCAGGCGGGAGCGCGGGTTGTCGCGCAGGGCGCGGGCGACCGCCTTGATCATGCCGCCCATGGCCAGCGTCTCGCGCGGGTCGCGGATCCTGGAGTAGACCTCCAGGATCCGCCGGACCCCGCCGGGCCCCTCGGTCAGCCCTCGCAGCAGCTCTATCTGCACGTACGCGAGCCCGTCGCCGCGCCCGAGCAGGTTCGTCCAGTGATACATGATCAGGCACTGCGCGTCACGCGACCGTTCCCAGGCCCGGGTCGCCTCGTCGACGGCCGCCGCGTCGTCCACCACGCCCGCGACCCGCTCGCCCAGCAGCCTCCCGAACCTGAGGGCGTCGCGGATGCCCTGGGCCGTCACCGGGTCCTTGAAGTGCCCGGCGTCGCCGACCAGCGCCCAGCCGGGCCCCGCCGAGGTCCGGAAGTACGACGGATGCGCCGCCGAGCTGACGATCTTCGTCGCCTTCGTACACCCCTCCAGGCGCTTCGCCAGCCCCGGCACCAAACCGACGGTACGGGCGAACTCCGCCTCCAGGTCGCCCCTGAAGTCGGCGGCCCGCTCGGCCGGCGGCATCAGCAACACCATCGTCAGCCCGCCGTCGCACGGGAAGGCGTTGCCCAGCTCCCGCCCGGTCAGCCACATCGCCGCGGTCGTGCGCCACTCCTCCCGCGGGTCCTCGTAGTACGCGTAGTAGCAGGCCCGGCCGTTGGCGTGGAACGCGCGCGGCCGCTCGGCGCCCGCCAGCCGGGCGACGGTGGAGCGGCGCCCGTCGGCGCCGACGACCAGGTTGGCGCGCACCTCGTACTCCCGGCCGCCGCGCTCGCTGACCTTGACGCCCACGGCCCGGCCTCCCTCCCACAGGAGGTCGACGACGCGGTGACCTTCCCTGACCTCGGCGCCGGCCTCGCGGGCCGTCTCGACCAGGGCCGCGTCCAGCGCGGTCCGCCGCACGCACAGCCCGTAGTCGATGCCGTCGATCGGGGTGTAGCGGCCGGAGGCGGCGTGGCCGGGGCCGCCGACGAAGGCACGGGAGAGCTTGGGCGCGCCGATCTTCTCCACCCGTTCCAGGGCGCCGACCCTGGATAACTCGGCGACCCCCGACGCGAAGAGCAGATGGGTGGAGACCGTGGTGGAGGGGAACCGCGCCGGGTCCACGACGATCACCTTGCATCCGCGCCGCGCCAGGGCTGCCGCGGTGGAAGAACCCGCGCAGCGTGCTCCGGCGATGACGACGTCCGCATGCTCTGGCATCGGGCCTCCTGGCGCGCTAACCGACTCTAGTGTCGGTTTTATGCCCGCAGCGGCGCGGCGTCAACGGGTCGGGGGTAGGCTGCCGGGCATGGCGATCCAGGAGCCGAAGAAACGCATGCGGGGCTCGGCCCGTCGGGCCCGCATCACCGAGGCGGCTCTGGAGGTCTTCGCCGCCCGCGGCTACCACGCCACCGCCATGGAAGAGATCGCGGCCGCGGCCGGGGTGACCCGCTCGGTCCTCTACGACCACTTCCCGTCCAAGCGGGTGCTGCTCATCACGGTCCTGCAGGAACAGAACGCGCGCCTGGTCGAACACATCGGCGCCCGCATCACCGGTACCGGCTCTCCCGGCCGCCGGCTGCGCGCCACGCTCGACGCCTACTTCAGCTTCTCCGAGGACTGGCCGGCTGCGCGCCGCCTGCTGTTCGACCACACCGACGAGGACGACCCGGAGATCAAGGCCGTGCGCTGGGGCATCCGCGAGGCCCGCACCCGCTCGGTCGCCGTCATGCTCGGCCGCGACCTGCGCAACCTCGGCCTCGACCCCAACACCGACGCGGCCCACGCCGTGGTCGAGCTGCTCATCTCCGGCACCGACGGCCTCGCCCAGTGGTGGGCAAGAAACCCGCAGATGCCGCGCGAGCAACTCGTCGACGCCGCCATGCTCGTGCTGTGGAACGGTCTCTCCCACACACCCGGGCGCACATCCGCGTCTTGACAAGAGTGATCCACGCGTTCATCGTCTCGCCTAGCTGAACCAACAGCTGTGTCGGTTAGCTAAACGGTGAGCGGAGGCCGCACCATGGCAGAGCAGGAGACCCGGGACAACGGTCAGGGCGGGATCAACCGGCGGAGGTTCGTCACCGGCGCGCTGGCCGCGACAGCAGGAGCGGCGGCCGGGCCGTTATGGGGCGCCGAAGGCGCCAGAGCGGCCGCCCCCGCCCTGCTCAAGAGCAGTGTCACCGGCCGCAACGTGGCGATCTTCGGCGCCGGCATGGGCGGCCTGAGCACCGCCCACGAGCTGGCAGAGCGCGGCTTCCAGGTCACGGTGTACGAACGCAAGGTCCTCGGCGGCAAGTCCAGGAGCATCCCGGTGCCGGGCACCGCCACCGGCGGGCGCAAGGACCTGCCCGGCGAGCACGGCTTCCGCTTCTTCCCCGGCTTCTACCAGAACCTGCCGGACACGATGAGCCGCATCCCGTTCGGCTCGGGCACCGTGCGCGACAACCTGGTGGCCGCCAGCCTCACGGCCATCGCCTACCGGAAGAAGTTCCTGCGCGTCCCCATCCCCAGCGAACTGAGCAACGGGCTCACCCCGGAGGTCATCCAGGACTTCTTACGGAGCGCGATCATCGCGGGCACCACCATCCCGCTCACGCAGATCAACTTCTTCCTGTCGAAGATGATCACGTTCATCACCAGCGGCCCCCGCCGGAAGCTCGGCCAGTGGGAGAACATGAGCTTCTCCGACTTCACCAAGTCCGACATCATGTCGGTCGAGTACCGCGAGCTGCTGACCAGGATGTTCACCGCCTCCCTGGTGGCCGCCCAGCCCGACAGGGCCAACACCCGCACGATCGCGATGATGTTCGAGGCGCTCCTCTACAGCGGCCTCGGGCTCGGCCCGTACGGCCCGCCCGACCAGGTGCTCAACGGCCCGTCCAACGACGTGTGGATCAACCCCTGGATCGACTACCTGACCGGGCTCGGCGTCCAGTTCAAGGTCGGCTGGTCCGCCACCGGCTTCGACCACTCCGGCGGGCGGATCACCGGCGCGCGGGTGACCGACCCCACCGGCGCCGCCGGCACCGTCACCGCCGACCACTACGTGGCCGCGATGCCGATCGAGCGGGTCATGCCGCTCCTGTCGTCCTCCATGAAGTCCGCCGACCCCCAGCTGGCCCGCCTGAGCCACCTGGAGACGGACTGGATGAACGGCGTCATGATCTACCTCAAGCAGCCCACGCCGATCGTCGAGGGCCACCTGGTCTACGCCGGCACCCCGTGGGCGCTCACCTCGATCAGCCAGGCGCAGTTCTGGACGACCGACTTCCCCGCCGCCTACGGAGACGGCGTGGCCAAGGACTGCCTGTCGATCGACCTGTCCGACTGGAACAGTCCGGGCATCCTGTTCGGGAAGACCGCCAAGCAGTGCACCCGCCCGGAGATCGTCCAGGAGGTGCTGGCCCAGATCCGCGCCGTCACCCCCAACGGCAACCAGTTGCTGCCGGACTCGCTCGTACACAGCTGGTTCGTCGACCCCGCGATCACCGGCGAGGGCACCCCCGCGGTGGCCAACGACGAGCCGCTGCTCATCAACTCCCCGAGCTCCTGGGCGAACCGTCCCGAGGCCACCACCCGGATCCCGAACTTCTACCTGGCCGCCGACTACGTCCGCAACAACATCAACCTGGCGACCATGGAGGGCGGCAACGAGGCCGGCCGCAAGACCGCCAACGCCATCCTCGACGCCGCCGGCTCCTCGGCGACCAAGGCCAGGCTGTACGACCTCTACCTGCCGAAGGAGTTCAAGTCCCTCTACGACCTGGACGACATCCGCTACCAGCTGGGCCTGCCGAACAAGTTCGACATCCTCGCCCCGTACTGGCCGTGAGACCTTCGGATCATTCGCCGAGCTTCCGTACGGATGCCGCGTACGGAAGCTTGGCCGACCGGTAGAGCATCACGAGCAACGCGGCGAGACACGCGAACCAGCCGACCGCCACGACGGGCCCCAGCGCGGTGTAACCGAGACCGGCCGGCGTGCCGAGCGCGCCCAGCCCGACCACGACCCAGCGCAGCACGTCGAGGACCGCCACCCCGGAGGCGATCCCGTACGACCGGATCCTCCTGATGACGGCGTCGGTGATCAGCCAGACGGCGACCAGCCCGCCCACTCCCTCGGCGACGCCGATCAGTTCGACGACGGGAGAGGGCGTGGTCCCGAGGCTCGGCCCCACCCAGCCGGCGAACACGGCGACCGCCGACAGGCAGACCATGGCCAGGACCGAGGTCCTGGCCAGGTCGAAGGGGTCCCCGGCCGATCGCCGCAGCAGGAGCAGCGGGGTCGCGCACATCGCCCAGCCGAGAGGGTTCAGCAGCAGGTCGAAGTCGTTGACGCGAAGGGCGCAGTACACGATGACGAGACCGGCGACGATCCGCTTGAGCGGGCGGAGACCCGCGGGACCTTCCTCGTACGGGAGCGTCAGAACCATTCCCCGCTCACCGCCTTGCTGCAGGCGTCTATAGCGAGTGCTCGCTGCCAGGCGACAGGCACTCCTCCGGCGGTGTTCGACATCCACCAGGGGCCCCACATCGCCTCCGCCGAACCAGAGCCCATCCAGGTGCTATAGGTGAAGCTGACCGGCCGAGGCTCGTGCGGCACCGCCGCGCAGTCGGTGATGGCGATCTGCCTGGTCAGCCACTCCCGGCCTCCGGCATCCACTTCGATCTCTTCCGTCTCTTCCGCGGGAAGAAGGCGCAGGCCGGGAATGTTCATCGACAAACCTGTGAGGACGAAGGGGGTTATTCCCTCGTTTTCCACCGCGATTTCGAGCCTGATGCTCAGGATGCCGCGCTCATCCACGTGAGCCCTGGCAAAAAACGGCTCAGGTTCCCAGGTGATGCGCGGCGTTATCGCCCCCGACCACCAGAAGGCCGCGGCGAAAACGGTGAGCGAAAGTCCTGCGGCGACGACGAGTCGTAATCGCGCCAGATGGGCACGCCACGAGGCGATACCGAATCGCTCCCATATTTCATCCGAACCCACGAGAAAGAACCTTATATGGTGGCAAGTCGTGACGACACCGCCGATGATCACCTGGATAGTCACGACGATCGCCATCCTGGTGGCGCTCGCGCCGGTCACCCGGGAGCGGCTCAGCAGGTTCGCCGAACTGACCGGCCTGACCGTCACATCAGCCGACGCCCGCCGGATCATCGACCATTTCGCCGAGCGGCGGCGGTGGCGGCTGATCACTCTCGTTCCCGCCGTCCCACTGGTCCTCCTCACCGATGACCCGTTCTATCTGGTGCTGGGCTGGTGTGCGGTCAGCGTTCTGTGCCACGCGCGACAACCCGCGCTCCAGACGGAGATCTATCGGACGACCTGGCAGCTCAGCCTGGCGGGCTCCCTCGCGGTATGCGCCTATTTCGTGGTGGACCGGGAGTTCACGGCGGAAGTCCTGGCCCGCACGGCCGCCGTCCTCGCCGTCGCGCTGGCCGTGCGGCACCTCACCCGTGAACCCGCCCCTCGCCCACCGGCCGGGGCGTCCCCCGCCGAACTGGCCATCGGCCACTGGTCGACCCGCTCTCTTTACCTCGCGGGAACCGCGATCGTCCTGTCGGGCGCGCTGCTCACCCCCGGCCAGGCACCGGAACGGATTCTGCCCGAATACACCGTGCAGAAATCGGTTCCCGACGGGACGGCCGCATTCACGACAGCACGGAAATTGACCGCTCCCACCTGCGCGCTGAACGACCTGCTGGACGACCCCTGCCAGTCATGGCAAGTCAACGGTGAGCCATTTCCCCAGGCCGCCCCGTACATCAGCAGGAAAGGCAAGGCGCCCACGAAGCCGCCTTTCGCCCGCAGCCAGAACAGAAAGGCCGTCGTCTACCTGGGCAGGCGCGATCGCCGGATGGTCTACCAGGACGCCGAGAACATCCGCCCTCTCACCGGCCCTCTCGCCGACGCCGCGGTGCCCACGGCCACATTCGCCCGCCAGAACAGATATGTCGCCCTGGTCAAGGAAGGCGCACGCATCATCGACACCCAGACCTGGACCACGGTGTCGATCCCCGGAGTTCGGCGGGTGCACGACCTCAGCCTGGGCGGCATCGTCGCCACGACACCGGCCGGAGTGCTCGTCCTCGACCACCGGGGCAGGACGCGGATGCGCCTCCCTGCCCGGAAGCTCGGCAAGAACTTCGTCGGGGACACGTACCACCTCTCTCCGGACGGCCGCCGCCTCGTGATCGTCCGGGGCCTGATACGCGTCGAGACCTACGACTCGAACACCGGCACGCGCGTGTCCAGCGTCGAGCCGGAATTCGGTGACGAGTACCTCGCCGCCGGTCTCGGCTGGACCGAGAAGGGGCGATTCCTCGTCCGCGACACCAGTGATCGCGTCCACGCCCTGGACCTGACGACCGGACGCCTCCGGAAGCGCTCATGACCGGAAGTTCACCAAACTTGGGTCCTTCATTAACTTGTATCGTTCAGGTTTAGTCAGTAGGTTGACCACCATGACCGCACCCAAGACCACCGCCGAGGAGCTGCGCGGGGCCGGCCTGAGGGTCACGGCCGCCCGGGTCGCACTGCTCGAGACCGTCCGGGACGGTGACCATCTCGATGTCGAGACCATCGCCTCGGGGGTGCGCGATCGTGTAGGCCACATCTCCCTCCAGGCTGTCTACGAGGCCCTCCACGCACTCACCGCCGCCGGGCTCGTACGGCGCATCGAACCGGCCGGCAGCGCGGCCCGGTTCGAGGGGCGCGTGGGGGACAACCACCACCACATCGTGTGCCGTTCGTGCGGCGCCGTCGCCGACGTCGACTGCACGGTCGGCCACGCGCCATGCCTGAGCGCGTCCGACGACCACGGCTTCTCGATCGACGAAGCCGAGGTCATCTTCTGGGGCCGGTGCCCCGACTGTTCCACCGCCTGATCCGAAGGACTCCCATGACCGAGAACCATGATGCGATCGTCACCGACCCCAAGACGGAGGGCGAAGGCGCCTGCCCGGTCGCACACCGCGCGCCGCACCCGACGCAGGGTGGCGGAAACCACCAGTGGTGGCCGGACCGCCTCAACCTGAAGATCCTTGCCAAGAACCCCGCCGTGGCCAACCCTCTCGGCGAGGACTTCGACTATGCCGAGGCGTTCAAGAGCCTCGACCTCCCGGCCGTCAAGCGCGACATCGCCGAGCTGCTGACGACCTCGCAGGACTGGTGGCCCGCCGACTTCGGCCACTACGGCCCGTTCATGGTCCGGATGGCCTGGCACGCCGCCGGCACCTACCGCATCAGTGACGGCCGCGGCGGCGCCGGAGCCGGCCAGCAGCGCTTCGCGCCGCTCAACAGCTGGCCCGACAACGCCAACCTCGACAAGGCCCGCCGCCTGCTGTGGCCGGTCAAGAAGAAGTACGGCAAGAACCTCTCGTGGGCCGACCTCCTGGTCCTGGCCGGCAACGTCGCCCTGGAGTCGATGGGCTTCAAGACGTTCGGCTACGCCGGCGGCCGTGCGGACGTCTGGGAGCCCGAGGACGACGTCTACTGGGGCCCCGAGTCCACCTGGCTGGGCGACGAGCGCTACACCGGCGACCGCGAGCTGGAGAACCCACTCGGCGCCGTCCAGATGGGCCTCATCTACGTCAACCCCGAGGGCCCGAACGGCAACCCCGACCCGCTGGCCGCGGCCCGCGACATCCGGGAGACGTTCCGCCGGATGGCGATGAACGACGAGGAGACGGTCGCCCTGATCGCGGGCGGTCACACCTTCGGCAAGACCCACGGCGCCGGCCCCGCCGACCACGTCGGTCCCGACCCCGAGGCCGCCCCCATCGAGCAGATGGGCCTGGGCTGGAAGAGCACCTACGGCACCGGCAAGGGCGGCGACACCATCACCAGCGGCCTGGAGGTCACCTGGACCTCGACGCCGACGAAGTGGTCCACCAACTTCTTCTGGAACCTGTTCGGCTACGAGTGGGAGCTGACCAAGAGCCCGGCCGGCGCCCACCAGTGGCGGCCGAAGCACGGCGCCGGCAAGGACTCGATCCCCGACGCCCACGACCCGTCGAAACGCCACGCGCCGTCGATGCTGACCACCGACATCGCGCTCCGCGAGGACCCGATCTACGGCCCGATCTCGCGGCGCTTCTACGAGAACCCCGAGGAGTTCGCCGACGCCTTCGCCCGCGCCTGGTTCAAGCTGACCCACCGCGACATGGGCCCCGCCTCCCGCTACCTCGGCCCGGAGGTCCCGGCCGAGACGCTGCTGTGGCAGGACCCGGTGCCGGCGGTGACGCACGAGCTGGTCGGTGACGAGGACGTCGCCGCGCTCAAGGCGAAGGTCCTCGCCTCGGGCCTGTCGGTGTCCGAGCTGGTGTCCACCGCGTGGGCCTCGGCCTCGACCTTCCGCGGCAGCGACAAGCGCGGCGGCGCCAACGGCGCGCGCATCCGCCTGCAGCCGCAGATCGGGTGGGAGGTCAACGACCCCGACCGGCTCGCGAACGTGCTGGGCACCCTGGAGGGGATCCAGAAGGAGTTCAACGGCTCCCAGACCGGCGGCAAGCAGATCTCGCTCGCCGACCTGATCGTGCTCGCCGGCGCCGCCGCCGTCGAGAAGGCCGCCAAGGACGCCGGCTACGACGTCCAGGTGCCCTTCACGCCGGGCCGCACCGACGCGTCGCAGGAGCAGACCGACGTCGAGTCGTTCGCCGTGCTGGAGCCGTCCGCCGACGGTTTCCGCAACTACCTGGGCAAGGGCAACCGCCTGCCGGCCGAGTACCTCCTGCTCGACCGGGCCAACCTGCTCACCCTGAGCGCCCCCGAGATGACGGTCCTCGTCGGCGGCCTGCGCGTCCTGGGCGCCAACCAGGGGCAGTCGCAGCTCGGCGTCCTCACCGACACCCCGGGCCAGCTGACCAACGACTTCTTCGTCAACCTGCTCGACCTGGGCACGACGTGGAAGCCGGTCGCCGGCGACGCCAACGCGTTCGAGGGCAGCGACTCCGCGACGGGCGAGGTCAAGTGGACCGGTAGCCGCGCCGACCTGGTCTTCGGCTCGAACTCCGAGCTGCGCGCGCTCGCCGAGGTGTACGCGTGCGACGACGCGAAGGAGAAGTTCGTGAACGACTTCGTCGCGGCGTGGGACAAGGTCATGAACCTCGACCGGTTCGACCTGTCCTGATCCGACCGTCCAGGCCGGCCCGCACGGCCGGCCTGGACGTTCTCCGGTCAGTCACTCACCGGCATCCATCACAGCTACTGTCAGTCCATGCACGATCCCGCCTCGGAGAACCGAGACGAAGCACTCCGTACGGAGATACCAGGGGCTGATATGTCATGAACGAGAAGATCCACCGGGATGCGGCTCCGTTCGTGACGAGGGTCCGGGTGCGTGATTTCCGCTCGATCGCCACGTGCGACGTCCGTCTGGAGCCACTCACGATTCTCGCGGGCTTCAACGCGTCGGGGAAGTCCAACTTTCTGGACGCGCTTCGCTTCGTACGCGACGCGCTCGTGCTGTCCCCCTCCCGCGCGGTGGCGGAACGCGGCAGCCTCGATTCGCTCCTGCACAGGAACACGTCAACAGGTCGAGCCGCGCCCTCTTTCCTCATCGAACTGCATCTCGCCTTCAGTTCTGTCCAAGGCGAGGCTACGTACGAGATCCAGATCGGCCGAGATCCGGACCAGGAGCGTCCGCTCCTCGTGCTCACGGAGAAGCTGCGGCTCATCTCGCGGGAAGCTCACGCTCAATACTCCATCGACGCGATCAGCGGGGAGCGGATAGTCCGCGGAGACGACCTACCCGGTGCCCGGCTGGGCCCGGACGAGCTTCTGCTCCCTGTCGTAGGGCGCCTCACTCCTTACGACACAGTGCTACGGGCGCTCACCTCGATGCGCTTCTACGACCTCGACACCAATACGCTGCGCGAACTGGACGACACCAGGGTCAGGCAGACACAACTCGGCGAGCGAGGAGAACACCTGGGCCAGGTGCTGGGACTCCTGGCCGATCAGCATCCCGAGGCCAAGGAGTCCGTGGACGGCTGGATGCGCTGGCTGGTCCCGTCGCTGCTCGGCGTGGATCGCCGAATGCAGGGCGACTTCGCCACCATCGAGGCCCGATTCTGGAACGGGGATCCGATCGTGCCCTTCTGGGAAGCGGTGAACGCCGGGACCGTGCACGCAGGCGACCCGCACGTCCAGGTGTTCCAGCGTGAGCAACTCTCCGAGGGAACCGTCCGCGGTACGGGTGTGCTGACGGCATTGAACCAGCCCGACGCTCTCGCGGGCGGCATTCCCCTGTTGGCGATCGAGGAGCCGGAGCTCGCCATTCACCCCGCCAAGGTCTCCGGGCTCCTGGCGGCGATGGCGGAGGCTTCCCACTGGACTCAGGTGATCGCGACCACGCAGAGCTCGGACCTGCTCACGGCAGAGGAACTCCAGCCGTCGAGTCTGCGATTGGTGGAAATGGCCGCCGGTGTCAGCAGGATCGGCGAACTGAGCCGTAAGACGCTCCAGGTCTTGCGAGAGAACCCGTCCTACTTGGCGGACTACCACCGCCACGGGCAGTTGCGCTCCGATGAGGAGGAGGGAGCTTGACCAGTGCGCCTCTCCGTATCGTCACCCTCGTCGAGGGCGACGGCGAGGTACAGGCCTTGCCGGTCCTCCTTCGCAGGCTCGTCGCCGAGATCGCCCCTGACCTCTGTGTGGACGTCCCGCGGCCGTGGCGGGTGAGCCGCAACTCGCTGATCTCCAAGGGCGGCATCGAGTCCGAAATCGATCGGGCTACCGCCGGCCAGAACGCCCTTACCGGGGTGCTCGTACTCCTCGACGCCGATGACGACTGTCCCGCCGAACTCGGCCCCCGGCTACTCGGCCGCGCCCAGGACGCCAGGCCCGATCTACGCAGCGCGGTAGTGCTCGCGAACCGCGAGTTCGAGGCCTGGTTCCTGGCCTCGGCCAGCTCACTGCGCAACTGCGCGGGCATGGCTGCCGACCTCGAAGTACCGGCCGATCCTGAGCAGCCGCGAGGCTGCAAGGAATGGCTCTCCCATCGCCGCACCGACAACCGCCCGTACAGTCCGACCAAGCACCAGACCAGCCTGGCCGCTCAGTTCGACCTTCGTCTTGCCCGCGCGAACGCGACGTCCTTCGACAAACTCTGGCGAGATGTCGAGTTCCTCATCCGGGATACACCGTAGAGGACGTCTCAAGCCTGGACGCGGCTGCGCTTCACGGTAGCTCGTGCCGTACGAGAGCCTTGGCGAACGGCTCACCGGTAGCGCGGGCGTACGCCATCCGCGCACGCACCTCGCCGAGGGTGCGCGGACGGTAACCGGGACCACCGCAGCAGCTCTTGTGGAAGCGGACGCCCGCGTGCAGCAGCACAGAGAGCACCCGCCAGGCCGCGGCGTCCCGCCGGGGAGGGGCCGCGAACGCGGAACCGACGTGGATCAGCGGCCCCGCGCAGCGAGGGCAGGGACGGGCGTCGCGGCCGCGATCGTAAGGCTGCTTGTACGAGGCGCGGCAGGGCAGGCAGACGAAGGACGTCTTCGCATGGGCCATACGATCAGGGTAGGCCCGATCACCGCCCGAGATCGACGGGTTTACCCAGGCCCGAGAAGAACGTGCGGATGTCGGCCGCCAGCGGGCCGGGCGCCGCCATCGCGAGCATGTGGCTGGGGTGCTCGTGGTCCTCCCAGTGCACGATGGCGTTCCCGCGCTCGGCGAGCCGGCGGAAGGCGTCGGGGCCGCCGTGCGAGACGCCCGTCGGCACCGCCTTCTGGTCGATCGGCATGCCGGCCGCGCCCTCGTAGTAGGTCCACGACGACGACCCGCCGGTGCCCGTCAGCCAGTAGAGGCTCGCGTTGCCGAGAACCAGGTCGCGGTCGACCGGCTCCCGCGGCGCCTCCCCGTCGGGCCAGCCGTCGAACTCCTTGAACCGCTCCACGAGGTAGGCCAGCTGGGCCACCGGCGAATCCGCCCACCCGTAGCTGAGCGTCTGCGGCCGCGCGGCCAGGTACGGCGCGTACCCGCTGCCGCCCTCACCGCTCAGCATCCCGGCCACGTGCTCGACCATCGCCCGATCCTCCTGCGACAGCCCCTCCAGCTCGGCCGGATCCCCGGTCGGCATGCCGACGCCGCCGGTGATGTGCACCCCGACCACCCGCTCCGGGGCCAGCGCGGCGAGCCGCGGCGAGACCAGCGCCCCCGCGTCGTTGCCGTGCACCCCGTAGCGCTCGTAACCCAGCCCGCCCATCAGCTCCGCCCACGTCCGGGCCACCCGCTCGACGCTCCACGGCCGCTCGTCGGCGGGCTCGGGGAACGGGGAGAACCCGAACCCCGGCAGCGAGGGCGCGATCACGTGGAAGGTCTCCGACAGCGGGCCGAGAAGCTCCGTGAACTCCACGATCGAGTTCGGCCAGCTGTGCGTGATGACCAGCGGGAGCGCGCCGGGGTCGGCGCACCGTACGTGGAAGAAATGCACGGTCTGCCCGTCGATCTCGGTCGTGAACTGCGGGAACCGGTTCAGCTTCGCTTCCTGCGCCCGCCAGTCGTACGCACCCGCCCAGTACTCCACCAGCTCCTTGAGGTACGAGACGGGAACCCCCCGGCTCCACTCGGCTCCCGGCAGCCGGCTGGGCCAGCGGGTACGGGCCAGGCGGTCGCGCAGGTCGTCCAGGTCAGCCTGGGGGATCTCTATACGGAACGGGCGAACGTCATGTGTCATGCGGACCAAGCTAGAGACCATCGCGGAACATCCGGTTCCGCAATATCACGCCTGATCGCCGTACTGGCGAGGGTCGGAGACATGGGCGCGGGAGCGATCCGGCCGTCGGGTAGTGGCCCGGCCCCGGCGGGCGATGTCGTCCAGGATGTGCTCGAACACCGCCTGCTCCTCGGCGGCCCTGGCGGCGGCGCGGTCCGGGAACATCCGCTCCCAGGCCCGGGTGACGTCAGCGGTCAGCCGCATGCAGTCGGCACCCAGCGAGGTGGCGCTGCTCGCCAGTTTCGCCCAGGCGTCCGGAGACGAGTCCCGTATCCGGTGGACGAGCCGGACGCGGCGCTCCTCCAGCCCGTCCCATCGGCTGCGGAGGGCGGCGACCGCCTCCGAAGAAGCGCGTTCCGGCAGCAGCTCGTCGATATCCGGATGCGGCCCCGACGCGGCGGCCTCGCACTCAGACAGCGCCCTGACCAGGTTGCCGAAGCTCTCGTAGTCACCGCCCAGCCGGCTCGCGACGTCGCCCAGCCCTGGATCACCGGCCGCAAGCGCGCCGACCTCCGCCTCACGCCGGTCGAGCTCCTCCAGCTTGCCCGCCATCGCCGCGTCGAGCTCCGGCCTCCAGCGCCCGCGCTCACGGTCGAAGAAGTAACGCGCCGTCCCGGACCGCGACCGGAGCGCCGCTCGACGACTGCGTACCTCGGCCCGCAGCCGGGCCCTCACCAGCCCGCGCCACCCCACGACCGCCACCACGACCACCGCCGACAACCCGGCGAGCACCATCTCGGACGCAGTCATCGCCATCCACCGCCATGTTAAGGCTGGAACTCCCATCGTCCCGCACCCCGCGATCCCGGGGAAGCCACCGCTTTCCTCATTAGGCTGGACCCTGTGCTGGAGACATCGATCCGCACGCTGGGAGCCTCCGCCGAGGTGATGGCCCTGAAGGGCGACCTCGACGGAGCCGCCGACGCGATGGACCGCGCCCTGCGGATCGCCCAGGACGCGACCGGCCCGCAGGAGCGGATCCTGATCGCGGTAGCCGCGGGCATGGCCACGGTCTGCCCGCTCCAACAGGCACTGCGCGCGGCGAACGCCATCAAGCGGGTGGAAGACCGCATCGGCGCGCTCGGATCGGTGGCCGCCGCCCTGTCCCGGGCAGGCCGGACCACCGAAGCGCTCGCCCCCATTACCGAAGCCGAGCTCTCCCCCACGGGCCTGAGAGCCCTGGCCGAGGCGCTGGTCATGGCCGGCGACATCGACCGCGCGGTGACAGTGGCCGGGCGGGATCCCGATCCCAGTTGGGGGTGGGACGCCTTCGCGCGCGCCCTCGTCCGGGCCGGCCGGCTCGATCAGGCCTACGCCACCGCGCTCTTCCTCGTCACCGACCGGCCGCGACGCGATATCGCACTGCTGGTGGTCGCCGAGGCACTCGCCGCATCCCGGCGCGGCGACCAGGCCGTAGAGGTCGCCGAGCACATCGCCGACCCATCGTGCCGCACCCAGGCACTGCGCGCCGCCGCCCTGGCCCTCGACGATCCAGACCGTACGGCGGCGCTGCTGCGCCGAGCCGAGACGGCGGCCAGAGCCATCCCCAACCCCGGCACCCGTCAGGCCGAACTGCGCGCCCTCGCCCTCGCCTGCGCCGAACGCGGAGACCTCACCCGCGCCCTCACCACCCCCGACTGGGCCGGCCGCATCACCCTGGCCCGTCAACTCCTCCATTCAGGAAGAAAAGCCCAGGCAGCCGCACTACTCGACCACGCCCAGCCCCGGGACGCCGACGACGCGGCGACGCTCCACAACGCCCAGGACCCGGACAGCGACATGCACGCGGGCGACGCGGCGACGCTCCGCAACGCCCAAACCCCGGACGTCAGCCTCGCGGCGGTGCTCGGCGACGTCCGTGCCCTGGACGGCGGCCTGCAGGTCGACGTTGCGGTCACGATGGCGCAGGCCGGTCGGATCGACCGTGCGGTGGCGCTCGCCCGCGCGATCGCCGACCGCTTCCGGCGTGAGCAGGCCCTCGCGCGGATAGCCCGCTCGGCGATCGAGGCCGGCCGGCCCGAACGCGCCGGCGAGATCCTGGACGAGGCCGCCGCCGCTGCCCTGGCCGTAGACGGCACTGACGACATCCGTCACATCCGCGGTCTGGCGGAGCTGGCCGACGCCCTGGCCCACGCGGGCCGCCGGGAACAGGCGGGCGAGCTGCTGCGCCGCGCCGAGCTCCTGGTCCACACCCTCTACGAGGAGCAGGAGCGGTTCGAGGCCTGGCGGCTGCTGGCGGCCGCCCTGGGACGGGCGGGCCTGCTCGACCGCGCCGACGTGATCGCCGCCGCCCGATGGCCGTCGCCGTGGCCCGACCTCGTACGGGCACTGTGCGACATCGGCGCATACGACGACGCGTACGAGAGAACCCCGTCGATCCCCGACCCGGGCCAACGGTCCTGGGCACTACAACGCGTGGCCGCCGGGCACGCGCAGGCCGGACGGCTCGACCAGGCCGAATCCATCGCGCTGGCCATAGAGGAGGCAGCGCCCCGGGCGGAGGCGCTCCTGTCGGTGGCCAAGGCCCGAACGCGGTCAGGCCAGCTCAACCACGCCGTCGCACTACTGCGGGACGCCGAGACCGCAGCCCGATCCGTGACCTCCTCCCGCGATCACGACCGCCTGCTCCGCGAACTGGTCGACGCCCTGCTCGCGACCGGCCGGCTCGACCAGGCGGCCGAGTTACTCGCCCAGGCCGAAGCCGCCGCGCACACTCCCGCGGCACTGGCCGCCGTCCTGATCGCGTCCGGGCAGCTCGACCGCGCCTTCCGGACGGCGTTGGACGTCAGAGACACGCTGGAACAGTGCGGCGCGCTGTCCTCGGTGGCAGAAGCGCTGGCAGCCACAGACGCCCCGCCAGGCCGCGTCTCGCAGGTACTCCTCCACGCCGACGCGACAGCCGCCCAGGCCACCGATCCAGCCCTCCGCGTCCGGCTCCGGGCTCGCCTGTCGCGGGCCTGGGCCGCGACCGGCGACACCCACCGGGCCGAACGCACGATCGACGAGCTGCTCGCCGAAAGCGCTTCCCTTCCCCCACAGGCGACGGCTGACCTGGCCCAAGCCCTGTCCACACTCGGCCAGTACGACCGCGCCCTCGCCCTCACCACCGACCCGCAGACCGCAGCCACCGTCATCATCACCATGGCCCGGACCGGCGAGTTCACCCGCGCGACCGACCTGGCCCACACCTTGCCCACCCCCCAACCGAGAGAGTGGGCACTGGCCGAGATATCCCGCGCCATGACCGTCCCCGGACCCCCGACCGGAAGAACGAGCCCCTCCTGACCACACACACGTCCTATGTTCCGGGCCGGAGAACGGCCTCCACGTCCGCGAGGGCTTCCAGGGTCCCGGCGAGCCTGTCACGATCGGCTTCGGAAAGGGCCAGCGCACGGGCCCGCCCGAGGGCGTCGCCGGCAGCCGCGGGATCCTCGGCGCGGAGCGCGAGCTCGGCGCGATAGGCCAGCGCTTCGAGCAGCTCGGCCGCCGTAGCGGTGTCCTTGTCCCGCTCCAGGGCCGCGTCCAGGATCTGCGCCGCCCGTACGTGCTTGCCGTGCGAGTCGCCCATCACCACGGCCTTGTGCAGCGTCGCGGTGAGCTTTCCGCCGGCCTCCTCCTCAGGCTCCGGCTGGGCGGCCGAGAACCTGATCCAGTTCCCGCCGGGGTCGATGACCGCGAATCCGGTGTGGTTCCCGTCGTTCTTGCGCTTGCGTGGACGGGTCATCCGAGGGATCCCGGAGACCAGGATCTTGCCGTGAGTCCGGCGCATGCCCGCGGCGAACGCCTCGAAGAGCTTCCCGGTGTCGGACACGATGACGGAGCAGCTTCCGTAGGAGTCCTCCGGGTTGAAGCCCGGGATGCCGAAGAAGCCCAGCCGCAGGTCTTCGCGCTGGAGTGCCACGAACGGGTTCGGCCGCACCTGGTAGTAGGTCCGGGTGAAGCCCAGCATGGTGTAGAAGTCGGCGATCTCGTCGATGGACGGGCAGGGCAGCAGCGGCACGGTGATCTCGTTGGCCATGGTCTCTCCATCTCCAGCTAACCAAATTTGCCTAGCTGCTCAGAGCCTACCCCGGCCGCCGGATCCGACCATGCCGATTTCAGCCGTTGATGCTGACGGTGACCAGGAACGCCAGGTAGACCAGCCCGGCGGCCATGCCCGTCCCCTTCGCGGCCGTCGACGCCACAGGCGCCAGGAACGCCGCGATCCCCAGCAGCAGCCACACCAGCGCATGACCCCACCGCAGGATCAGATAGGCCACCCCGTCGACCTCGCGCTGCGGCCACACGAACACCCACACCACGGCCAGGACTAACGCGATCGCGCCCCACACCTGTACGGGGACGCCGATGATCCTCATGGCCGGATCCTACGGGCCCCCGCCCCCGGCGCGCTGATCCAGGTCAGGGCTTGACGCCGGACGGCGGAGTGTCAGCGACTGGAATCGCCATCCATGAGTCCCCACGACGTGGAAGTCGACGATCTCGAAGCACTCGCGCGCGTACTCCTGAAGCCGCTCGTCATCCCGGAAGGAGAAGAACCGAGGAGGATAATGATCATCCTGCTCGAAAGTGCTCTCCCCCGTCAGCCCGCCCCCACCGTACACACCGAGAAAGAACAGCCCACCGGGCCGCATCACCGTGTGGATCGCGCCCAGCACCGCCGGCAGGTCACCGTCGGGCACATGCAGGAGGCAGTTCAGCGCGTACACCGCGTCGAACGAACCGGGCTCGAAGTCGAGACTGAGAAAGTCCATGGCATGGGCTTCGACGCCCTTCTCCCGGCAGAGGGCCACCATGGCAGGCGACAGATCGACGGCCACGACGTCCAGCCCGTTCTCCTGGAAGTACGCGCTGTCCTGACCCGTCCCAGCACCGACCTCCAGCAGTCGCCGGCAACCGTGCCCCTTCAGCCAGCCCAGGAACGCCTCACGCTCCGCGAGCTTCCACGCGGACTTCGTGGCGGCATCCCGCTGCTCGGCACCGCCGTCGTACGCCTCCCGGAGGAGACCGATCACCTCGTCGTAGCGCACGCTCATCGCGTCATGATGCCGTACGGGAGAGCTCCGACAACAGGCATGCCACCGCGACCCGGCGTTGAAAGAGGTCCCCTTCGAGCAGACGATCACAACGATCCGATCTGCGCGTACGGCCCGATCGGAGTAGGCCGGCGCCAGTGAGCCGATCTGGTGGCCCGCCCGCGCATCGGCGATGCTGTGACGCGTGGAGTACGTGTCCAGAGTCCCGCGACCGCCGCTGGACGGGCTGATCGACGACCTCTACTACCTGGAGGGCGAGCCGCCGTACCCCCGGCTGACGCTGCCGCCGGCGCCGTCGGCGTTGCTCATCGTCAACCTCGGGGCGCCGTTCCGCATCCGCGCCGGCACCGGCACCGAGACGGCCGAGTACGCCGACGGCTGCGTGGTCACCATGCCCACCCGCGCGTGGGAGTTCGGCTACCCACTCCGGACCCGGTCCGTCGGCGTGCACGTCAAGCCGTGGGGGCTGGCGCCGTTCCTGCCGATGCCCGCGGCCGAGTTGTGTGATCGGCCGGTGACGGTGGAGCAGGTGTGGGGCCAGCCCGCCGTCGCTGAGCTGCGAGACCGGCTGGCCACGGCGGACGGACCGCACGAGATGCTGACGCTGCTCGAGGAGGAGCTGATGCGACGGCTGTGCGAGACCACCGGCCTGGGGCTGGTCCGCCATACAAGCAGCGTCATCGCGGCGGCCAGCGGGGCGGTGGCGATCGGCGGCCTGAGCGTGGCGGCCGGTGTCAGCAGCACTCATCTGGCACAGCGGTTCAAGGAGCTCATCGGCGTCACGCCGAAGCGGCTGGCCCGCGCCTACCGCTTCACCGCCACCGTGTTCGCGATCAACCCCGCCGGACCGATCGACTGGGGCGACCTCGCCGGTGGCGCGGGCTACTTCGACCAGGCCCACTTCGGCCACGAGTTCCGGGCGTTCACCGGGCTCACGCCGACCCGGTACGTCGAGGTCCGGCGGCGGTTCCTGCGCGAACATCCCGGCCACGCGCTTGACGGCTGGCCGCTGCCGGCCGATTGATTTCTTACAAGAGCGGCAGCTCACGACACGCTAATTTGGGGCACCCCGAAGCAGAGGAGAGCCCCGTGGGCAAGGTGGTCATGTACGGCTCGGTGTCGGTGGACGGTTTCGTCGCGGACGAGAATGACCAGCCCGGACCGCTGTTCGAATGGCTGACCAGCGGTGACGTCCCGCTGGACGAGAGCGGCGAGCTGAAGGTGTCGCGGACGTCCTACGACTACACCCGGCCGTACTGGGACCAGATCGGAGTCACGATCGCCGGCCGCCACGTCTTCGACCTGACGGACGGCTGGGACGGGAAGCCTCCGAGCGGGGTCGACCACGTGGTCGTCGTGACGCACCGGCCGGAGCCCGAGGGCTGGGACCCCGAGGCGCCGTTCCACTTCGTCGACGGCGTCGAGGCAGCCGTGGCCAAGGCGCGGGAGCTCGCGGGTGACCGCGTGGTCGAGGTCGCCGCCGGCGATGTCGGTGGCCAGATGCTCGCCGCGGGCCTGATCGACGAGGTGCGCATGGACGTCGTACCCGTCGTGTTCGGGTCCGGCAAGCGCTACTTCGGGTCGGACGACGCACAGCATCTGCTGGAGGACCCGGACGTGGTGATCCAGGGCAACCGGGTGCTCCACCTGCGGTATCGGGTACGCCGATGACCGAGCGCCGAAGGCGTCCCAGGCGATCCGTCACTCCGCTTTGGTGGCCCGTGCCGAAGCATCCCGCCGCGAACTCCGCCGACCCGCAGTCGATCACCTGCTCCCCGGCCCTGGCCGCCTTGGCCGGCTCGCCGCACTTCGCGATGACGTCGTCCGTGTCCATCAGACGCGGCCCGTACGCTCATTAATCGTCAATCGACGATGAACGATGAATGAGCGGACAACAAGAGACAGCGCCCCCGGCCGCGGTCCGCAGTAGTGTGGAGATCAGGTTTTCGGTCTCTTGTGTCGTGTGCGAAGTCGGAGGTGATCACGGTGCACCCGGTCTAGCGACGGCCCCAGTCAGGGGCGTCACGGAGCCGAAAGGTGACCGTATGAGCAGGACCGACAAGACCCGGCCCTGGTGGGTGCGGATGGCCGACGCGCCGCTGACCACCTGTGTGCCCGTGCATGACCACCGTTTCGGCCCGTGCACGCTGCCGGACGAGATCACCGCCGACAGCGCGAACTGGCGCCGAGGCGGCTGTTACTGGGGCGCCCCCGGCTTCCACGTGCTCGTTCACGAAACCAGAGGTGGGCACCGGGAGTGGCACCACTTCCGTCGCGAGGAGCGCCGCCGCAGCCGCCACCAGGCGCGCCGTAAGCTGCGCGCCTACCACGTCGATCGCGACGAGGACTGAGACACGGCGTCGTTGTCCCAGGCGCTGACCTACGCGGGCAGACCCGCCGCCTCCCGGATGGCGGTGACGGCCGCCGTCGGGTTGTAGTTCTCGGGCACGCCGTCGACCATGATGATGTCGCCCTCGATGTGCCGCGAGCGCAGCGGCGCGATCTCCCGGTACGCGGGCGAATCCCACCACGCCCGCGCCTCGGCGATCCCCGGGAACCCGATCATCACGACATGTCCGGGCCAGCTGCCTTCCTTCACCTCGTGCTGGGTGACGTGGACGAGGTAGCGACCGCCGTACGGCTCGAAGGTCCCGGGGAGCCGCTCGATGTACTCGGCGATCTCCGGGTGCGGAGCCGCCTCCTGCAGGTGGGCGATGACGTAAGCCGGCACGGTGTCCTCCCGATGAAGTCGTGTTCGGTGCGCTGCCGATCCTGACAGCTCCTCGTAAGCGGCGCGATTACCTGCCAGGTAGGTGAACTGGCATCGCAGGCCGCGTCCCGCGTTCCACGGACTGCGGAACCGCTGCCGACCTCGATGAGGAAAGGTCAGCGGCGGTCATCGCGATGCACTGCTCAGTCGGCCGGTCCGCCGGCGAGCTGCCGCCGCACCGTGTCGGCGTCCATCAGGTACCACATGGACTTGAACCGGCCGTCCTCGACCCGGTAGAAGGCGGTCTCGGCGAACGACACCGACGCCCCGGTGGGGGCCAGACCGTTCCACTCCTTGACCGGCGTTCCCGTGTCGACCAGGCGGGCGGCCACCCGGTCACCGTCGACGACGAGCTCCTGGATCTCCCAATGGAAGTCCGGCACCGCTTCAACGTGCTTGTAGAACTCGGCCACCATGTCGTCCCTCTTGACCGGGGTGCCGCCCATGATCACCTCGTCATGAGCGAAATCGGCCATGCGGTGGAACTCGCGCTTGTTCGCCAGATCGACGTACCGCAGGTAGAAGTCCCGCAGTTCCTCGGTCGACATACCCGAACGCGTCGCATCGGAGCTCATGATCTTTTTCCCATTGTGTCGATGCCGACCGGTTGACCCGGGATGGCTGTTCGACCGGAGCGGATGTTTTGTACCGCTCGGTTAAGAAGCAACCATAGCACGTTTTGTACCGATCGGTTCGCGGCCGGGTCGTCATCTCTACCGATCGGTACGATGGGCTCATGAGCACCGAGACGCCGACCATTGGACGACCGCGGGCGTTCGACGAGGAGGCGGTCCTCGACCGGGCCGCCGAGGTCTTCTGGCGACACGGCTACGAGGGTGCGTCCATGACCACCCTCACCAGCGCGATGGGCATCAACCGACCGAGCCTGTACGCCACGTTCGGCAGCAAGGAGCAACTGTTCGAGCGCGCCTTCGCGCGCTACCGCGAGACCCAGCTGGCCCAGGTCCGCGCCGCACTCGACCAACCCACCGCCTACGCCGCCATCGAAGCGTTCCTGCGCTCCAGCGCCGACGGCCTCACCGCCGACGACCACCCCCTGGGCTGCCTCTCCATCCAGGGAGGCCTGGCCTGCTCGCCCGAGAACGCCCGCATCTCCGAGGTCCTGGCCGCCGGCCGGGCCGCCAACGAAGCCGCCGTCGCAGAACGGCTGTCTCGCGCGGCGAGAGAAGGAGACCTCCCACCCGGCGTGGACCACCGGGCACTGGCACGATTCGTGATGGCGCTCAGCGAGGGATTCGCCGTCCACGCCGCCTCCGGCACCAGCCGTGAAGACCTCCAGGCCTCCGTCGACATCGCCCTGCGAGCCCTCCTCCCATCCCAGCCCTGACGGACACCGCCACACGGTCGGCTCGCCGAGCCGACCCGCCCTGACCCGACATGGGCCCCGGCGGCTGACAATCAACGGAGTACCCGGCCACCGCCGCCGGTCTCAACCCGGTCCACCATCGTGGCCTGGCCTGATCCCTTGGCCAGGATGATGAAGCACCGGACGGCTCTCCCGGTTGGCGACTGATGGAGACCACAGCGGCGGGCGAACTCACCGGCCGCCCAATCCAATGGCTCCACGAGAGCCTGCTCGCCATGGATCCCTCGGGTCGCGAAGGTCAGGACCTCTTCGAGTAGGAATCACTCCCTGTTCCGTACGGCGCTGCTGAGGCCCACACAAAAGGCCCTCCCAGATTATCCGGGAGGGCCTTTGCCTGGGAGCCGCCTTCGGGATTCGAACCCGAGACCCCTTCATTACGAGTCAAGCGGAGGGCCGTGGTCGAGAGGCCTGCGCCGCTGCTCAACCGTGTGACGCTGTACGAGACGATCAGGCTGTGTGAGGCGGCGTTGCTGTACTTCCCTGCTGTACAGCAGACCGCAGCAACCCGCGTGTCCGGTGGCAAGCCGACCCGGAGCGCAGGGCCGCCAGGCCCGAGCACCGGAAGCGGCGCGGCAGCCTCGCTTTGCGCAAGAAACCTGCTCAGCCTCTCGAACAAGATCAGGGACGCCACGCGTAGGACCGCGATCGCTGCTGGCAGGCTTCGCTGTCGTTACTGCGTGGCTACAACCTTGCCCCAGCATGCACTGCGTGGACCAGTAGGACCGCTCAAGCCTTCCCCCTCCCTCCTAGCTTCCGGCGGTGCTACGTTTGCAGCGTGAATCCCTTGATTGACGGCCTGGTCAAAGGCTTCCGTGCAAGCAACGAGATAGGCGATCTGTCCAGTAGTGACGTCTTTGAGCTATTTGCTGCCTCGCTAGTTCTCGGCGATCAGCTTGTAAGCCAAGTGGAACTCACGGATCTCCTCCTTGACAAGCACACGATTGGGCTCGATGTCGTAGCCATCGAAGTCAACGGCCAGCTCGTATGGGACCGAGATGATGTGGATGACGTGTGTGATGGCGCGGCCCACATAGAAGTATCTATTCACACTTTGCAGGCCAAGCAGTCGGAACACATAAACTCTACTGACATATTGGCGCTCGGGGAGGCTGTGAAGCGCTTCCTCCAAAAGGAGGACCTCGCAGATTCACCAAAACTTGAAAGCCTCTCCGAAGCCCTTCATCACCTTTTCAGCACTCACGCACAAAAACTTCGATCCCAACCATCTGTGCACATGTCTTTTGTTACTACAGCACCACAGAAGACGATCACAGATAAGACGGTGACCCAACGACTGGAATCCGCCAAGGAGCTGGTTAAGAGTGTGGGTTTCGTTGGCGAAGTCACAGCGCGCTGTTTTGGTGCGGATGATCTACACGACCTCCACGTAAGGCAGTTTCATGCCAACAAGGTTGACCTTCTAATTCCCAAAAGCGTCTCCCTTCCAGCCATGCCCGGAATCAAGCAGGCGTTCGTGGGACTGATATCTGTCGCCGAGCTCCTGAAGATGATATGTCGACCAGACGGCTCTCTCGACGAACAGGTCTTCTTCGATAATGTACGTGGCTTCCAAGGAGACGCTAACCCCGTAAACAGAAAGATCGTCGAGACGCTGGGATCGGATGCTAGGAGCCTGCTTCCTGTCCTTAATAATGGGGTCACCGTCGTGGCCCAGAGCTACACCCCGTTGCCCGCAGACCACTTTCTCGTTGAGGGTTATCAAATAGTCAACGGGTGCCAGACAAGCCATTGTGCCTATATAGCCAAGGACGAACTGGGCGCCGACGCCGAGAACGTGTTTGTCCCACTTCGTCTAGTCATAACAGACGATGATGATGTCGCAATCAGCATCATCAGAGCAACTAATTCTCAAACTGAAGTCAAAGAGGACGACCTAGTTGCTTTGAGCAAGTTTCAGAAGCGACTGGAAGAGTTTTACCGCATGGACTCGGCCGAGATTGGCCTCACTTACGAGCGCCGCGCGGGCCAATTCTATGGACTAACTGTAACTAAAACTCGCCTGGTCAGCGTCGCCGACCAACTTAAGTCTGTATCTGCGATGCTACTCAACCGCCCTCATCTCGCATCAAGATATCCCAGTAAGCTTTATGCCGAGGCGGGCGACTCTGTTTTCCGAGACGAGCACAAAATCCTCCCCTACGTGGTCGCCGCCTATGCGGCGTATCGACTAGAGAATGCCTTCAGAGGTGGACTCGACTCACGCTTCAAGGTAATCAGATACCACATACTTATGGTTGTTGCGTATCAGATCCTGGGCGAGCCGCCTGCTCAGCTACACACGCCCACGAGCGAAAAACAGGCAAACAAAATCATTGCCGAACTTCGCGCTCCGCAACACGTAGAACTATTTAAGAGAGCAGCTGAGTTCATTGAAACCTCGGCGGGGGGATCGATCCCTACTCGGGATCGATTGAAGCGACCGGGCTTCACTACCGAGCTTATTCAGAGGCTGAAGGACGAGGCTGCAAACGGCGATTGACAGTGGCCTACGATCCGCTCTAGGCATATACGACTATGGAGCGTGGTGTAGTCCGTTCTCGTTCATGAAATCCACGATCGTGCGCCTACCCACTGTGACTGCGGTGGTTGAGCGCGTGGCGGTGCTGGCCGCGACCGGCCGGAGAGCCGCAGCGCGGCCAGCGACCGCCCAACGCGCGGCAGGCCGCCGCAGGCGGACTGCCCTTGATGACGTGCAGATAAGTTGCTTTCTGGGCTGTCCGCCGCTGTGTCTGGTGGTACTTGAGCTACTGGGGGCAGGGCGAGGCGGTGGCCCAAATCCGGATCATGCTCGTGAGGTAAGTCGTTGCTGGCCCTTCGTCGGCAGTGCCGGTGAGGTGCATGACCGGGGTGTCGGCTGCTGGCGTGCCGTAGGCGTGGGTGTTGACGAGCAGTTCGTCGTCGGCCTGGTAGATGGAGTTGTAGAGCACGGTGCGGTGAAGCCGGATCTCCACCCCTTGGACCCGGAGCAGGGGCCGGAACAGCGCCAGCGCGTTCATGACCCTGGCTGCCATCACCTCGGCGCCGATGCCCTCGTCGGCTCCACGCTGGGCAACGGCCTCCCCTTCGGGGTCACCCAGAAGGATGCGGACCTTCACGTCGGCCTTGGCTCGGGCCGTGAGGGCGTCGAGGACTGCCCGGTCTTCGGCAAGGAACAACGCGCTGTAAGCCAGGATCCCGATCTCGCGTCGGGCCGCGCTGAAGTGATTACGCCAGACCGCTTGGGGGACGGCCCAGCGGTGGGGATAGATCGCCCTAACGCCTTCGGCGAGTGCCTGGTGTCGTGGCGCGATCTCCGGCCATAGGTCGGCCTCGTCGACGTGCAGGAGATCGGCGACGGCCCAGCGGTGGCGCGGGTACGGGACACGTCCCTGAAGCCATCGGCTGACGGTCTTGGGGTCGACGGCCAAGGCGGCGGCCACATCGGTGGCGGTGAGCCGGGCGGCGGCCAGTGCGTAGCGGAGGTTGTCGTTCACGACCGCCTGCCCCTTCCGGAAGGTGACCTGTGCTGCGACGTTAACATCAGACGTCCCTAGACGTCCCCAAGTTGCGGTGTTCCCGCCCCGCCCGCCGGGGCGAACCTCGACCCACAGCACACGAACCCCGCACCGACGTCAGGGAGACTCGCCATGCAGACCAGCAAGACCATCAAGGACCAGCAACGCGCCTACGCCCAACGGCTGCTGGCCGCCCTCGGCAAGCACCTGTCCGCACGGGACGTCACGGCGGTGCTCATCATCACCGCAGACGGCCGCCCCGCCCTCGACGTGACCGACCGCCGGGGCCGGATGCGGCGGGTGTTCGTGCACCTGTCGTTCTGCTGGTTCTACTGGGGCGACCAGAACGACGAACGGGTCTCCTTCCTCCAGATGGCCGGCGCGGTGGAGCGGATCGAGCAGGCTGCCCGCGACGGCTGGCACGACGGCGAGCAGGGCGAGCTCAGCATCAATCTGGACCAGATCCTCGATGCCCACCGCGGCTGAGACGATGGCCGAGCGCCGATGGCTGACCGGCGGGCGCGCCTACCCCCAGATCGCCGGCCGCATCCGCGACCAGATCCACACCGGTCAGTTCCCGCCCGGCACGGTCCTGCCCTCTGAAGCGGAGCTGTCCCGGACCTTCGGCGTCGCCCGCAACACCGTCCGGCGCGGCCTGGCCCTCCTGGAGAAGGAAGGGCTCATCGTCACCGTCCCGTCCAAGGGCCACGTGGTCGCCGGGCAACCCGGAACCACCTCGTACCGGTACCAGGAGATCGCCTCGACACTGCGCGGGCAAATCCAGTCCGGCGACCTCGCCCCCGGTGCGGCGCTGCCAAGTGAGGCCGAGCTACGCCGCCGCTTCACCACCTCGCGCAACACCGTGCGGCAAGCCCTGGCCGTCCTAGAGCACGAGGGGCTGATCGTGGCCGAACATGGCCGGGGCCGCTTCGTCCGCGATTGACACACCCTCTGGCGAGACGTCCGGGGACGTCTCGCCTCGCCCACTGGATTCACGGGCGGCCTTGCCGCCTATCGTGAACCACGTGGGACAAGTTGAGTGGGCCTACGGCCTGGCCAAGAACCTGCTGAAGGCGAAGCTGCCCCGGCGCTGGGCACACACCCAGGGGGTCGCCGAGCAGGCCGAGCGCCTGGCTCCGATCCTCGGCGCGGACGCCGACACGTTGATCGCCGCGTGTCTGCTGCATGACATCGGCTACGCCCCGGATCTGGTCGACACCGGCATGCATCAACTCGACGGCGCCCGCTACCTGCGTGACGTGGCCGGGGCTGATGAGCGGCTGTGCCGCCTGGTGGCCTACCACTCGTGCGCGGACAACGAGGCCCGGCAACGCGACCTGTTCGATGTGCTGGCCAAGGAGTTCGACCAGGAGCGGCCCGATCTCGCGCGGGCGCTCACTTACTGCGACATGACCACTGATCCGGACGGGCGGCATCTGGATGTGCGCGACCGGCTGGCGGAGATTCACTCCCGGTACGGTCCCGAGCATGTGGTGAGCCGGTCGATCACTGCTGCGACGCCGTGCATCGTGTCGTCGGTGCGGGAGGTGGAGGCGGCGCTAGCCGATGTGCGGCAGGCCGGTTCCGGCTAGGTAGTGCTCGATCCTCATCCTCATCGACGCAGCCATGGGCAGCGCCAGCACCTCGTCACGCGGCACCCAGCGCACTCGGCGTGACTCCGAGCTGGTGGCCGGAGTCCCCGACACCGCCCGGCCGGTCACGACGATGGAGAACTCCTGCCGGACTTCGCCGTTGCTGGTGTAGAGGATCACATGACCCGGGTCGGTGTAGGTGCCGACGATGCCGGTGATCTCGCAGGTGATCCCGGTCTCCTCCAGCGTCTCCCGTACGGCGGCCTGCGGCAGTGACTCGCCCAGATCGATGGCCCCACCGGGGACGGCCCAGTTGTCGTTGTCGGACCGCTGGATCATCAGCACGTCGCCGTGCTCGTTGGTGACGATGACGTTGACCGAGGGAACCAGGCTGTTGGCCGTGGGCGCGTCGGGGTCGTGGTGGAAGTCGATGCGTCGTGCCATCGTCAGGACTCCACCGGCTTGGCCTGGTCCCATACCCTGTCGAAGCTCTCGGCGTAGGTGGCGACCATGTCTCCTCCGGCTACCCGGCGTAGGTGCAGCACGGGGGCGTTGCCGGCGCGGGTTCCGTACACGTGGGTGTTAATCAGGTACTCGTCGTCTGCACGGTAGATCGAGTTGTACAGCACCGTGCGATGCATCCGGATCTCGACGTTGTCCAGCCCGCTGATCGGCCGGTACAGCACCAGGGCGTTACGGATCTGCGCGGCCAGACCGTCGCCGCTCTCCTCGTCGGCGCCTCGCTGAGCGACCTCGGCGCTGTCGGGGTCTCCGAGCAGGATGCGCACCCGTACCCCGGCGCGGGCCTTTTCGCCGAACAGCCGGACCATGCCGCCGTCGTCGGCCAGGAAGAGTCCGCTGTAGACCAGGACGCCGATCTCCTGTGAGGCGGCTGCGAAGAGTCGTCCCCAGATGTCCCGGGGTACCGACCAGCGGTGCGGGTAGACGGCGATGATCTCGCTTCGTGAGGCGGAGGTCACTTGTTCGGGGCTGAGCGCTTCCGGCCACAGGTACGCCTCGTCCACCCCCAGGTACGAAGCGGTGGCAAAGCGGTGTTTTCGGTACGGCTCACGGCCCTTGGTCACCCACCGCTCGACCGTCTTGGGATCCACTTGGATGGCCTGGGCCAGATCGGCGATGGACACGCCTTTTCGCAGCAGGGCCGCGCGTAGCCGTTCGTTCGCCATCTCTCCCGCTCCATGGGACGTCCGGGGACCTGGCCATCGTAGGCCGGACGTCTTGAACATGTCCCGTCGTGTAGTGATCTCGTCCTGACACTCCGTCGCATTCTCGGTTCGCAAGCAAGAACAACGAACCGAAGGAGGCGATCGGACATGAGTCACGAGATCTACCCCGAGCCCATCTGCGCCTGCGGCGCACACCTCGACGAGGGCCAGAGCCGGTGCCGCAAGTGCCACGCGCGGGAGCGGTGGATCAAGAAGCAGGCGGCCAAGCGCACCCGGCGTGCCGGTCGGCGCGGTGAGACCCGTCGTCCCCCGCGCGCTCCGCGCGGCCTGGCCTCGGCGGGGGTGATCTGGTCATGACCATGATCCCGCTGATTATCGCCGGAGTCATCGGCGTCGCGCTGCTGGTCGGGTACGTGGCGGTGCTGGTCGGCATCCGCCGGGAGGACAAGCGGCTGAGCCTGCGGCAGAACCCGGATGGGGCGTCGGCGGCGCTGGCCCGGCGGGTTACCGGCTGCTACGTCCGGGGCGGCGTGTCGTGGACGTAGCCAACTGCTCTTCGACCTTCGCCAACCGGACGGACAGGTCCTGGACGGTGGCGCGCAACTCGGCCAGCTCGTCACCGGCCTTCGGGTCCGGCGGAAGTTCGCCGGCCTCGCGGACAAACACGCCCTTGCCCTGCTGGCCGATCACCAGGCCCTCGGTACGCAGCACGCCCACGGCGAGCTTCACCACCGACAGGGACGCGCCGTACTGCTCGGCAAGGCGAGTGGTGGACGGCAGCGGGGTTCCGGGCGCAAGGGACCCGCCGCGGATCTGCGCGCGCAGGTCGTCGGCGATCTGGAGGTAGGCGGGGCGTCCGGTGTTTTTGACCATCGCCCTTCTATCTCACCACGAATGTTCGACCTGGCCAACCGAGGGAACATTGACAACCGAGCCAACTAGGTTAACTATGTTGCTCACGATGAAAGAGGAGGTCACCACCCATGCGTTCCGTCCCCATCCCCGTGGATGTCAGCAAACTCGCCATCACCTGCGTCAAAGCACCCCGCCCGCGCGTCCTCAACCGCGACACCGGCGAGATCAAGACCGACAAGAACGGCAACACCGTCTACGAAGTCACCGTCTCGGTCGAGGACGAGTTCGGCCGGATCGAACTCGTCAAGATCGGCATCACCGGCGAACCGCCCATCGGCGTCGGCGACCAGGTCAACGCGGTCGGCCTGCTCGGCTACGTCTGGGAGATCGCCGGCCGGTGGGGCATCGCCTACCGCGCCAACGCCCTGCTCCCCGTGCGGGAGGCCGCCGATGCGTGACGCGCTCCTGCTGCTCACGGCCTCCGCCGTCATGGTGGCGGGGCTGTGGGCCTGGCGCCGCTGGCACTACCCCTCCTTCTGGCTCGCCCTCGGCTTCCCGATCGTCGCCCTGTCCGTCCGCGCCTCGTGGCGGCGGGTGGCGCTCGGCTGCGGACTGACCAAGAAGCGGCAACGCTGGTGGTTCACCACCGTCCCCGGCGCGATCGCCTCCACCGGCCTGGTCAAGGTCCGCCGCCGCTTCCAGCGGGTCGCCGTCGACACCAAACCGTTCATGTGGCTCCCGCTGCCGACCCGGCACGGCTGGCGCGTCACCCTGCACACCCTCGAAGGCCAGACCCCCGGCGACTACGCCGACGCGGCCGAACGCCTCGCGCACTCCTGGGGCGTGCACGCGGTGCGGGTGTCCTCGCCCCGGCCCGGCCGTGTCGTGCTCATGGCCACCATGCGCGACCCGCTCGTCACCGTCGCCCAGCTCCCGGCCTCGCCCGAGCTGCTGAAGGTGACGGTCGGACGGTTGGAAACCGGACAGCCGTGGGTGATCGACTTCCGTACGGTGCCGCACTGGCTCAACGCCGGAGCGACGCAGTCCGGCAAGTCGAACCTCGCCAACGCGCTCATCGTCGGCCTGGCCCCGCAACCGGTCGCCCTGGTCGGGTTCGACCTCAAGGGCGGGGTGGAGTTCACCCCGTACAGTCCACGGCTGTCGGCGCTGGCGACCTCCCGCGCGGAGTCGGTCGGCCTGCTCGCCGATCTGGTCGGGCTGATGACCGACCGCATGGGCCTGTGTCGTCAGGCCGGTGCCCGCAACATCTGGCAACTCCCGCCCGCCATCCGGCCCGTCCCGCTCGTGGTCCTGATCGACGAGCTGGCCGAGCTGTACCTGATGGCGGACAAGAGCGAGAAGGACGAGATCGCCAAGACCTCGACCGCGCTCCTGCGGGTGGCCCAGCTCGGGCGGGCGTTCGGCCTCTACCTGTTCTGCTGCGGCCAGCGCATCGGCTCCGACCTCGGGCCTGGGGTGACCGCGCTGCGCGCCCAGTGTTCCGGCCGGATCTGCCACCGGGTCAACGATCCCGAGACCGCGACGATGACCCTCGGCGACCTTGACCCGGCTGCGCTCGTCTCCGCGCGGGCCATCGCTTCCGAGACGCCGGGCGTGGCGATCGTCGCGAGCCAGGACGGCCAGTGGTACCGGGCGCGCTCCTTCTACGTCACCGAAGCCACCGCCGAACACGCCGCCCACACACACGCGCACCTCGCCCCGGCCTGGGACGAGATCACCGCCCACCTGCCCGAATCCATCACCGCCTGAATCCCGCCTGAACTCATGAAGGAGGAACGATGCGACGCTTGGCCCGCTGGCTGCTCGACACTGGCCCGGTTCTCGTCCTGGCCGTCATCGCGGGTGCCGGATCGTTCACCCACATCCGCGACACCGCCACCGAGCACGGCCAGACCGGCTGGATGGCCTGGGCCGTCGCCGTCTGCATCGACCTGACCTGCGTCATGGCCGCCCGCGAACGCCAGCGAGACAAGAAGACCGGCAACAGCCGGCCCGGCCGCATCACCTGGCCCGTCCTCGTCCTGACCGGCGGCATCGTCCTATCGCTGGCCGCCAACCTCGCCCAAGCAGAGCCAACCGTCTGGGGCTGGATCACCGCCGCCACCCCGGCCGCCGCCTTCCTCATCGCCGTCTCGATGCTGGAACGCCGCGCCACCCGTCCCGAGCCGTCCACCGTCCCGGCGGCCTCGTCCTCGTCCGCGCCGGTCCTTGCCTCGCCCCCGGTCCCGCAACTCATCCCGCATGAGACCCGCGACCAGGACGAACCGCAGGACGACCGAGACGGGCATCTCGCGCCCGCCCTTGTCGACTTCGCCCGCCGCGTCGCCGACGAACACCACGCCAAACACGGCCGACCCGTCACCCGCGACGCGCTCCGCGCCCACCTGGGCGTGTCCCACAAACTCGCCGACGACCTGCTGCGCACCCTGCGCACCGCCTGAAGGGAGACCCGCACCGATGACCCACGACCACCGCGCCGCCCTCATCAACGGCCTACGCGAACTCGCCACGTTCCTGGAGGCCAACCCCCTGCCAGAACCGCGACCGTGCACTTCTTCCCGCGCCACACCAGCGACGACGACAACCGCGCCGAAATCGACCAGATCGCCGCCCGCATTGGCTCGCTCCTCGACTCCGACGACCTCCCGCACGGCCACTACGCCACCTCGCGCTTCTTCGGCCCCGTCGAGTACCGCGCCGTGGCCATCTTCACAGCCGCTCGTGCCCGCTACGACGCCCAGAACAGTTACCGCGACTGCATCCAGCCCGACGACCTCACGCCCGCCACCTGACCAGGAGAACCGCTCATGCGCATCCGTATCGACGGCACCCGGGCCGAGATCATCGACGCCCTGTTCCGCCTGCGCCTGCACTTCACCGTCTACGCCGTGTCCCGCGCCTACCCCGACCGCGCCCGCCCCCACCACTGGCGCGTCTACCTCACCACCCGACCGCGAGAAAGGAAGTAACGCCGTGACCGATGACCCGCTGGTGATCCGCTACCGCTGCTGCACCTGCGGCGGCACCGGCCTGACCGGCGAAGGCGACCGGTGCGGCGACTGCGACGGCACCGGCATCGACAACCACGGCGCATAAGCGCAGCGCCCCCGGCCTGGCCGCACATCCGCCAAGACACACGCCAGGTCGGGGGCCATCCCCATCACCCGAACGAGTGAGAGGAGGTCTCCATCTTGCCCGCAACCCATGCCAACGCGCACGCCATCCCCGGCATGATCAAGCGCCTCAACCGAGACGACTACGACCGCTGGGCATCCCAGATCCGCCACACCGGCGGCTGCCGACAGCCCATCCACCTCCGTGGCAAGGTCGAACACTACGACCGCGCCACCGGAGCCCTGCTCCACCGCTACACCACCCGCAGCGAGCCTGACGGCGTCCTGCGGGTGCCGTGCAAGACCCGCCGTGCCTCCCGGTGCCCGTCCTGCGCCGAGGTCTACCGCGCCGACACCTACCAACTCATCCGCGCGGGTCTCATCGGCGGCAAGGGCGTGCCGGACACCGTCACCGCGCATCCGACGCTGTTCGTCACGCTCACGGCTCCGTCCTTCGGCACCGTCCACGCCCGCCGCGAGCACGGCGGCAAGGTGCAGTCCTGCCACGCCCGCCGTAACGCCGAGACCTGCCCGCACGGTCGCGTCATGTCCTGCACCGAACGGCACGGCAAGGATGACCCGCGTCTGGGCGAACCGCTGTGCCCGGACTGCTACGACTACACCGGCAGCGTCCTGTTCAACGCGCTCGCGCCGCTGCTGTGGAAGCGCTTCGCCGACTCCCTGCGCCGCGCCCTCGCGAAGGCCGGCGGCCTGGTCCTCAAGGACCTGCGCCACCACCTAAGGCTGTCCTTCGCCAAGGTCGCCGAATACCAGCGGCGCGGCGTCGTCCACTTCCACGCCGTCATCCGCCTCGACGGCCCGAACGGCCCCGCCGCGCCGCCACCGGCCTGGGCCACCGCCGACGCCCTGGCCCTGGCCGTCGAGCACGCGGCCCGTGCGGTCTCGGCCACCGCACCCGCCCACGAGGGCCAGCCCGAACGCGTCCTGCGCTGGGGCAATCAGCTCGACATCCGCCCCATCACCCTCGATGGCGACCTCACCGAACAAGCCGTCGCCGGTTACATCGCCAAGTACGCCACCAAGGCCGCCGAATGCGTCGGCACCCTGGACCGGCGCATCCACTCAACCGACACCCTGGAAGCCTTCAACCTGCGCCACCACGCCCGCCGCCTCATCACCACCTGCCTGCACCTCGGCGCCCTCCCGGAGCTGGCCGAACTGCGGCTTGCCGAGTGGGCGCACATGCTCGGCTTCCGCGGCCACTTCTCCACCCGCTCCCGCCGCTACTCCACCACCCTCGGCGAACTCCGAGCAGCGAGAGAACGCTTCGTTCACACCGAAGAGGTCACCCACGGACGCCTTCCTCTCTTCGAGGAGGACACCGTTCTCGTGATCAGTGAGTGGGAGTACGCGGGCAAGGGCCACTCCCTCGGAGACCAACTCCTCGCCGCCGCCCTGACCGGAAACCAGCTCGGAGGCCCACATGACCTCTGAACTGCTCACCGTCCCCCAAGCCATGGCCGCGCTGAAGGTCAGCCGCTGGACCCTCTACAACCTCATCCGCTCCGGCGAACTCCCCTCCATCGTCGTCGGCGTCCGTTGCCGCCGCATCCCGTCGTCCGCCCTGGACGCCTACGTCACCCGCCTGTGCGAGGAGGTCGCCTGATGGGCAAGCGCTCAAACGGCGAAGGTTCGATATTCCCGTACAAAGGCGGTTGGGCAAGCTACATATGGGTCACCACCCCAGAGGGCAAGCGCACCCGCAAATGGGCCTACGGCAAGACCCGCGAGGAAACCCACGACAAGTGGCTCAAGCTCCACGACCAGGCCCGCAAGGGACCCGTGGCCACCAAGCACGAAACCGTGGCCGCCTTCCTCAGCCGCTGGCTGGCCAACGTGGTGCAGCCCAACCGCGAGCCGACGACCTACGCCGGTTATGAGGCGCTCGTTCGGCTCTACCTCGTCCCCGGCCTGGGCAAGAAGCGGCTCGACAAGCTCACCGTCCGGGATGTCCAGACGTGGCTCAACACCCTTCCGGCCCTATGCACCTGCTGTGCGCAGAAGAAGCAGCGTAAAAAGCCGTGCTGCTCCATCGGTAAGTGCTGCGAGGACCACCCATCACGGGGCACCATCGAGAGCATCCGCCGAGTCTTCCGCTCGGCTCTCACCCACGCCATCCGCGAGGAACTGATCTCCAAGAACGTCGTGGCGCTGACCACGCTGCCCAAGATGGCCGCGAAGAAGCGCAAGCACATCGTGTGGAACGTCGATGACGCCCGGAAGTACCTGGAGCACCTGCGGGCCACCGACGAACCGCTCTACGCGGCCTTCGTGCTCATGCTCGTCCTCGGCCTGCGCCGTGGTGAAGTCCTCGGGCTCACCTGGGGCAGCATCGATCTCACCAGCCAGGAACTGTGGGTCTCGCACCAGCTCAACCGTGTCCACGGCAAGCTACTCCACCGCGACACCACCAAGACCACCGACTCGGACGCCTCGCTCCCGCTCCCGGCCCTCTGCGTCGCCGCGCTCAAGCACCGTCGCCGAGTCCAGGAGGACGCGCGCAAGGAGGCCGGCGAGAGGTGGAAGGACTCGGATCTCGTCTTCACCACGCGGTACGGCACACCCGTCGAACCCCGGAACTTCAACCGATCCTTCGAACTGCACGGCAAGGCCGCCGGAGTCCCGCGCATCCGTGTCCATGACACCCGGCACACCTGCGCCTCGATGCTGGCTGCCCTCGACGTACACCCGCGCGTGGCTATGCGCATCCTGCGGCACTCGCAGATCTCGGTGACCATGAACGTCTACACCCAGATCGCCAGCCCGGAGACCCGCAAGGCGCTCGACCAGCTCAACGAGAGCCTAGACCGCTAGAGACGGTTGCTGTACAGCGCTGCTGTACGAGATCGAAAAAGGCCCTCCCGGATCATCCGAGAGGGCCTTTCACCTGGGAGCCGCCTTCGGGATTCGAACCCGAGACCCCTTCATTACGAGTGAAGTGCTCTGGCCGACTGAGCTAAGGCGGCATGCCGCGAACGGCTGCCAAGAGTCTACAGGAGCCACGGGGTACTTCGCTCCCGACAATCCACCCCTACCCCGACGTACCAGCCTCCAGGATCGAGACGATGGAGAAGAGCGTGAAGCACACGGCCCCCAGCCCCACCAGCACCCGGGCCGGCACGAAGAAGGAAGCGTCGGAGACCTCCGCCTCGAAGAGGAAGGCCGCGAAGAACAGGCAGGCCAGTGCCGTGGCCACCGGGATCATGGGGATGCGGTTGGCGAGCGGGAAGGACCGGCGCCAGACCAGGGCCAGGAGCAGGGCCTTGGACAGGATGCTGTAGCAGATCAGGCCCAGCCCGATGAGGACGCAGCCGGGCGCGATGCGGTAGGGCTCGTCGGAGGCGGCGAGGACGTAGATGCCGAAGAGGATGTTGATGGTGCCCATGGCGATGACCAGCCAGCTCCAGCGGAAGCGTTCGGGCTCGTCGAAGGCGTTGCGCACCTGGCGGACGATGCTGGCGACCAGGGCGATCAGGCTGGCGCAGATGGCGGCGAGGCCGAAGACGACGTGGCCTGCCGTGTAGTGGGCGGCGTCGGGCTGGGCCATGAGGATGAAGGCCCAGATGAACCCGATGAGGGCGCAGACGAGAGGGAACGCGATGAGGATCTTCCCCGTGGTCGCCGAATAGGCTTCCATGGGCGCCTCGTCCTCCCGCTTCCGGGCGTCGTTGACCGAGATGAGGGAGAAGCTGGTCGAGGCGGTGGCCACGGTGCTGACGCAGACGCTGATCAGGCCGACGCCGGCGACCACGTGGCCGGCCACCAGGTTCTGGGGTTCCCCGCCTCGGGTGATGAGGACGATCCCGTAGATGATCGTGAAGAGGGCGACCGCGTAGCCGCTGACGGGCAGGACGACGCGCCAGATCTTGTTGTAGCGGTCGATCAGCTGGCGGATGATCGTGGCCGCGGTGGTGAAGAGCGCGTAGCAGATGGCGGCCAGGGCCACGACCACGTGACCGGCCACGAAATGGTTGGAGTCCGGGCCTCCCGCGTAGATGTACAGGCCGTACGCGGCGCAGATGACGCCCATGACCAGTGGTATGGCGCGGAAGATCACGCTCATCGTGAAATTCACCGTTCACCCCCCGACAGGCCATGCCTACCCGAGGGTGACAATCAGTAACCGAACGGTGACGCCGCTTACTCCGTAAGATCCTCCCCTGCGCCGTACATCTTGTCGTGCTGCCGCCGCGGCGAGCAGACGGACGCCGACGGGCACGCGCAGCGCCGCCCCCCGTCGTCCAGACGGACCGTGACCGTGTCGGCCGGAACGTTGTGCCCGATCACGGTTCCGTCGCCCTGCGGCGTGGTCACGCGGCTGCCGGAGCGAGGCATCCTGTACCGGGTCTCGACGTACAGCGGATGCTCGTACTTCAGGCAGCACATCAGCCGCCCGCAGGCCCCGGCGATCCGCAGCGGATTGACCGGAAGATCCTGGTCCTTGGCCATGCGAACCGACACCGGCTCGAAGTCCTTCAAGAAGGTCGCACAGCACAGGTCCCGCCCGCACGGCCCGATCCCGCCCTGGAGCCGGGCCTCGTCGCGGGGGCCGATCTGGCGGAGCTCCACCCTGGCCCGCAGGTTGCGGGCCAGATCCCGTACGAGAGCGCGGAAGTCGACCCGGTGCGGGGCGGAGAAATAGACCGTGTAGACGTTCTCCTTGTCCAGGAAGTCGACGCCCACCACCTTCATCGGCAGGCTGTGGCGTTTGATCAGTCGTTTGGAGACGCTGCGGGCCTCGGCCCGGCGGCGCTTGTTCGTCTCGTCGCGGGTCAGGTGTTCCTCGCCCGCTATGCCCTCACACACCGGCAGCCCGGTGATCTCCTCGCTCGTGTACTGCGGCGCCCACACGCACTCCGCCACCTCGGGCCCGGCGTCGGTCGGGACCAGGACCTTGTCGCCCACTTTCGGGCTGTGCCCGCCGGGATCCAGGTAGTAGAGCCGTCCGTAGCGGGTGAAGCTCACGGCCATGATCATTCCCATGGGCTCGTGCTCGCCTCCTGACGGCCTCGGGGGTTCTTACGGCCTTCGTTGACACATTACGTGTGCGATCGCGTGAGCGTGAGGGGCGCAGGGCGCTATTCGCAGGCTTCGATCGCGTCGGCGCGGATGCCGAAGCGGGCGTGCAGGGCATGCTCGGCGAGGAGACACTTCTGGTCGATGACCTGCGAGACACCCGGCATGCGCCCAAGCTCGGCGGCGAGTTTCCTCCTGGTACGGAACTCCGTGCCGGGCCGGAGGACGGCCCGGTAGCTCTCAGGCATGTCGCTCATCCGAGTCGCCGAAACCAGCGCTTCGTTGTGCGCGAACGACTCACGGAAGTTCTCGAACGCGGCCTCCTGGTCCTCGAAGGTGACCGACTGGACTTCCGGCAGGGCCGCGAGCGCCCGCGACACCGCGGCCTTCTGCGCGCCGCTCGCGGTCTTCCCGCCGCAACGCTCCCTCTCGGACGTGCACAGGAAGACCGACAGCTCCATGTCGGCATCGGACAGAGCCGCCTTGAGCTCGCCCAGGGCCACCACCTCGGCGACACCCGGCACCTGCCCAACCTGGCGGGAGATGCTCTCGATGTCGGCTCCGGGCCGCGTCACCAGCCGGAACGCCTGGGGAAGGTCGTCCGGGGTGATGCCCTCGACCAGGGAAGGGTCGTCCGAGTAGAAGGCGCGCATAGCCTCGTAGGCGCTGCGCCGGTCCTCGAAGTGGACCTCGTCCACTCCCGGGATGCCGCGCAGCGCGTTCTCGACAACCCGTTCATCGGCATCACACTGAGGGTCCGCCGCGATCCTGCACAGGTAGACGGCCAGGTCGGCCTGGTCCCGGGGCGGTGCCACCGCCACCGAGGGCCCGTCGCCGCCTGGCAGAAGCGGGGCCATGATCACGGCGAGCATCACCCCGACCGTCACCGCGATCCCCGTGGCGATCCAGCGCGGGCGCACCCGGCTCCGGCGGCCACCGCGCAACGGCGCGATCGTCTCGACCTGGACCGTCTCCCCGGCCTCCGCGAGCGCGCCGCGCAGACGGTCTTCCACAGAGCTGTTCATGAGTCCTCCCCAAGAGCCCGGCCGAGGGCGGCCAGCCCTCGCGCGATCGTCGACCTGGCGGTGCTCGCGCCGATCCGCATGGATTCGGCGATCTCCTGGTCGGTGAGATCCAGGTAGTAGCGCAGGGTGAGCGCCTCCCGCTGCCTTCGCGGCAGCCCCTGCAGGGCCGCCAGCACCGCACGCCGATCTTCCGAGAGCATGACGGCGCTCTCCGCCGACCAGACGGGCGGTTCGTACGGGACCGCCCGCCTGAACACGGTCGCCCGGCGGCGCAGCACCGACCGGCAGCCGTTGAGCACGGCCGAGCGCACGTAGCCCAGCGCCCTGCCGGGATCGCGCAGCCGGGCGCGGCCGGCGTGGGTGCGGGCGAAGGCATCCTGGACGACGTCCTCCGCCGTCGCCTGATCCCCCACCATGATCAAGGCGAGGCGGACGAGGCCGACCTGGTGCTCGGCGAAGATCGCCGCCACATCGACCCGCTCGCGCGTCAGCGCCTCTCCTTGGGTGACGAGTTCGACTTCCACATCACAGAGACGCTTCACCCCCGCATCTGCTGCCTCACTTGGGGACGTACGTGAGCCCCAGGATGCCGGAGTCGATCCGCTTGACGTCCACCAGCTTCAGGTGGGTCGCGGGGATGCCGTCGTAGAGCCGCTCGCCGCCGCCGGCGATCGTCGGGAACAGCCAGAACAGGTACTCGTCGACCAGCCGGTGCTCGAGCAGGGTGCGGCTCAGCTCGCCGCCCGTGCCGACCTTGAGTATGGTCCCGCCGGGCTGCTCCTTGAGCTTGGCGACCCCCTCGGCCACGTCACCGTCGATCAGCGTGGCGTTCCAGGTGGTCTCGCGGAGCGTCCGCGAGGCGACGTGCTTGGGCAGGCTGTTCATCCTGACGGCGTACTCGCCGTACCCCTCCTCCATGCCCGGCCACACCTGCGCGTGCGCCTCGTACGAGACGCGCCCGTACAGCAGGGCGTCCACGGAGAACAGCAGGTCCCGTGAGATGGCCTCGTATTCGCCGGACCAGTTGGGCACGACCCACTCCTGCGGGGTGCTGATGACCCCGTCCAGCGTCACGACACCCTGCTCGATGATCTTTCGCATGATCTCGTCCTCTCATTCGACTCACCGACGCGTCGAACGAGAGAACGGGGAATCGACACGCCTTCACACGCGAAGTGCCAGCATCATCGACTCGACGGCGATCTGCGGGTTGACGTTGAGGTCGAGGCGCTCGCGGCAGCGCATGACCGCGTCGACGCGGCGCAGCGTCTCCTCCGGCGTGGTCGTACGGGCGAGCTGGTCGAGGTCGAAGCGGAGGTCGTCGTTGGCCAGCTCGACCGTGGCGCCGAGCTGCATGGCCAGCACGTCGCGGTAGAACCACACCAGCTCCAGCAGCGCCGCGTCGAGCGAGTCGCGCTTGATGCGGGTGGCGCGGGACTTCTGCCGGTCCTCCAGCTCCTTCAGGGCGCCCGCTCCCCCGCGTACGAGGCCGCGGTTGAGGCCCTTGCCCGTGGAGCCCTCGCCGTAGACCTTGCGCAGCTCGCTCGTCTCGGACTCGTTGAGCGTGGCGGTGGCCGCGGCGGCCTCCTCCTCGGCGGTCTTGACCAGGCGTTCGGCGGCCGTCACGCACTCGCCGACGCCGGTCAGCGACCGCGGGATGGCCAGGACGGCCTCGCGCCTGGCCCTGGCTCCCTCGTCCAGCGCCAGCGCGCGGGCGCGCGGGAGGTGCCCCTGGGCGGCGCGGGCGGCGAAGCGGGCGATGTCGGGGGGCACGGAGTCGCGGGTGGCCAGGACGTGCGCCACCGCCTCGGTGGTCGGCGTGGTCAGGGTGACGAGCCGGCAGCGGGACCGGATGGTGATCATCAGGTCGTCGGGGGCCGGGGAGCAGAGCAGCCACACCGTGCGCGGCGGTGGCTCCTCGATGGCCTTGAGCAGGGCGTTGGCCGCCGACTCCGTGGCCCGGTCGGCGCCCTCGAACAGGATCACCCGCCAGCGGCCCTGCGTCGGCGCGCCCGCCGCCCGCAGGATCAGCTCGCGGGTCTGCTTGACGCCGTAGGAGAGCCCGGCGGGACGGACCTGCTCCAGGTCGGGATGGGAGCCGATCAGCACCTGGTGGCACTGGTCGCAGTGGCCGCAGCCGCCGTCGGGGCAGAGCAGCGCCGCCGCGAACGCCCGCGCCGCGTCCTCGCGGCCCGAGCCCGGCGGGCCGGTGAACAGCCAGGCGTGGGTCATGCCCGCGCCGCGCCCGCCCGCCACGACCTCGGCCGCCGCCGCGGCGGCACGCGACAGCACGGAGACGGACCGGTCCTGCCCCACCAGGTCATCGAAGACGCCCACGCGACAAGGCTAGTCGCGGATGGCGGGCATCGTGCCCGTGACGTCTTCGGCCTCGCGCGGCACCGGGTCGGGCAGGATCTCGCGTACCCGGTCCTGGACGACCGCGGTGATCTGCTCCGGCGGCAGCGTGCCGTCGACGACCAGGTAACGGTCGGGGGCGGCGGCGGCCAGCGCGCGGAACTCCTTGCGCACCCGCTCGTGGAACTCCAGCGGCTCCGACTCGATCCGGTCGGCCGCCCCGCCGAGCCTGGTCAGCCCGACCTGTGGCGGGGTGTCGATGAGCACGGTCAGGTGCGGGACGAGCCCGCCGGTCGCCCAGGCGTTGACCTTGGAGACGTCGTCGGGGTCGAGGGAGCGGCCCGCGCCCTGGTAGGCGAGCGAGGAGTCGACGTAGCGGTCGCACACCACGATCGCGCCCCGGTAGAGCGCCGGCCGGATGACCTTCTCGACGTGCTCGGCCCGGTCGGCCGCGTAGAGCAGCGCCTCGGCCCGCCCCGACAGCCCGCGCTCGGCGGCGTCGAGCAGGATGGCGCGCAGCCGCATGCCGACCTTGGTGGCGCCGGGCTCGCGGGTCTGCACCACGTCGTAGCCCTGGTCGCGCAGCCAGATGGCGATCATCCTGGCCTGGGTGGTCTTGCCCGACCCCTCGCCGCCCTCGAAGGCCACGAACAGCCCCGGCATCCGCTCGGCCGGCTCGCCGCGGAAGCTCTTCCCCCGCACGGCCGTGATCAGATCGGTCAGGATCGGCACGCCCTTCCTGTCGTCCATGTGGCGCAGGCTGAGCACGCCGACGACCACCGCCAGCACGCCGCCGAGCAGGAGCACCAGGTTGGTGCCGTTGAACTCGTAGCTCAGCGCGCCCACGTCCACGCCGCGCCGGCCGAACAGCGCCGCGAGCGGACCGGCCACGGAGACCACCAGCAGCAGCGTCACCCGTGCCGTGGACTGCAGGAACGAGAACGTGCGCCCGCGCAGGCCGTCTTCGACCTCCAGGCCGATGAGCGTGTAGCCGATGATCCAGGCGATGCCGGCGCACGCCCCGAGCATCACGGTCAGGATGACCACGATCACCAGGTTGTGGACCAGCGCGATGGCGGCCAGCACGAACCCGGCCACGACCAGCGACAGCCCGAACAGCCGCCGCCGCGACAGGCCGCTGAGCAGCCGCAGCCCGAAGAACATGCCCAGCGCCATGCCGACGAAGACCGCGCCGAACACCACGCCGTAGGCCGCGTCGCCGCCGCCGAGGTCCTCGACGTAGAGCTTGGCGACGCCGATGACCGCGCCGCCCGCCGCGAACGCGCCGAGCATGCCGATGATCAGCCCGCGGACCAGGCGGTTGCCGCCGACGAACCGCCACCCGTCGACGATCTGCCTGAGCACCGACGGCGTGGAGATCGCCCCGTCGCGCTTGGGGATGTCGCGCAGCGTGAAGATCAGGGCGGCCGACACGAGGTAGGCGCCCGCGTTCACGATCAGCGGCAGGGCGGTGGGGTCGAGCCCGGCCAGGAGCGGCACCACGCTGCGGCCGACGTCGGCCACCACCGACAGCATCGCGAACACGGCCGCCGCGACCGGCGCGCTCCCGTACGTGACCAGCAGGTTGAGCTGGTTGGCCGACTCGAGCTGCTGCTTGGGCACCAGGTTGGGAACGGTGGCGTCCTTGGCCGGCACCCAGAAGAGGTTGACGCACTCCACCAGGACGGTGGCGATGATCACCCACTGGTAGCTGTTGACCACCGGGATCGACAGCACCACGGCAAACCGGGCCACGTCGGAGAACACCATGGTCAGCCGCCGGTCGAACCGGTCGGCGAAGGCCCCCGCCAGCGGCCCGAGCAGCACGGCGGGCAGCATCTTGGCGACGAACACGCCGCCGATGGCGAGCGATTGCGTGCGGAAGTCGCCCTGGGTGAGGTTTCCCGCCAGCGCGGTGAGCGCGAGGAGGTTGAGCCAGTCGCCCAGGCTGCACACCGACATGGCCGCCCACAACCTGCGGAAGGGGGCGTTGGCCAGCACGTGAGCCTGACGGCTTCGGCCGATGGCGGTCATGATGTCAGCGTATCCAGGTGTTCTGGGAGTGGGATGACAGCGACGAGTCCGGAAATAACGGACTGGTCGTCGCTGAGGGTAGTACGTCCATGGCCTGGTGCGCATGGCACACCGGGCGAATGGGCCCCACCAACAACATCGCCGGGGGCACGCCGCCGTTTCACATCCGCGCCCTGGCCCGCTCGATGACCGGCGCCCAGCGCGACCGCACGCCCGCCGGCAGGTCGAGCTCGTCCCACAGGTCGACCAGCAGCAGCTCGTCGACGTACGTGAGCAGCTGCTCGGAGTCGCCGTCGCGCAGCAGCGCCGAGTATGCCTGGCGGCGCTGCTCGCGCACGGACAGGTCGTAGGCCCGCTCGCGCACCCGCACCCGGCCGAGCGCCTGGCCGACCGGCAACCGCGGCAGCCTGTTGGGGACGCCGCCGGTGAACTCCACCTTCGGCTCCAGCGCCAGCCGGAACCCCGCCGCGTCGAGGATTCGGCCCGCGGTCTCCAGCGTGGGCGACTTGCGGGCGTGCTCGTAGGCCGACAGCGTGGTGCGTGACGTGCCGCACACCCCCGCCAGCTGCTGCTGGCGCATGCTGGCCTCGTGACGTGCCTGCTTCAGCAGCAGGGCGCCGCGAGCGGCCCAGAAAGTGACGTCGGGCAGCCCTCCACCGGGGGAAGACATGAGTGACCACCTCCGAAGTATCCGCCGGGATACTACAGCATGTAGCCGACCGAACGCAGCCGGTTAGCGAATCTCCAGCAGCGTGATCTCGGGCGGCGCCCCCACCCGCACCGGCGGGCCCCAGAACCCGGCGCCGCGCGTCACGTACACCTGGACCCCGTCCACCGCGGCGAGCCCTGACACCACGGGCTGCTGCAGCGGCACGATCAGGTTGAACGGCACCATCTGCCCGCCGTGCGTGTGACCGGACAGCTGCAGGTCGACGCCGTGACGCGCGGCCTCGGCCACCTGCACGGGCTGGTGCGCGAGCAGCACGACCGGGCGGCTCTCGTCACGGCCGCCGAGCGCCGCGGCGTAGTCGGGGCCGTCGCCCCCGGCCGTGCCGGTGACGTCGTTCACCCCGGCCAGGTCCAGCACGGCGCCCTGGTGGCGGATCTCCACCCGCTCGTTGCGCAGCGAGCGCACCCCCAGGTCGCTCAGCTCCTCGACCCACTCGCCCGGCCCGTTGGCCGTGTAGTACTCGTGGTTGCCCGTCACGAAGTAGGACCCGTACCGGGACTCCAGGTCGCGCAGCGGCCTGGCCAGCGGCCCGAGTGCCTCGACCGTGCCGTCGACCATGTCGCCGACGATCGCCACCACGTCGGCCTCGAGCCCGTTGATCATGCGGACGATGCGTTCGGTGTGCGCCTTTCCCGTGAGCGGGCCCAGGTGGATGTCGCTCACCACGGCGAACCGCAGGCCGCTCAGCCGGGAGTCGAGCCCCGGCAGGGTGACCGAGGCGCGTTCGATCACGGGGTCGCCGAGCGCCCGCGTCACCCCGTACCCGACCGTGCCCAGCGCGCCCACCCCGGCGGCCAGCGCGGTCGCCCGCCCGATGAACAGCCGCCTGCCGGGGTCGGCGGGCGCGTCGGCGACCAGGACGGCTCCGCCCGCGGGCACGGGCTCCCTCGCGCGCAGCACCGCCGCCAGCACCGCCCGCGGCACCTCCAGCGCCAGCAGGATCCAGAACAGGTAGAACATGACCGCGACCCACATGAAGCCCGGCCAGGCCAGCCACGACAGCCACGGCACCCGCTGCGCCACGAACGTGACCACCACGAGCACGAACAGCCCGGCCACCGCGAAGGTCAGCCGCCCGCGCGCCGCCCCCGGCCGCGTCGTCGCCCGCACCAGCCGATGCCACAGGTAGAAGTGGACCCCGGCTAACACGCCCAGGACCACGAACAGGAACGCCACGCCGTCATGCTATGAGCGGCCCCGAACCGGCGCGGTCCGCCCCCTGAGAACCCTCTCAGGACTTGGTGGCGGGCTTCTTCTTCGCGGCCGGCTTCTTCGCCGGAGCCTTCCTGGTGGAGGTCTTCTTCGGAGCGGGCGCGCGGTCGCGCCGCTCGGCCAGCAGCTCCGCCGCCCGCTCGATGGTGATCTCCTCCACCGTGTCGCCCTTGCGGAGCGAGGCGTTGGTCTCGCCGTCGGTGACGTACGGACCGAACCGGCCCTCCTTGACCACCACCGGCTTCTTGGAGTGGGGGTCATCGCCCAGCTCGCGCAGCGGCGGCGCGGCCGCGGCCCGCCCCCTGCCCCGCTGCTTCGGCTGCGCGAACAGCTCCTTGGCCTGGTCGATCGTGACCGTGAGCAGGTCCTCCTCGGACCCGAGCGACCGCGAGTCGGAGCCCTTCTTCAGGTAGGGCCCGAACTTGCCGTTGTGCGCCACCACCTGCTCACCGTCGAGCTCGCCCACCACGCGCGGGATCGACAGCAGCCTGAGCGCGTCCTCCAGCGTGATCGTGTCGAGCGACATCGTCTTGAACAGGGAGCTCGTGCGCGGCTTGGGCGCGTCGGCCTTCTTCGTGCGCCGCTTCTTCTCGCCCTCGGCGGGCGGCGCCTCCTCGGGCAGCACCTCGGTCACGTACGGCCCGAACCGCCCGTCCTTGGCCACGATCATGTGACCGGTCACCGGATCGGGCCCGAGCTCACGGTCGCCGGTCGGGCGCGAGATCAGCTCCTCGGCCTTCTCCGCGGTCAGCTCGTCGGGGGTCATGTCCTCCGGGACGTTGACGCGCGTGCCCTCACGGTCGAGGTACGGGCCGTAACGGCCGACCCGGATGACGATGTCGGTGCCCCTGATCGGGAAGGAGCTGATCTCCTTGGCGTCGATGTCGCCCAGGTCGGTGACCATCTCCTTGAGGCCCTCGTCGCCGTCGCCGCCGTAGTAGAAGCGCTGCAGCTCCGGCACCCGCTCCGCCCGGTCGTTGGCGATGTCGTCGAGCACCTTCTCCATGTCGGCCGTGAAGTCGTAGTCGACCAGGTTGCCGAAATGCTGCTCCAGCAGGTTGACCACGGCGAAGGCGAGGAACGACGGCACCAGCGCCGTGCCCTTCTTGAACACGTAGCCCCGGTCGAGGATCGTGCCGATGATTGACGCGTACGTCGACGGACGGCCGATCTCCCGATCCTCCAGCTCCTTGACCAGCGACGCCTCGGTGTAGCGGGCCGGCGGCTTGGTCGAGTGGGCGGCGACGTCCAGCCGCGAGACGGTGAGCGCGTCGCCCTCCGCCAGGTTGGGCAGCCGCTTCTCCGAGTCGTCGCGGTCGGTCGCCGGGTCGTCGTGACCCTCCACGTACGCCTTGAGGAACCCGTAGAACGTGATCGTCCGGCCGGAGGCGGCGAACTCGACGTCCTCGCCCGCCGACGACCGGCCGCCCACCTTGACCTGGATCGACTCGCCGACCGCGTCCTTCATCTGGGACGACACGGTCCGCTGCCAGATCAGCTCGTAGAGCCGGAACCTGTCGCCGCTCAGCCCGGTCTCGCCCGGCGTGCGGAACTCCTCGCCGGACGGCCTGATCGCCTCGTGGGCCTCCTGCGCGCTCTTGACCTTGCTGCTGTAGAGGCGCGGCTTGTCGGGGACGTACGCGGCGCCGTACAGCTTGATCGCCTGCGAGCGCGCGGCCTGCACGGCGGTCTCCGACAGCGTGATGCTGTCGGTCCGCATATAGGTGATGTAGCCCTCTTCGTAGAGGCGCTGCGCCACCTGCATCGTGTACTTGGCGGAGAAGCCCAGCTTGCGGCTGGCCTCCTGCTGCAGCGTGGTCGTCCGGAACGGCGCGTACGGCTTGCGGGTGTACGGCTTGCGCTCGACGGACTTGACGGCGAACGACGAGTCGCCGAGCCTGGCGGCCAGCTCGCCGGCGGCCTGCTCCGACAGGTGGAGCACGTCGGCGTTCTTCAACTGCCCGGTGCTGGCGAAGTCGCGGCCCTGGGCCACGCGCTTGCCGTCGACGCCGGTCAGCGTCGCGCTGAAGTCGCGCGGCCGCTCCTCCGGCTTGCCGCTGTCGAACAGCGCCTGCAGGTCCCAGTAGTGGGCGGCGGTGAAGGCCAGGCGGTCGCGCTCGCGCTCCACCACCAGCCGGGTCGCCACCGACTGGACGCGGCCGGCGGACAGCCTCGGCTTGACCTTCTTCCACAGGACCGGGCTGACCTCGTAGCCGTAGAGGCGGTCGAGGATGCGGCGGGTCTCCTGGGCGTCGACCAGGCGCAGGTTGAGCGAACGGGGGTTGGCGACGGCGTCGCGGATGGCCTGCGGGGTGATCTCGTGGAACACCATCCGGTGCACCGGCACCTTCGGCTTGAGCACCTCGCGCAGGTGCCAGGCGATCGCCTCGCCCTCGCGGTCCTCGTCAGTCGCCAGGTAGAGTTCGTCGGCGTCCTTCAGCAGCTGCTTCAGCTTGCTGACCTGAGACTTCTTGTCGGGGTTGACCACGTACAACGGCTCGAAGTCGTGCTCGACGTTCACGCCGAGGCGTGCCCACGACTCCCCTTTGAACTTCTCGGGGATGTCGTCGGCCTTCTCCGGCAGATCGCGGATGTGGCCGATGCTCGACTCGACGATGTAGCCGGCGCCGAGGTAATCGCCGATGGTCTTCGCCTTGGCGGGCGACTCGACGATCACCAGACGTCTTCCGCCGGCACTGCCGTTGTTGGCTGGCACGCTGCTTCCTACCTCGCTGTTCGCTTGCAGTCCCCCTGCCGGACGTCCGGCATAGATCTGAAAGGTAACCCCTCGCTCGGAAATTTCCTTCCCCCGGGCTACCCACTGGCTTCCGGGTCCATCCACGAGCACGCAGAATAGGGCCCATCGAGCGGCATGGCGCCCTGACTCACCCTGGAGACTAATCGTTGTGCTCGACTACTCCTACATGGATCTCTTCATCCCGCGCGACCTCTCCCGAGAAGCCGCACGTCAGCTGCTGACCGAGCACGCAGAGTACGGCAAGTGGGAACTCGCCCGAGTGCGCAAGCACGCGGACGGCAGCAGGCACGTACGCCTCCGACGCAAGATCGTACGGGTGCGCAGCACCCTCGCACGCCCAGGCTGAACACCCGGGCATGGCTTTGCCCGTCCCGGGCCGCGCCCCCGGAACGGGCAAAGCGTTCAGCGCGCGCTGCCCCTGGAAGGCTTCCAGGGGCAGCGGCCGTATGCGGACACCTACCTATGAGCTATCCGAGGCGCGGGTCGCTCAGCGGGTGTCACTTGCTGGTGGGACGGAACCGGCGGGTGGCCGCGAACAGGGTCGCCGTCACCGCGAACAGCCCGCCCAGCGCCAGGGCCAGCAGCGAGGCGGCGGACATCCCGGTGACGCCCGCGGGCTGGGCGGCGCTCATCAGCCCCAGGTCGCCGGCGGGCAGGCCGCGGGTGAGCGACTTGACCGTGCCGCCGACCGGGGTGGCGGCGACCAGCTCGGTGGCCGGGTTCGCGGAGCCCGCGGTGTGCTTCTTGGACGGCTTGGCAGGCTTGGCCGACTTGGCGGGCGTGGCCGGGGTCGACGGCAGGCCGGGCATGCCGGGCACCTGCGGCAGGCCGAGCTGGCCGACGACGTCGCCGACGACCGGCAGGCCGCCGCCGCTCATCTGCTGGGAGGCGTTGCCGAGACCCTGCGCGCCGCTCAGCGCGGGCAGCACGGGCAGGGCGGGAACCATGCCGCCGCCGCTCTGGCGCGCCTTGCCGGCCAGCGGGGTGTTGTGGCGGTAGCCCTTGCCGGGGCCGGGGCGGCCCACGTGGGCGCCGCCGAGGCACCCGGCGGCGGCGTCGCCCAGGACGGCCACGGCGTTGCCGCAGACGTTGACCGGAGCGGTGATCGGCGCGACCAGCTGGTTGCCGGCGAGCACGCCCGAGCGGCCGGACGTCCTGTTGCCGCCCGCGCCGGAGCCGCCGCTCTTGTGCACGCTCGCCCCGCCCTTGCAGTGAGCCTCGGACTTGCCGAGCGCCGCCACGGCGTTGCCGCAGGCGTTGATGGGGGCGGTGATCGGGGCGACGATCTGGTTGCCGGAGAGCACGCCCGACCGGCCGGACGTCCTGTTGCCGCCCGCGCCCTTGCCGCCGTTCTTCACCGAGACGCCGCCGACGCACCCGGCGAACGCGTCACCCGCCACGGCGACCGCGTTGCCGCACACGTTGACCGGGGCGGTGATCGGGGCCACGATCTGGTTGCCGGAGAGCACGCCCGACCGGCCGGACGTCCTGTTGCCGCCGGCGCCGGAGCTGCCTCCCTTGTTGTGCACGCTCGCCCCGCCCTTGCACCCGGAGGTCGCGTTGCCGACCGAGGTGCCGCAGGCGGTGATCGGCAGGTTGATCGGGGCCACGACCTGGTTGCCGCTGCCCGCGCCGAACCGGCCGTCGGTGTCGTTGCCGGTGGAGCCGCGCTGATAGCCGTGGCTCTGGTGGCGGCGGCCGCCGTCGTTGGTGACGGACGCGCCGCCCCGGCACCCGGCGAACGCGTCGCCGAACGCGGCCACCGAGTTGCCGCAGATGTTGACCGGCGCGCTGATCGGCGCGATCACCTGGTTGCCGCCGAGCACCGAGCCGCGGCCCGACGTGGTGTTGCCGCCCGCTCCCGTACCGGTGTTGCGCACCGAGGCCCCGCCCTGGCAGCCCGCGGCCGCGTCCCCGAAGATCGCCACGGCGTTGCCGCAGGCGTTGATCGGGGCCGAGATCGGCGCGTTGATCTGGTTGCCGCCGATGATGCTGCGGTCACCGGAGGTGCGGTTGCCGCCCGCGCCGCCCTTGCCGGACTTGCGCACGGTCGCGCCGCCCTTGCACCCGGCGTCGGAGTTGCCGAACAGCGAGACCGCGTTGCCGCAGGCGTTGACCGGCGCGCTGATCGGCGCGTTGATCTGGTTGCCGCCGAGCACGCTCGACTCGCCGGAGGTCCGGTCGGAGATGCCGCCCCTGCCCTGGTCGACGACGGACGCGCCGCCCGCCGAGGTGGCGGTGGAGTCGCCGGCCACGCCGACGGCGTTGCCGCTGATGTCGATCGGCAGCGAGACCGGCAGGTTGACCTGGTTGCCGCCGCCGATGGAGTGGTCGCCGTCGGTGTCGGCCGAAGCCGTGCCGCCGCCGAACGACAGGACCGCCACGGCGAGCAGAGCCGCGGGGGTGGAAGCCTTCGCCCATGTACGCATGAGAATGCTCCTACTGATGTTTGGGGGGAATTACCTGACAGCCCGCGGCCGGCCCGGAGCCATGCGAGAGCACAGCGGAAACCCCGGGGAGCGCGAACCTGCTGAAGTGATCGACATGTCACCCGCTGACGGAGGGGAACTCGGCCACGCTCCGCCGCCGGCCGGAAAAGGGCCGGAACCTTGTGGCGGGGATTAGTCAGGTGAGAAAGAAGGGTCGTCCGCCGCTGCGCGGACGACAGGGGGTCGCACGTAAGCGGGAACGACGCGCCTCACATCGAGCCGCGGGTCGAACCCGTACCGTGTGACATCCCCCATGCTCGGCCCGAACGGGCCGTTGCCACCGCCGGTGGGCACCAGACCGTCGGTGTCGAGAATCTGGCCGGTGGGGCCGGGCGACGGCAGACCGTGGTCCGACTGGCTGGTGAGCCCGTCGACCGTCAGCCCCGCCATGGCCTCGGCGTCGTCGGACGCCACGACCGCGAGGGATGAGCCGTTTCCTGACGCCGCTCCTATCGCCGTCCCTGTCGCCGCGATGGAATCCGCGGCCGCGGGAGCGGCGGTGAGCATCTGGAAGATCACGGCGAGCAGCCAGCCGGCGGCCACAAGACCGCCGACTGCAACCGCACGCACCAGGACCCGACGAGCGACGGCCGCGAACCGCGCCATCCGGTCAACCCGGCGGGCGCCGGTGGGCACGCTCCGCACAGCGAGGGACCGCTCCCTCTGCCGCTGTGCGGTCATGCGTGCCACGTGACCTCCCGAAAGGACGACCGGCGCAAGGGCCGGTCGCATGACAACCCCTCAACGGTCCGTAACCGTAGCAGTACTCAAGGTTGTCGCAAGCGCTTTTCACCGGAGATCCAGCAACTGGTCAAGCTCGCCCGCCCAAACCCTCTCGAACCACCCTCGCCCCCCATGACACGGCCTGCTCCCGGCGACCTGTGCGTCACGCATGGCGTCTCTCCCCATAGCTGGTATGACGCACCCCGAAAGGTTTGCTAACCTTACGGAGCCGACGCGGGATGACGGTCTCGCGTGCAGGCACCACGTCCGGGTGGCGGAATAGGCAGACGCGCTAGCTTGAGGTGCTAGTGCCCTTTGCGGGGCATGGGGGTTCAAGTCCCCCCTCGGACACAAACCGGTCGCCTATGGGGTCCTGGTCATGAGCACTCGTGACCAGGACTTTCTGTTTCACGGGATGAAAGGTCAACCGCATCCCGATGCCCGCATAGATCTTGGCTTTCCGGAGCGGGTCGGCGTTCGACAGGACTCGCACCATGTCTCCAAGCCTATGCGTGATCTCCGCGATCTCGTCACGGCCCAGCCGCTTCTGCTGCGGCGGGACGTGCGCGCGCTGGAGACGTTGCTCAGCCGCTGCCTTGCGATCGAGTTCTTCCTGCATCCATCCCGCGACGAGCGCCGGATCGGCGCCCGCCTCAAGGGCCGCCCGATGCTGGGCGAGCTTCCGATCGCATTCGGCGATCTGCCGGCGTGCCCCAGCGAATGCATGAGCCTCCGGCGGGACCAGATCCTGCGCGGCCGTCAGAGCGTCGAGGGTCCGGTCGAGATTGTGTGGCGCGAACAGCCGGCCGAGCCAGCGGTCCAGCCGCGGGACGACCCGGTCCTCTCGCAGATAGACGTTGCGGGGATGCATGACGCGATTGGCCAGCGCGTACTCCTCGGGGAAGCGGCAGCGGTAGTAGGGCGCGTCGTTGACCCACTGGCCCTGCATCCTGCGGTCGCAGACCCCGCAGTACAACAGTCCCCGGAGCTGGTACGGCTTCGGGGTGCGTTTGCGGGTCTTGTCGGTGTGCCGGTCGCCGCGCCCCGTCAGCGTCGCCTGCACGGCGTCGAAGTCGCCCTTGGACACGATCGGCGGGTGGACGACTGTCTCCGACCACACCCACTCATGCTTGGAGTTCCACCGGAGTTTCGTGGTGTGGCCGAGGCCGACATCGTCGACGTCGATGAGGACCTCGTCCTTGCGCTGGCGGTTCCACACTTGATGGCCGGTGTAGCGGGGGTTGGTCAAGATGGCCCGTATCGCGCTCTTGGACCAGGCGATGCCGGAGCGGTGGCGGTTCCGGCCAGGGTCGTGAGCTGACGGGCATGGAATCCCGCTGTGGGTCAATCTTTCGGCGATGGCGAACAGGCCGTAGCCGTCGAGGAAGGCTGCGAAGATCTCTTCCACCACGGGCGCGGCGGCGGGATCGAGTTCCAGCCGGTGGGCACGCTTGCCGTCGGCGGCCTTGGCCGGGTTGGGGTGTGGACCCGCGTCGGCCAGCCGGTAGCCGTAAGGTGGCCGACCTCCCAGGAAGCGGCCCTCCATCTGGGCCTGGGCGGACATGGCGGTGCGCACACGGACCTTGATGCGGTTGCGCTCGCCTTTGCTCATTCCGCCGAACACGCTCATGACCAGGTCATGAGCCTCGTTGGTCGGATCGATCGGGCCGCCCACCTCCGGCACCCAGAGCGGGACCCCGAAGTGCTCGAAGACGGGGAAGGTCAGGCCGTACTGGTTGCCATAGAAGGCCCGGTGTGGTTCACCGATCACCACTGCGTCGAAGCCGCGATCAGGGTTGCGCAGTGCGGTGAGCAGCGCCGCCGCGTGCGGGCGGCGCTGCCAGGGGATCGAACGGGACTTGTCGATGTCGAAGAACTCGGCGACGATCACGCCCCCGCGCGCCTCGATGAGCGCGCGGGAGCGGGTGATCTGCCAGGCCCGCGAGGACTGGGGGTCTTGGTTGTCCTCAGTGGAGACCCGGCCGTAGAAGGCGAAGGGGATGGGGTCCATGGTTTCCTTACGCGGCATTCGGACGGCTGGCCGGCTTGTCTCGGTGAGCCTCTAACAGCAGGGCGAGCAGTTCGGCGGCTGCGCCGGGCGTCAGGCGCGGCGGTCCGCTGGGAACGACAACGCGCGGAGTCGATTGGTTACGGGTGCTGGATGCGGTCATGATGGGAGGCGCTCCTATGCGTTCGTTGCTGGGCGGTAGGAGTGCGGCCCCGGCGACATGCTTGGCGGTATGGGCGTCGGGGCCGTTTGTAAGCCGTACCTCGGCGAAGAGGCCCAGGACATAGCTGGCGCTTTTGCACACGAATGGCGACGGTGCACGCCTCGGGCGGATTTTCATGGGACATCCTCAGGAGCGATCCCACGGCGGCACAGGGCACACTCTCCTGGGCGAGGGTCGCCGTGTGCGCAGACAGGAGTGGTTGCCTCTGCCACGGTTCGACCATGTGGACTTCCCGGCGGTTTGCGCGGTGGAGCAGGAAGATCGGCGAGGCGTGCCGATAGGACGGCGTAAGGGTTACGAACTCCTCTGCTGTTGCCTCCCACGTGCTCGGCGAGAACGGTGGCATCCCACCCGTTGGCAAGCGCATCCGAGATGGCGGGGGTTAGACGACGCGCCTGCCTATCCGACAGCGGCCAGCCCGAACCAAGATCAGCGAAGAACTGCTTGATCAAGGTGACGTGGCGTGGCTCTTGCCGACTGTTGGGAGACCCGCCGCCAGGCCCTAGATTGTTGCCGGACACGCTGGGGCGGGCCCGAGCCTTCGCGGGAGGTGGTGGTTCGTTGTCTGGTTCTTTGGACGGTTCGGGTGCAGCCTCTGCACCCCGTGACCGTGCTGGTTGCACCCCGTTCGAATGCTGGTTGCACCCCGTTGCCCCGGGGTGCAACGGCTGCACCTCGTCTTCATGGTCATCCCCGGCATGCTGAGAGAAGTACACAGAGACCTCTCTTTCCGCAGCCTTCGCTGCGGCCACACGAGCAGAGATGCCGGGAAACTGGACCTCCAGCGCTTTGAGGTCAACGGCATCCAGATCAGTACGTACACGCTCCATCGCCAGATCCCAACCCTGCGGACGCCGGTCCGAGCGACTGATGTACGCGGCCACGATGTCCGGATTACAGGGGCTGATGATGTGATCGGCTTCGAGACGGTCCAGGGCTGTGCGGACGGTGCGCTCGCTCAGGCGGGTGTAGCGCACGAGCCGCCTGGTGCTTGGGAAGGCTCCTGTACCGTCCGGAGCAGCATGGTTGGCCAGTCCGACCAGCACCGACGCGCACGAAGGACTGGGCTTGCCGTTGGAGTCCATCGGGACAGGGGCAAGGTTGAGTGCCCAATTCAGCGCTTCGAGACTCATCCCCGCTCTCCTACGGTGAACTGGGTGGCCGAGCCGTTCCGGTCCCCAACAGCGCCGGTGAAAGCTTGATTTCGACCAGTCATGTGCATGCTGACGGCGGCGTTGCGAAGGCAATCCATGCGGGCCGAGCAGATACGAACTGTCTTACGAGGTGCAGCCAGTTCTGACAAGGCCGTGTCAAGTCGACCGACGGTGCCACCATGAGCAGAGCCCAGTTGTTGGGCCGCCAACATTCGCGCCGCAAAGGAGGAGGTGCGGGCCTCGGAGGGGTTGCCGTGAGCACTAGGGCGGGCCGACGAGGACTGCGCTATCTCGGCAACCGACCCTGACTGGGGTGACCAAGATCTTGTCAAGTGGCCCCTTCGGAAGTCAGAGTGGAGAAGACAGCCCGTGAGAAGAGATGGCATGCTGAACATGACCAACTCCTTTCGAGTAGGTCTGACGAGGAGGCCCGGCGCCCGAGCCGCCAAGCAACGTGGCGCCGGGTCCTCCCTGGTGATGAGGTTGCAGAGGATCCCCTTATTGGGGTTCGGCCAAAGGCTGTTCATCGGCGGCGTTGCCATCTCTCCGCGCCACAGCCAGCGGCGTTTGTCCCGATGTCTCACCCCTCACGTTTCGGGTCGATTGAGGATGCATCAACCCCATGATTACACAGTGGCCATTACTTGGAGTTGAATGAACTGTCAGAAATTCTTGCCCAACCTGCGGCTTGACGTCCGGGCTGGCGCCGTCGACCCGCAAGGGCGGATCTCACCTCAACACACAGCGCCTGCATCTCTCCCAGGCCAACGAGACTGGTTGAAGACTATTGTACTAGTACAAGATAAGTCTAGTTCAATGTTGCTTTCCTGGTTCAGCTAGAGGGCTTAGCCTTGGTGTCGTGTCAGTGCCTGATTTCAGCGATCCCCAGCCTGCGTACCTTCAGATCGCCGACGACCTGCGTCGTGAGGTCACGGAAGGGCAGCTCAAGGTGGGTGAGCGACTGCCGGCTCGACGGCAGTTGGCCCAGCGCTACAGCGTGGCTGTCGAGACGATCCGTCGCGCCTTGGACGAACTCACGCGTGACGGCTTGATCAGTACGCAGTCAACGCGTGGTACCTATGTGGTCAAGACTCCTGATCAACTTGAGCCGCCTGCCGAGCTGCAACAGGTCATGGACGAGGTACGGCGGCTGACCGAGCGTCTTGTGAGCTTGGAGGTCCGTGTGAAGGAACTCGAAGACCGTTGATCACCTTCACGCTCCCGACGCCGCACAGGCCTTCTTTCCTGTGATCCTTCCTCGCCAGTTGCCGATCCGCCGTCGAGAAGGCGCGGGTCCAGGTGGAGCGGACCGAGCGCAGCGAGGGCCGACTACCTGGAAGCGCGGCGAGCGACGGCCATAATCAGGCCTGCGAGGAAGGACGGGTGCCCTCGATCCTCTTCCCGTATCCCGCCCGCTCACGGAAATGACGTGCGAAGCCGGCCTCGACCCGGCTCTTGACTCACCAACGGGACCGACGCCTTCGCCAGCCCGGGGCTGCCCGATCCCTGCCTATCGGCTGAGCCCTTGCCCATGATGGGATTCGCTGTCGGAGCGGTGGCCGGGTGGCTGGTACCCCTGCGACTGGCCGCGCTGCTCGACACCATCACGCATGCGCTGGCCTGGCTTCTGCCGCGCGTCCGTGCGCCGGGCCGCGTATCCGGCTCGGAGGAGTTGTTCGAGGTTGCGCTGGTCCGGGATCAGGTCCATGCGGAGCACGGCCTCGCCTTGGCAGGCAGTGAGTTCGCGCTGGGCGGCGGCAAGCTTGCGGCGGTGCTCAGCGGCGAGCATCCGCGTAACCGCGACATCGCGTTCTCGTGCCGTGCGCAGGGCGGTGTCGAAGGTGCGCGTCAGTTCGGAGTGGCGGCTCCGTACCTGTGGCCAAGCACCTCGGGGCGGAGCCTGTGTGGCGGTCTGGCGGGCGTACTCCTCCAGCTCCGCAGCCTGCGCGAGGATTGGCCCCAGTTGCTGGGTGAGGCGGTCCTGCTGCTCGTGGAGATCGGTCAGGGCGGTTGTCAGGGTGCGTCGGCGGGCACGGTGCCAGGGGCGCAGATCGGCCAGCTCCCTCTCGATGGCGCGTTCTCGCCCTCGCAGCCGGGCCAGACGCTGGCGGCCCTCCGCGAGGATCTGGCGAGCCTGCCGGAGCCGGTGGGCGGCGGTCTCGGCCGTCTCGATCCGGTGGTTCTGTTCCTCAAGGTCGGCGCGCTCGGTCAGCAGGCGGCGTTCGTGGCGACCGCCGCCCTCGACGGTGAGACGTCGCGTGCTCTGGTCGGCGGCCTCGATGTGGGCGGCCGTCGCGGACAGCCGGTTGGCGAGCTGGACCATGCGCTGATGCAGTTCGGCGTCGCTGATCAGCCCGACACCGTACGGAGTGTCGGTGAGGGACCGCAGGGGGCGCGGGCGTGGCACCGCCTGGTGAGCTTCGCCGTCGGCGGCCTGCAGCTCGGCCTGTGCCCGCTCAAGCTCGCCTTCAGGAGTCTCGCCGGCGCGTGGGGTGGGTTTCGGCTGGTGGGCGATGGGTGCGGGTTCCGGGGTCAGGAGCTGGTCGGCGCGGTCGCCGTGCAGGGTCGCGGCGTAGGCGGCCAGGGCACGCTGCAGTTCGTCGGCCGGGCCGTGGACGGGACCGTGCCGGAGCCGGTCGGCGTCGCTCTCCAGGAGCTCGCGCGGTAGGTACAGGCGGGCGCTGTGCCGGTCGCGGCTCATGGCCGTGTACAGCGTGTGCGGGTCCAGGCCCAGGCCGTAGATGAGGCTGTACTGGCTGGTCATGCCCTGGGCGGAGGCCACGGTCATCGCGGTGCCGTACGACAGGCCGCCGGCGGCGATGTAGGCGGGGCTGACCCATTCGCGTGCCAGGGCGGACCCGTCCGGCCCGGTCCGGCGCCATGCGACCTGAACGCCGCGCCGGGGGTCGAAGGCGGTGATGTGGCCGCGGTAGCCGTTGAGCACGTCCACCGGGCCTTCGCCGCGGCGGGCCCGGTAGTCGTTCTTGCGTACCCGTACGTGATCCCCGACGGCCAGGGCGATGGTGGCGCCGCCAGCCAGGTGGTAGACGCGGTCGGGACCGGACAGCTCGCCCAGCTCGCGGCGGATCGCCCGGGCGGCCAGGTTGAGCCGGTGGGTGGCCTCGTTGGTTCCCGCCAGCACCAGCAGGTCGGCCAACTCGTCATGCGTCCGGAGGCCTTCGGAGCTCCGGTACGGTTGCCGGGCGGTCGCCCAGTCGGCGATCAGACGCGCCATCGTGTCGTCAGCGCCGGCCTCCGCGCGGACGCGGCCACCCGCCGCCCAGGTGTGCAGAGCCTGGCGACGTTGACCGGCGCGGAACAACTCCAACGCGCGGCGTTCGAGCGGATCACGCTGACGGCGGTTGTGCCGCAGCACCAGCCCGTCGACCTGGCGATGGATGGCGGCGAACCCGCCACCGACCCCGATCGCACGCAACTGCTGGGGGTCGCCCAGGAGTACCACCTTGGTGCCGTGCCGTTCGGCGTCGGCCAGCAGCGTGGCCAGCTGCCGGTCGTCGGCCATCGCGGCCTCGTCGACCACCAGCACGTCCACTCCGGCCAGACCCGCACCGCCCTGGATGCGCAGCAGCCAGGTGGCGATGGTGTCGGTGCCGATGCCGGATTCGGCGCGCAGCGTGGCGGCGGCCACCGCCGCGGTGGCCGCGCCCCGCACCACCAGGCCGCGGCTCTCGTACGCGGTGCGGGCAGCGGCCATCAACGTGGTCTTGCCCGCGCCGGGAACCCCGATGATCGCCTCCACCCCATGCCCAGCGTGCAGGATGCGCTCCAGCACGGCGCGTTGTTCGGCGGTGAAGGTGAGCTGGTGGCCGACTTGGAAGGTGTCCAGGGCCAGGCGTACGGCGTCGGCGTCGAGCACGGCCACGCCCCGGTGGTACCGGCGGCGCACGCTGGCCAGGAGCATCCGTTCGGCGTGCAGGATGTCGGTGCTGGTGTAGCGGGCGGAGTTGGCCATGTGCCGCGCCCCGGCGTCGGGCAGGCGGACCGCCGGCGCCAGCGTCAGTACCTCGTCGGTGAGCGCCTCGGCTTCTGCCAGGCTGGCTATGCCGTCGGGCAGGGCGTCCAGGACCGCGGCCAGCACATCGGCCCGGGAGACTTCCTTGCGATGCGAGGTCAGCCCGCCCTCGGGCCGCCAGATCCATGCCGCGATCTGCGCCGGAGAAGGCCGGGCGGGCAATCCTGCGCCGCTGCGGCAGGCCTCGACCAGCGCGGCGGCGTCCACGCTGGCCGCGGCGAGCTGGCGGTACCAGTCGGCCCGCAGTTCGGCCTGTCCGGGGTCGATCCTGTGCTGGCGGCTTTCGGCCGAGGCCACCTTCTTGGCCTGGCGCGAGGCCTCCCCCGCGGTGAAGCCGAGGCGGGCCAGGATCTGTTTGACCTGGCCGTCGCGTTTGGAGAACAGCGCCCGCACCGCGGCGGGGATGGCCGCGATCTCCCACGCGCCGTTGTCCGGATCCCGCATCCAGGCGATGGCCTCGCGGTCGATCATCTCGCGCCGTATCCGCGCTTTGAAGAAGGCGTCGGCGGCGTGCGCGTGCCGGTACAGGTCCCGCCCGCCGGAGGCGACCGCCGACCATTTCCCGTCCAGGCCACGTACCGCGTTGGCGATGACGATGTGCGCGTGCAGGTGGGGATCCGGCGCCGCCGCGCCGACCGGCCGCGCGGTGCGGTGCATCATCATCCAGCCCAGCAAGCCCGTCGCGGCCATCTGCCCGGCCACCCTGCCGTCGCCCTGGTGGCCGCGCTGCCCATAGCCCACCCACTGCTCGACCGCCGCGACCGTCTCGAACGCCGCGTCGACGACGATGCCTTCCAGACGGGCTGCGAGGTCCGGCTCGGCTATGCCGGCCAGCAGCGACATGCTCTTGGTCACGTCCAGCGTCAGGTCATAGCCCCGGTTGCCGATCCTGACCCGGGCATCGCGCCACTTGCGCGCGTACGCCAACGCCTCTGGCTCGTACGCCTCGGCTAGGTCGACGCCGGCGGCGCCGGCGGCGCGGGCCAGCTGTTCCAGATCGCCGATGCGCACCAGGTGCGCCTCACCCTGCCGGGCGACACCGCGCGCCATCTGCGCCGCCCGCTTGACCATCGCCGGGCGGTCGGCCAGCAGGCTCGCAACGGTGGTGCCGCGTTCGGCTGCGGCTGTCTCCAGCGCCTCGTGCAGCGGGGCCACGGGCAGCTTGCCGCGTGGATCGACAACGTGCTTGGCCTTCATCAGCAGCTCGCCGGTGTTCGGGTCCTCACCGCTCATCAGGGCCCGCGCCTTGTCATGCTGGTCGGCCGCCAGCGGGCTGCCAGGGGCGATGCCGAACTCGCGCAGTCCTTCGCCAATCCATGCCAGGGCGCGGCCGCCGCCCAGCCGGTAGCTCAGCTGCCTGTCCGGCTCTTCAGGGGGTTCGTGGCCGTGCTCGTCAGCGTGCGGCACGCCGCAGCCAGCGCCCTCTTGTAATCGGTAATCCACCTGCTCGATGCAGGGGCCGAGCGCGTTCACCCAGGCCATGCGGTCCCCCGTTCAGACAGCGGCAGCAGCCCCAAGACGTATCGCAGATACCTTTCGTCTACCGTGTAAAACGATCTTGTCATGTAGTTTGACATATTTTGTCGACATGCACTAGAGAGTTCCAGTGCATATGCGGCTGGTCGTGAAGTGGCCGTATGAACGTATTGGGATATACATCGGTTTCTATCGGAACTGAGCAAGGATCACTGGCCTGGATCTGCGGGGCGCCACATTGAGCCGCGTATGGTGCGCCCTCCTCGACTCCAGGCGGCGCGCAAACACAGGGAACAGGGCGACGTTCCAGGTCTGCTCTACCGTCCGGCACTGGCTCGGCTCGGAAAGCGAGAAGGCTCAGACGAATGGACAGTATGGACACCGCTCTGCCATACCCGGCCGAGGACAGCCACGCCCACCCGATACGCGACAGCCTGGTCAGCCTGCTGACGGTCATGCGGCCGGACTGGGGCAGCTGCCAGGCCGTCGCCGCCCGCGTACGTTTCGCCGAGCACCGCATGGGGCTCTCACTGCCGCAGGCCTGCCTGCACACCGTCACTTCCGCGCTCACCCCGAACGCGCCGCCGGACGCCTTAGAAGGTCGCCGCCGACCGCGCGATGCTCGCCCAAGCCCTGGCCATCGCCCGCCGCCGCCAAGACCGCCAGGAATGGGCACGGCGCCAGCGCGCTGGCAAGCACGCCCGACGACGTGCCGCGCGCAGGAGGGCTTCACCCTCGACGACCAGGAGTCAGGGCCGGACGGCCGCGCCAGGCCCGCGGCCGGGTCGTGACACCGGCGGAGTTCACCGCCCCGTACGGAAGAATGCCGTCATGGGCGAATCCCCCCGCGACCCCCGCCCACAGACGGCATCGCACACGAAATCGCAGGTGGTCCTGATCGGTTCGCTTGCGCGCGGAGGTTGAATTGCCACGAAAGGTCACCCCGGCCCAGTACAAGCGCATGGTTGACGCCTACAACCGTAAGCTGAAGCAGGCCGTCGACAAACACAACCGTGAGGCTGCGGCGCACAACCGCAAGGTGAAGCGCGCCATCGACGACTACAACCGCGACGTGCGCGCGCACAACGCGCGCGTGCGTTCCAATCAACAGCGGCTCAACGCCGAGATCGCGCGACTCAACCGCCAGCGCTCGACGACCCGCTACGTCACGGTGCAGACCTCCACCATCGCGCTGCACACCGCGTACTCCCACGTCGACGAGCAGTCCGAACTGTGGAACGAGCGCGGCCAAGAGCTGGCCGACTTGGCGGAAGCCGAGACGGCCAACAGCGCGCACGTCGCCAACACCCTCCTGGGCGAGACAGCCGCCGACGCGGAGGAGACCGAGGAAACGTCGCTCACCGACGAACTGTCCGCCCTATCACTAGACCTGCACAAACGCTGGGAGGGCGCCCGCTTCGCGATCAATCCGCGAAACCCCGACGCTGCGCGACACTTCTGCACCAGCGCCCGCGAGGTCATCGTGGAGCTGATCAACATGAAGGCTCCCGACGCCGCGGTGCTGCAAGCCAAGCCGAACTGCGAGCGAGGACCGGATGGCAAGGCGGTCGCGCGGCGAGAGAAGATCAATTACCTGCTCAGGCTGAACGGCGCCAGCTACGAGGCCCTGGGCGACTTCGTAGAGACCAACATCAACGACATAATGAATCTATTCTCCCAGTTCAACAAGGGCACACACGGCACGGCAGGACGCTTCGACATCCCCACCCTTCGCACGATCAAGCACCGCGTCGAAGACTCGATTCGATTCCTATCCACGCTGGTCCGAGGCTCCAGCCACTGACCCAGCCGTCAACGGCAACGGTGGTCACTGTTACCTGGGTGGGTGAGCAGGTCACGGGCGTGGCGGATCTGCTCGGGCGTCATGGCCGGCGGGCGGCCCAGGCGCTGGCCACGAGCGCGAGCGGCCTCCAGACCTTCACGAGTGCCTTCGACGATGAGTTCGCGGATGAACTCCGCCAGGGCGGCGAAGACGTGGAAGACCAGCCGGCCGCGGGGGCGGTGGTGTCCAGGGCTTCGTGCAGGGAGCGGGAGCCGATGCCGCGCTTGCGCAGTTCGGCGACGATCGCGATGAGGTCTTGCAGGGAGCGGCCGAGCCGGTCGAGGGAGGGCACGGGGGCTCGCCCCGAAGTGTGGACACCGGTCGTTATGCGGCGAGCTGCACCCTATCGATGGTCTGCTGCTCGTAGTCGATCGGGCTGAGGTAACCGATGCCGGAGTGCCGCCTGCGGGTGTTGTAGCGGGTGATCCACTTGAACACCGCCAGGCGGGCCTCACGCGCCGAGGACCACCGCGTGGCTCCCTGCAGCGTCTCGCGTTTCAGGGTGGCGTTGAACGCCTCCGCCGCGGCATTGTCGGCGCTTTAACCGGCTAATGGCCCCGGTTGCCGGCGTTGGCCGGTTAACGCTTTCAGCCGACCCGAGTAGCGAGTCGCCGGAGTTGCTCTTCGTGGTGACGGACCCGAGCGGCGATGGCTTCCAAGGCGGTGTGGAGAGTGTGGATCTCGTCCAGGAGGCCGGTGAGGGTGCCGTTGGTGGCAGCGCGGTGACGGTTTTCCTCGATGACGGCGCGGAGGCTGGGGCTGCGGTAGAGGGTAGTGCGGCCCAGCCCGGTGAGGCTGGCCACGGCGGTGAAGGTGACGGGTTGGCCGTCGCGGTGGAGCTGGGCGCATGCCTTCTCGACGCGGTGGAGGGTGTCGCTGGTGGTCATCCGGCGTGGGCCTCGCTGATCAGGTGGTCGAGTCGGGTGATGAGTCGCCGGTGTCGTTCGGCTTCGGCGATCCAGCCTCGATTTCGGCGTCTTGGGCGAGCGCGTCTGCGTCGACACGCTGGGCGGCGAGGATGGGCAGCGAGCTGGGTTCGGTGTGGAAGCTGGGGCAGTGCTCGCAGATGTTGGCGTAGGTGCAGGCGCCCTGGGCGGGTGCGCGTAGGCAGAAGCCGCCGGCCATTCTGGATTTGATCAGCGGGGTGTCCTTCCAGTCCTTGCCGCCGGTGATGTCGGCCAGGGGCAGGTGGACACGGCCGGGGGCCGGGGTGCGGGCTTGTTGTTTGGCCAGGTCGAGGGCTCGTTCGTATTCGGCGCGGACGGTGGTGTCGAACAACCGTCCATAGCGCAGACTCATCTCTGCGGAGGCGTGTCCGAGCAGCGCCATCAGCGCCTGCAACGAGACCCCGGCGTTCACCAGGGCCGTGGCGTAGGTGTGGCGGAGCTGGTGGGAGGTGATGTGACCGAGTCCGGCTTGCTGAGCAGCGCGATCGAGTTCGGCGCGGACGGCGCCTTGGCCCAGGCGGCGGCCGTGGTGGGTGAACAGGAACTGAGCCGGACGCCGGTAGCGGGGATGCGGCATGGGTCTGCCGTGCGTGCGCAGTTGGATGATGCGGTCGATCAGGTCGAGGATCTCCTCATCGAGGGGGACCATGCGTTCGGTCTCCAGCTTCCCGAGGCCGATCTTCAGCCAGCTGCCGTGGCCGGGAACCTCATGGACGCAGTCGAGCTCCAGGTCCAGGAGTTCCCCGATGCGCAGCCCGCAGGCGCGTTGCAACCTTAGGGCGCAGGCGGCCAGTTGGTTGCCGGGATGGTCGCGGAGCTCTTCGGTCAGGCGGCGATCGGCATCGACGGGCAGGTAGCGGGGCAGCACCTGCGGGAGCTTGGGGTTGTCATCACGGAACACCAGCTTGCGGGCGGGAGCCTCGGCCCAGCCCCACTCGGTGATGTCGGTGAGGAAGCCGGTCAGCGCGATCACCCGGCGGGAGCGGTCGGCGACGGTGCGTCGACCAGTGCGGTGAGGTAGGGCTCGATGTGACGTTGCCGGTCCAGCTTGGCGATCGAGGTGAGTCCGGGATCGATGTGGGTGAGGAAGAGGCCGAAGTGCTTGAGCCGGGTGGCGATCGCGGAGACGGTCTTGGGCTGGCAAGTGGCGCGCTTGCGTTCCAGGTAGGCGATCATCGTGGTGCGGATCGGTTCTGCCACCTCGGCCAGCCGCTCCTCGAAGGGGACCGGCCCGCCCGTCCTCGGCAGCGTGTCGATAATGCCCAGGTGGAACAGGACCCGCTGGGCGTTGCTGAGCGCGGACAAGTAGTGGCGGTGGTCCTTGCCGGTGCGGGCGCTGCGGGCGACGCAGGCGGCGGCGAACTCTTCCAGGTCGGCCAGGGTGAGCTGTTGGAGGACGGGTCCGGCCTGGATGAGCAGCCGGGCCGGCACCTGAGAGCCGGTGGCCAGACGCACGCGCAAGGAGAAGCCGAGGTGCTCGGCGGCGGTCATGAAGCGCTGCACTCCCGCAGCGATGGGCGAGTCCTCGATCTCTCGCCAGAACGTGGACAGTTTGCGTTCCAGCAGATAGTCGTAGCCGGGTCGTAGTCCGCGGTGCAGCATGAGGAAGGTGATGATCGGCCGAGTGTGCGCATCGGCCGACAAGCGGATCTCCAGCGGTTCGGCGGCCCAGCGACCGGGGTCGGGCCAACGTTCGAAGAACACTCGCGCGGCCTGCTGATAGGGACGGTTGCCTCGCCCGGTCCGGCGCAGATAGTCGAGGTAGTCGGCGTGGAGGCTATTGCTGGGCGCGGATGCGGCTGTGTGCGGCATCGAACTCGGCTTTCACGTGGGCGGGTGCCAGATGGATATAGCGGGCGGTGGTGTCGACGTGCGCGTGACCGAGCAACGCCTGCATCACCGCCAGGTCGACTCCGGCTTCGGCCAGTGCGGTGCCGAAGGTGTGCCGCAGCGCGTGGGGATGACCTGCGGTGATCCCGCTGACGGCGCGGTGATAACGGAAGATCGTGCGCAGCCCTGCCGCCGTGAGCGGTCGTCCCCGGTTGGGGCCCTTGACCACCAGGAACAGCCGCTGCTCGGTCGACTCGGGACGCTCGGCCAGCAGATATACCTGGATGACCGAGGCGACGTCGGCGTCCAACGGGACGCGCCGCTGCCGATCACCCTTGCCGAGCACGCTCGCCCAGCGGCCACCGATGTCGGCGTCGGCGACGTTCAAGCCGAGCACCTCGGCCGAGCGCAGCCCGCAATACAGCATCAGGCCCGCGATCGCTCGGTCGCGCCAGGTGTGGAAGCTGGCCAACAGCTCCGCCGCCTGGGTCTGGGACAGTGCTTTGGGCAGGCGTCGGGGCTCACGCAGCCGTAGCGAGGAGCGATTCTTGGGGCGGCGGATCGTGTGCGCGAGCATCCCGGACCGCTCGCCGGCCACCCGCCAGCGCGCCTCGCGTCCTTTCGGGACCGGGTTGATCGACTCCGGGTCGCGCATCGTGACGAACGTGAACAGCCCCGAGATGGCCGCCAGTCGCCGGTTGATCGTCGTGGCGGCGTACTGATCCATCCGACGGCCCGACAAGGTGACCACGTTCGGGCCGCCGCGACGCCCGGGAACCTTGGCCTCACGACAGGCGTGCAAGAACTTCAGCAGCGTCTCGGTCGTCACCTCGCCCAGCGACACGTCCTCGCCCGCCAGCCAGCGGCAGAACGCCAGCAGGTCATAGCCATAGGCGCGGACGGTCTTGGGCGAGTAGTTCCGGTCGGCCAGATACGCCAGATACTCATCGACCAGGACGAACTGCCCGGCGGACGGTCCTGCCAGCATCCAGCTGCCCTCACGCTCTTCCAGCCGGAGTCCTTGTTCGATCATGAGAACAGATGTATCCGCGATGGCCCCATCCGGCCAGGAGGTACCAGATCACGGCGTGTCACTGACCTGGGGAAACAATCGCATTAGCCGGTTAAGAGGGACGAGCCGACCGCTCCCATGGACTGGCGCACCCCGAGCTCAGCACAGACCTTGGCGAACTCGGCCGAGGTGTACTGCGCCCCATGATCGGCATGAAAAATCGCCCCGTGCAGGCTGCCCCGCGTCGTGGCTGCGGCCCGCAGCGCGTCGGTCACCAGCTCGATGCGCAGGTGATCGGCGATCGACCAGCCCGCCAGCCGGCGGGAGCCCAAGTCCAGCACGGTCGCCAGATACAGGAACCGACCGTCACCGACGGGCAGGTAGACACCTCACGCGAGTGAGATGTCAAGCGGCGGTAGGGGTTTCTTCCTCAAAGGGTCGGGGCCAGGCGATGGCTTCGGTGTAGGGAACGCCGTTGCGGAGGCAATGCCAGAGCTTGGCCAGCATCTTGTTGGCCAAGTTCCTTAGGGCTGCGTTGTGGCTGTCTCCGGTGGCTCGTCGCTGGTCGTAGTGGGCTCGCGCTCCGCGTGATTTGGTGATGGCGGCGAAGGCCCACCAGTGGCAGGCGTCGGCCAGCCGCTGGTTGCGGATATACCGGGCTGAGACGATCTTCATCTTGCCGGAGGCTCGGGTGATCGGAGCAGTGCCGGCGAAGCCACGCAGGCCTGCGACGTCGGTGAACCGCTGCTCGTCATCACCGAGTTCGCCCAGGATGCGAGCGCCGAGAACGGTGCCCAGACCGGGCATGCTAGTGATGATCGCGGCCTGCTCGTGGCGGGCGAACAGGTCAGCCAGCTCTTCCTCAAGGGCATCGATGGCGCCGCTCATGGCCTTGATGACATCTACGAGGCCCGCGACGGCGACGCCGAAGGCATGTTCTACCTCTTCAGGCTGACGGAGTTGCTGCTGGCGGAGCTGGGTCGACAGACGCTGGGGCAGACCGGCGTCGATTCGTCGACCGGCCCTGCGCAGTAGGGCCTCCATCCGCCCAGGCGTCAGCTTGGCCGCGCTGCGCGGATCGGGTGCGGCCCGAAGCACCGCCAGGGCTGTCCGCTGGGTTAAAACCGGGAAGGCGGTCAGAGCCGCCGGATAGTACTCACGCAGTAGCGAACGCAGCCGGTTGACCGTCTGCTGACGTGCCCAGATGGCCTCTTGATGTTGCCGAGCAGTTGCCTTGATCCCGCGGGCCAGCGTGCTGTCCGCGGGCAGCGGCCGATGCTGATGCCGATCGGTTCGCAGAACGTCAGCCAGCACCGCAGCATCTCCGGGGTCGGACTTCCCACCCGCCTGACCATGCCGTTCTCGATAGCGAGCCACCGCCCGCGGATTGATCGGAAACAGTGTGAAACCGGCCGCGGCCAAGGCTGCGACCAGCAGTCCTTTATCGGTCTCGATGGCGATTTCGACGCTGGTCGGCCCTTCCTCTCCTGCGTACTCGGCCAGCAGCTCCATCAGCCTCCGAAAGCCCGCGAGGTCATCGCTGATCCTGGCGCGTGCCACGATCACGGCGTCTGCGTTCATGAACGCGACGTCATGATGCTTCTCCGACCAGTCGATTCCGCAGGTAATCCGCATCAGGCCCCTCTTTCAGCGATGTGACGGACGTTCGAGCACAGGGCCTGCGCAGCACCCTCATGGATAGCGCTCATGGCGCGACACCTCACCAGCTGGCTGCAGACCCAGCAGCCGACGGGGCCACCGTCTACATGAAGACCTCTACCGGAAGTCCGTGATGTCTGAGTGGTCACCCGCCGACAGCTCGACCTGCACCCTGCCCGATCAACCCTGTGGCTCTCCCATGAGGTGATGTCGCCGACGTAGCGCAGGTTCGCAGCCGGCGCGGTGAAGTCCCGCCCGATGAGGTCGGGCACCTTGTGATGCGAGGGTTCCGGCACCGTGGTGCGCACCTTCTTACGCAGGTGCAGCCCGACGATGCCGAAGCAGCGCATCACCCGCGCCACCCGCTTGTGGTTGACCCTGCGACCTTGTGCCCGCAGCTCGGCGGTGACGCGCGGACTGCCGTAGGCGCCGTCGAACTCCCCGTGGACTGCCTGATTTCCGCGGCGAGTACGGCATCGGCCGCGGCCCGCTCCGCCCGGGCCGGCGCCGCCTTGCGCCACCGGTAGAACCCCGAACGGGACACCTTCAGCACCCGGCACAGCCGCTTCACGCCGAAGGCGCCCTGATGGTCCTCGACGAACTCGAAGCGGCTCAGGACCCGTAAGACAATTACTGCCGGTTTCAGTGCAACTTCGGTGAGTGGCGTGCTAGGTGGACTTCCATGGCCATATCAGAGGCGGTCCTGGCGGTCCTGGATGTGAAGTTCGCGGCCGTGCTGCCACATCTGGACGAGCGGCAGCGTCGTCTATATCTGGCTTCAGAAGCCGATGCGCTCGGGCACGGCGGAATCGCGGTGGTGGCCAGGCTAGCAGAGGTATCGGAGTCGACCGTCACGCGGGGACGTCTCGAGCTCGCGGGCGGGGCACTGGTGTTGGGGCGGGCGCGCCGTCCCGGTGGCGGGCGCAAGTCGGCTGTTGAGCGTGACCCTGGCCTGATGCCGGCACTCGAGGCATTGATCGAGCCACGAGAGGTCGGCGATCCGGTTTCTCCGCTGCGCTGGACTACGGCCTCGTTGCGGGACCTGGCCAGGGAGCTGACCGCGGCGGGCCATCCGATCAGCGCCCCAGCGGTGGGCGATCTGCTGCGCTCGATGGGTTTCAGTCTCCAGGGCATGGCCAAGAGACGTGCTGGCAGCCAGGTCCCTGACCGAGACGCCCAGTTCCAGCACATCAACACCACGGTCGAGCAGTTCCTGGCCCGCGGCCTGCCGGTGGTGAGCGTGGACGCCAAGAAGAAGGAACCGATCGGTGACTTCGCCCGGGCAGGTCGCACCTACCGCCCCAGGGGAAAGCCGATCACAGCCCCAGATCACGACTTCACCTTCGCTGATACCCCGGTCGCGATCCCGTATGGCGTCTATGACCTGGGGCAGGACGTCGGCTGGGTGAACGTGGGCACCGACCGCAACACCGCGGCGTTCGCGGTGGAGTCCATCCGCCGCTGGTGGAACCAGCAAGGCCGAGGCGACTACCCCGACGCAACCCGGCTACTGATCACCGCTGATTCTGGAGGTGCGAACTCCGCCGACTCCCACCTGTTCAAGAACGACCTGGCCGCCTTCGCCGATGAGTGTGGGTTGGCCATCACCGTCCTGCACTTCCCGCCCGGGGCTTCGAAGTGGAACAAGGTCGAGCACCGCTTGTTCTCCCGCATTACCCACAGCCTGCGCGGACGGCCCCTGAACAGCTACGAAGTGCTGCTGCAGAGCATCTCGGCCACCCGCACCAGCACCGGACTGACCGTCAGCGCCGTCCTGGACGATAACGACTACCCAACAGGCCGCACGCTTACCAAGGAGCAGCGCAAGGCGCTCCTTCAGCGCGTCCAGCGCGACGACTTCCATGGCGAATGGAACTACACCATCGCCCCCTACGACCCCAGCAAGGCACCGCCGCTGGAGCCGGAACAAGCGAAGGCGCCCCCGATCCCGGCCGAGGCCACTCACCTGCTCACCCACCCCGCCCTGACCGGTATGTCCCGCGACCAGTTCGCCCGGCTCGTGGAAGAACTCGAGCCGTGGCGCCGGACTCTGGCCGAGGCCGAGCGCGAGAAAAGGAAAGGCATCAACCGGCGCGGATACAACCCCGGATTCGGCTTCCTCGACCACCGCCACCGTGTCCTGGCCGCTGTCCTGAGCCACCGCAACACCGTGACGCTGACCTTGGCAGCCCGGTTACTCGGCCGAGACCGCAATACCTTGAGCTACCACGCCCACCGGACCATGCCCTTGCTGGCCTTCGCCACCCCTGACCTCGTCGCCGTCCTCGCCCAGCCCCGGCGGCGGACCCACCCGCCCCGCGCGATCGAAGCCCTCCAGAACGCGATCAACATCTACGAGAACAACATCAAATCAGGCAGTAATTAGTTGACGGGTCCTCACCAGTTGGTCTCTCCCGCGAAATACTTGGCCGCCCGGCGCAGAATGTCGCGCTCCAGCTCCAGTTCCCGGATTCGGGCTTTGAGCTGCTTGTTCTCCTCTTCCAGCACGTCGTCGGACGATAGCGGGCCACGCGCCGGCCACTTGCCCGGGTCCCGCTCCTTCGCGCCAGCGGTGCAGGACGCCTGCGTCTGACGCACCCAGTTACGCAGCGTCTCCCGGCTGATCCCCAGGTCCTCGGCCACCGAGGCCAACGTCCGGTCCGGATCGGACAGGTACAACGCGACGGCGTCCGCCTTGAACTCCGGCGGATACGACTTCATCGCCACGTGGAACTCCTTGTCTCCGGATCTCCATCATCCGGTACTCAAGGTGTCCACACCTCGGGGGGAGGTTCCCACCACGAGGGTGTCGCCTCCGCGCAGGTAGTCCAGCGCCTTGGCCATTTCGTCGCGTTCGGCGTTCTTGCCGGACTTCATGTCGGAGAAGATCCGCATGCACCCGACCGCCTTGAGCGCGGTGATCTGTCGGTCGAAAAGCTGGCCGGCGGTCGAGACGCGGGCGTAACCGATGAGAGCGCCGGAGGAGTTGGCGGGTTCGGCGGCCAACGGATCGTCAACGACAAGATCATTAGCGGGAGCGTCGGCGTTTCCGGCGACCGACGGAGTGATCGTCACCGCCTCATTGTTTGAGATACGGTCCCGGGAAGATTGTTGAACGCTCAGACTTTTCGACACGTTCTTTGGACACTCTGGCGAGGTCGACATCGCGCTCGCGACTCTTTGATGATCTTGCCGAGAAACGTTCGATTTTCCGACACCCCCGTCAGCGACAGCCTCAACTCCCAATGAGGCGGTGACTCATGCGTTGATCCACTTCTTGAAGGTCTCACCCATGTTGGCCTTGAAGGCTGTGTCCACCTCTTCGGGACTCGCCTCATGCGCCTCGTGCAGGAGCGCAACGACGGCTTTGAGGAGTTCACCGGTGTATTCCGGCAACTCCTGTCCGACGGACAAGGCCTCGGCGAACGGGGCGACGGCTTCGCCGTATCGTTGTGCCTGACTCAAAGTCCATCCTCGGACGGCGAGACTGCGTACATAGTCAGGTAAGTAGGCCGCGCGGTTGAGCTCGGTCAGACGCCGGTACAGCTCGATGGCCTCTTGCGAGATCGGCAACACCTCGCTCTGCCGCCCCGCCTCCGCCAGCAGGACGGCGCGGTTGCTCAGCGACATGGCCAGGTCGGGCAGGTAGGCGTCCCGGTTGAGCGCGGCCAGTTCCCGGTGTAGTTGGACGGCCTCTTGGGAGATCGGCAACGCCTCGGCCCGCCGCCCCGCCTCCGCCAGCTGGAGGGCGTGGTTGCTCAGCGACATGGCCAGGCCGGGCAGGTAGGCGTCCCGGTTGAGCGCGGCCAGTTCCCGGCGTAGTTGGACGGCCTCTTGCGAGATCGGCAACGCCTCGGCCTGCCGCCCCGCCTGCGCCAACCCAGCGGCGTGGTTGCTCAGCGACATGGCCAGGCCGGGCAGGTAGGCGTCCCGGTCAAGCTCGGTCAGACGCCGGAGCAGCTTGACGGCCTGCTGGTTAACGTCCGAGGCGGCCTGGTGCTGGCCGGCGTTGGCCAGGCGCACGGCGTGGCCGGCGTGGAGCCTGGCGTGCTGGGCGGGGTCAGTGGTGGCGGCCAGGCGGAGCGCGGTCAGGCGGGTGGACAGCGCGGCCATGCCGATGTCCAGGTCGATATGCCGGTCGGCCGGTAGGTGGGCTTCGATGGCTTGCAACAGAGCTGGTTCGATGTCAGGCAGGGTGGCCAGGCGGGCTAGGGCGGCCCCGCCGGCGTGCCACATCAACCCGGGCCGGGCGGCGAGCAGTGGATACAGCTGCATGGCAGCAACATGTGGCCACCGGCGAGCGGTCTCGATCAGCATGGTCAGGGCTGGCCGAGTCCACGGCGGCACCTGCGCCTGGCCGGCTTGTCCGGCCAGGTCGGGAAGCAAGCCGGACAAGGCGTGATCGGCCCAGTCATCACCGGCGGCCTCGGCCGAGGCGGGGTCCGAGATGGCCAGGGCGGCGAAGTCTTCGGCGAGCCGGTCCGGATACAGCGGCTCCAGCACCGTGCCGAGTTGGGCCGGCGGATAGCAATACGCGTGGTCGTCGAGCAGGGTGTTGGCCCGCTCAACGGTCTCGGCCAGATCGGCGTGCCGCAAGGCCTGGCGGGCGTCCGGGCGGCCCAGCGGCCGGGTGAACGTTGCGGTGAACACCGTCCGGCCCATGGCGATGGGGTCGCTGGCCAGCGGCTCAGGCAGACGACGATGCAACTCGGCCCAGTGCTCGCGCTCACGCCGCAGCAGATAAGCCGAGGCGCGGGCCGGATCGGCCGGTTCCTGCTCGCCCTGGCGGTGAGCGTCGACTGCGGCCAGCGCCGCGATATGAATGGTCAGCACCTGGGCGTACTCATCATCGTCGGCCAGGTCGGCCGGCCCAGCGATCGTCGCCGCCTGTTCGGGCGGCAGGCCGAGGTGGGCGGCGAAGTGGTCTCGGGCTTCGGTGAACAGGCGCTGCCGCATCGCTGGCTCGGCGACCAGCGGTGGCAACGCCTGAGCGTCGGCATCGACGTCCAGCACCCGCTCGACCCAGGTGGCGATGCTATCCCACCACACCCCGGCCGGACGAGCCAGCAGCAGCACTCGCACCCGCCCTGCATGCAGGACCCGCTCCTGCAGCAACTCATACAGGGCCGGCACCGGCCAGCGCTCGGCGTAATCCACTACCACCAGCAGCCCCAGCCCGCGCTCACCCGCCTCCGCCGTAGCGTCGATCGGCGCGGCGCCCGGCGGGTTAGTGCCGGCCTGCCACACTTGCCACCTGGCCTCGCGCGACAGCTCAGCGAAATGAGCAGCCAGTCGGGTCTTGCCCTGACCCCCCGGCCCGTGCAGCAACCGCATCCCCAACCTGGGCATGGCCTTATCGTCACGCCAGTCGGTCAGCTTCTGCAGATCTTCGCCCCGGCCGGTGAAGGGCACCACCCGAGAGCCGGCCCGCAACAGCATCGACGGCTGTGCCCGCACGCGGGCCGGCCATACCGGCCGCGGCGCCGCAGGGAACTCCTCGATTCGGTAGGCAGGCTTCCACTGATAGACGTTCAGCACCCCGTCTTGGACGGCGTTGACCACACCGCCCGTACACGGCACATTCACCTGCACCTGACTGGCGTCCTGCGGCACGGCAGGGTCGCCGCCCACGGCGGAAGACGCGGCGGGCGGGGGCGGCTCGGTCACGAGGACGAACCCCCGCCACCACCAGGAGACTGGGCCGGTGGGGTTGAGGGGGTAATGTTCATGGTGCCGCCCTGGACCGCGTTCACGATCCCACCCGCGCCTGGCATGTTCAGCTGCATCTGCGTGCCCGGTGCCTGCGGAAGCTGGACCGGCGGCGCGACGGATGGCGACTGGTCACCCGCGGGCGAAGCCTGAGGGGGGTCGTCCTGTCCCATGCCACTCGTGGCCGCGCGTGTCAGTGCATAAGTGACTAGCGCGCTGATCGTGGTCAGCGCCACCGCGATGACGATCCACCACGAGTTCCACACGCCATCGTTGAGGATCTGATTGCTAGCCACCGCCACCGCGACCGGCAACAGCACCGAGGCGGCCAGCAGTAACGATCTACGCCAAGACGTTCCAACCCCCACCATGTCGCCATCATGGACGCAAACCCGCGCGCTGCCCACCCCAACGACGCAGAAGGAATAGAGTGGGGACCAGTTCGTGCACTCGCCGACGACCATGGATGCCGAACCTGGCGCCACGCATTGATCAGCGGCTGGACCTGACACGGCACGTATGCCCGAAACTATGACGCCATTAAAAACTCAAAGTCACACAATGAGCATTCTTATCCGGGGAATCGTAGCGGGTTTCCCCGGATAAGGGGCCTTATCCGGGGAACCCGGCGCGGCGGCGCGCGTAGTACGAATTCTTAGTTCTTCGTAGTACGCCATGAGTCTCGTGCGTGCTCTACACTCCCGGAGTGTGAGCGCGTACCTTGATCCGAGATTTCGTCCTACGCCGTAGCCGGGGGTGCCGATCCCGCCCCTTCGCCTCCATCCGATGCCCGGCGTCTGGGTGTTGGATGACGAGTGGATCGTTTGGCCGGTCACCATGTCGTTGCCCCAGTCTGCGGAGCCAGCGCCGTCCGACCCTGGTGTGGGGCTTCCTGAGGACTTCTACTTGCAAGAACTCATGGACCTTCCCCTTGGCGATCTGGAAGCGGCCCCGCGCTGATGCGTCAATACGGCCGCTTGTTCGACACGGACGGCAAGGAGATCAACAGCACCGGCTCCCAGCAGCTACGGCGCGTAAGCTCTCGCCGAGTTCGCGGCGATCCCTCGCCACTTCTACGAAAGGATCGACGGAGTCGCCCACCTCGGCGTTCACCGGGACTTCCTCGCCCTGCACATTGAGGCCGCGCAGACGGCGTCACCACTTGGATCGCGATCCAACGACCCACCGGCCTGGAGGAACTGCCCGAGGAGGAAGCCACCGAAGAAGCACTGGTCCGGTTCAACGCCGACAACAAGCTGGCATCCATGACGGAGTTCCGCCTCTACTGCCTGCGGAGCCGGCTGGGCGATTTGGGAGAGGTCATCGACGACGGGCTGAGCAAGTTCAGCGTCGGGCTCCGTCCCTTGGGCTCGCGCTGGCCCAGGGCGTACTCGGTGTCGTTCCTGCAGCTGTACAACCACCTGGTGGAGAAAGTCGAGTTCCGGCAGTGCGCCAACGAGCCGTGCGGGAAGACCTTCGTCCGTCAGCGCGGCCGGGCCGAATTCGGCCAGCACCGCACCTCGGGGATTCTCTACTGTTCACGCGACTGTGCGCGTGCCCAGGCGCAGCGGTAGCTTCGCCGGCGCCGCAAGGCCGAGCAGGCCGATTCGCTGCCCGCTCCAAGCCGCGAACCGACGGCATGAGGCTCGGACTCCCCTATGAATAGGCGCTTACAAGGCCGCCCCCGGCACGGTTGTCGTCTTGGCGGGGGCCAGTGCACCGATCGGCAGCTGGCTGGGAGTACATCCGGCGCCCGGAGTGTCCATCCTCGTTGTGGAGATGCTCTGGGTGACGGTAGTCGTCGGGGTGGCCTTTTTCGGGTCGACGCAAAGGAGCGAGCGAGCCTTCCGGCTGCTGCGCTGGCTGGCCGCCCGACCGGAACCAGCCCGACCGCAAGGGGCGCGAAGCAAACCACAGACACCGTGACACCGAAGATCTGAGGCCCCACTGACCACCCGTGAGCCGCCGGCAACATCACGGACCAGGGCGTGATGCCAGAAGATGTCCCTTGTGCAGCGCGCTCCGGTGAAGAATGGCGCAGTGGCAGACGTAGAGAGCCTGATCGGTCAGGTGTGGAGCCCAGATGTACGGCCGCTAGCGGAGGAGGCCTGGCGTTGCTACAACGCCGGCGCTACTCGCGCATGCATCACCATGACCTGGAGCGCGGTCACCGCAGACATCATCACCAAGCTCGTGCGGCTGGCCGACGACGGCGACGGCCAGGCCGTCTCCTTTCGCACCACTCTTACCGAGGCCCAGAAGAAAGGGCTGACGAAGGAGGGCGTGCGGGCCATGCAGGCGATTGAAGCGAGTCTCCTGGAGAAGGCCGTGGAGTTCGAGCTCATCGACTCGATCGGCTCGCGTGAGCTGGAGCGCATCCGGGAGGACCGGAATTTGTGCGCGCATCCATCTCTGCGCATGCTCGGGGACGTCTACGAGCCTCGCCCGGAAGTCGCGCGTGGACATGTGGCTGTCGCGCTGACGACGCTGCTCACCCATCCTCCAACGCTGGGCCGCAAGGTTCTCGACGAGTTCAGCGCTTACATCTGCGACCCGTTCTTCGTGCCAACGCACCCGCACATGCAGGCCACCTTTTTCGACAGGGTCCGTACCGCGACTCGCAAGACCATCATCGGTTTCGCCGCCAAGCATGCCCTGCTGGAACTCGATCCTGACGGCCGCATGCCTGCCGCTGAGCACGCCGACCGGATGGCTCTTGCCTTGATCGCCTTCGCGCAGCGAGACCGGGAGTTGGTCCGCACCGCCGTAGCCGCACAAAGCGAGAGGTTCCAAGTATTGGAAGGCGTGGCCCAGTTGCGTGCCCTGGCACGGCTGGGAGATCAAGACTTCTTCTGGAGCATGGTGGACCAGGCACTGGCCACACGGCTCCAGGAGATGGTGAACAGGCTGTCCGCCACCGCGGAGTGGGATCCCCTCCCCGCCACTACCGCCGCCGCCCTTGCCCTGGTTCGGAGCCAGTACGCCCGTGACCGGCTGCCCGGGCTGGAAACACGGTTCACCACGCTGGCGTGGAAGCATCGGCTGGGCGTAGCCACTGTGCGTCCCGACCCGTACTTCATTCCAGCGGTGCTCCGACTCATTCAGGAAGCGGGCAGCTGGCGTTCGGGCGAGCAAGCTGGGCGAGTCCTGGTGCAGCACGCTCCCTTCCTGACTATCGACACCCTGCGCGATGTAATGAGCAAATGGTGTGACAACTCGGAGTGTCGGCAGGCGGCGGAGATGCCAGGCCTCGCCGTGCTCCTGTTCCAGGGCACATCACATCTCGGCCAGGCACGCGCCGCCGTCTTCGGCGAGTTCCTGACCAGCGTCCGGGCCATCGAGGGCGAAGGTGAGTACTACAGCTACCCCGCGCTGGAGGAAGCCTTGCTCCATACGGGATAAAAGTGCTCAGCGGTTTCCACCCCCTGATTGGGGGTCGATCATCAGCAGACATGAAGCAAGCGAGCCCTCCTGTGGTGGCTCGCCGCCCGACCAGAACCGGGCCTGACCGAAAGCAGCAGGCACAGAACGATCCACAGACGCATTCATGCCGACAGTCAGCTCTCCAGCCCAACCATTACTTGGAGGCGCCAGCCTCCCGTTTACTCTCACTCAGGTACCCATGTGCGGTGAGTAACCGCTCGAAGAAGTCGCGCAGCATAACCCGCGCGCGATCCGCTGAGCGGAACTCATCGCCGCCGAAGCGCACCACCTCATAGCCGGCCAGGTACAGTTCCCGGTCCTCGGCGACCATCTGCCCGTACAACTTGGGGCTGGCTTGCTTTCCGACCGCGTAGTGCTGGACGCCGTCGATCTCGATGACTACCCGTCGCCGGCCCCGGAGCAAGAGAAGGAAGTCCATGCGCTGACGGGGCAACGGGCCCACCGTCTTCCGTTGTGCCCGGGTGTAGGGGTCGTAGTGCAAGTACACCTGCGGCACCAGGGCCGGCAGCTGGAATCCGTGCTGCTTGAGCAGCGTGGCGTATGTCTGGAACATCAGCTTCTCTGGGCCAGGCTCGTCTGACTCGGCACGACCGGCGTCAAGCGAACGGAGTAAGCGGAAGTACAGTCCGTTCGCCGCACCTTGCTCGTCAATGTCCTTGGGTGCGTGCGTCTCCGCCCACCACGTGACCAGGTCTGCCCAGGTCAATCCGGAGTCGGCGAGTGGCCGGTCGTACACCAGGCAGAACTGCGCGTTAGCCACGATCTCGATCGTGTTGCTGACCGCGTCAGCAAGCACTAGCTCCGGTTTCGGCCCGTCCGCCGCAAAGATTAGGTTCTTGAATGTGCTGCTGACCCCAGACCGCTTGCCGGTGAGTATCTGCAGCAGCCCCCAGAGTTGGGGTAGATAGTGCTCCTCTACGACACGGGCCCCGAGCTCGCACAGCTGGTCCTGGTTGTAATCGGAGATGCGGGCGCGCACGTACCCGCGCTTGCTGTAGTGCGCGTCATCGCCGTCGCCGTCTTCGAGCCCGAACGCTCGGCATATTGCCGGCAGGTCGTACGCTCGAACGGGATGGAGTGCATCGGCGACCGCTTCACGCAGCTGAATGGTCAGCGTTCCGGTGCCGCCCAACTCGGCCTTGGCGAAGGGGTCGGCCAGCATCGCGGCTACCGTCACCTCATGGCGGGGACCGCCGCTGAAGGTCGCCATCTTGTCCATCTGGGCGGCTATGGCCTGCAAGTCAGCGGGCCGGAACAAGTCCAGGAAGATCGGACGCACTCGCAGCACCACGGTCTGCGTCTGGTCCGGTTCCCAGGGGTCCGAGTCCGCCGACTCGGCGTCTTGCACCAGCGACAACAGCCGTGCTGCGCGCTGGTTGCCCACCTGCAGCAGCATCTCAGAGAGCGTCGTGAGCTCTCTTGTCCAAGACCCCTTACCGCCCAGGCCGCTCGACATAAGCATCACTGTACGAGCTGGGGCCGACGATCTCGCGCCAAGCCATATCACCAGGGAACTTACGGATCGCGTAAGTTACTTGCTGACGCCGAAAGCAGGCGCTGCAGTCCGGACCGGTGAAGAGGTGGCAGTCACGTTCCTGACTGCCGAGGAGCGGAAGTTCTACCACCGCCACAAGAAGATGCCGAAGGTGGTCGGCTGGTCGGATGAGAAGGTGGACCGCTTCTTCGAGCCGATCGGGGAGGTCTTCGAGACGGACCTGAGGGAGAGCTCGAAGGTCCCGATCGATAAACGGCGAGTGATCAAGCAGTCCCCGAAAGCGGGCAAGCGGTTACGGGTAGGCCAGCAGATAACCCTAGTGATCGGCTACAACGTGGCCGATTACTCCTCGACGGACTATGACTATGGCGACGGCGACCTGCCCGACCGGAATCGAGGCGAGAGCCGGTTCTGCAGCGGACGCTGGTGGTGCCGAGGCCAGTTGCACGACCATGTAACGACCCATGCAAGAACGTCCGTCATGACGAGCGAAGATGACCACGAGGTGGGCGTTTCGGCGCCACGTGGGCCGCCCGTGCCCACAACGCACTGTCAGGAACGCGTCGCTCCACAGAGGGTTATACCCAACTCGTCGGCTTCGAGCGAGGGTGCAGATACTGACCCTTCGGGCGGCAAGCAATCTCCGCTCACCTCAGCGGACGGGCGCTAGCGGATCCAGATCTTTGCCCCGGATGGATCTGCCTGGGGCCAGGGAACACGGTATCCAGGGTGTGCGCAGCTCCAGCACCGGCATCTTCTCGCGTCCGAGCCGAGCCAATAGGCTCGGGCGGTGAGCAAGACCTTCGTCTTCGACGTCGGCGAGACCATCGTCTGCGACGACCGTTACTGGGCATCTTGGGCCGACTGGCTCGACGTACCAACACACACCTTGTCGGCGCTCGTCGGCGCCGTCGTCGCTCAAGGCCGCGACAACGCCGACGCCCTTCGACTCGTCCGACCCGGCATCGATGTCGGGGCCGAGTACGCCGCCCGTGAAGCAGCGGGCCGCGGTGAGCACATCGAAGAAGCCGACCTCTACCCCGACGTCCGTCCGGCGCTGGCCGCGCTGCGGGCGGCCGGCCATGGCGTGCTCATCGCCGGGAACCAGACGCGACGCGTCGCCGAACTGCTGCGTGCTCTCGCCCTTCCGGCCGATGGGATCGCCACCTCGGGTGAGTGGGGCGTCGCCAAGCCGGACCCGGCGTTCTTCGCCCGCCTGGTGGAGTTCGCCGGCGCTCCCCCAAGGCGGATCGTGTACGTAGGCGACCACCCCGCCAACGACGTCATCCCGGCCAAAGCAGCTGGCCTCTGCGTCGCCCACATACGGCGCGGGCCGTGGGGGTACCTGTGGGCCGACGATCCCGCCGCAGCCGCGGCCGACTGGCGGATCACCAGCCTGGAGGAACTCGTCGGCATCACTGGGTAACGCGGACCTCTGGGCAGACCTGTCACCGGCTCGCTACAGTCCGAGAAGAGCACACTGGGAGCCCTCATGCCCACAATCCCTCACCGCGGGATAGGCGGGCGTGTCGCCTATCACAGGAGCGTCGCTCGCCTCACCCAGCGACAGCTGGCCGACGCCGCCAGCATCCATGTGGGCACGCTTCGCAAGATCGAGCGTGGAGCTCGAGGGGCCAGTGACAACATTGTGGAATCGCTCGCCGCCGCGCTCGGCATCGACCCGTCGCTGCTGGTGGCTGATCGGGCACAGGCCAGCTCGCGGATCGCGGCGGCGATCCCCGCCTTGTCGGCGGCCATCGCTGCCTATGATCTGCCCGACGACGGACCCGTGCGTCCGCTTCCGGAGCTCCGCGCTGCAGTCTCCGAGGCGGTCACGTGGCGGCTGGCCTCCCAGTACGTGCGCATCACCCGCCGGCTGCCCGAACTGCTCGGGGAGCTGTTCCGCGCCACGCCCGAGCGCGATCGCGAGGTGGCCGCACTTCTCGTGTCCGCCTGCAGGGCGGCCGACGCCGTCGCCTTCAAGTTCGGCGCCTACGACCTATCCGCCAGATTCGTTGAGCTGATGCGCTGGGCCGCTGCCCAGGCCGACGACCCCATCCTGACCGCCAGCGTCGCCTATGTCCGCACCGAGACGTTCTTCGCCTGCGACGCACACGCCAAGGGGCTGCGCGCGCTGGAGCTCGCCCTCGACGCCGCGGGCCCTCCAGACACCCCGCCGGCCATCGCCGCACGCGGCGCACTACACATGCGGGCTGCGGTCATCGCCGGCCGTGCCGGAGACGCCGACGCTGCCGACACCCATCTTTCCGAGGCCCGCCGACTGGGCGACCAGGTGCCCGAGGCCATCTACTCCGGCACGGCCTTCGGGCCGTCGTCGGTGCGCATTCACGAGGTGTCCGTCGCGGTCAGCCTCGGCAGCGCGCACGTCCACCGCGCTCTGGACGTCGCCCGGGAGTGGGCCCCGCCCCCTGAGCTGCCCGCGGAGCGGCGCAGCGGGTTCTACATCGAACTGGCCCGTGCCCAGCTGTGGTCTGGCTTCCCGAATGACGCGTTCGAGTCGCTGAAGATCGCCCGTCGGACCGCCCCTCAGCACGCGCGCGACCACCGGTGGGTGCGGGAGGATGCCGCGACTCTGCGCAGGCTCAAGCGCGCTAGTGCGGAAGAACTGACCAGCTTCGCCGAGTGGTGTCACGCCACCTGATCCCGGTGACCCTTACTGGGTCACTTCCGCTCCGGCCTCCGGAGAACCATCTGAGTGTCACAGCGACCAGATGGGACCGGGCCATGTCAGAGGCAGTACTCCGCGCCAAGCTGATCGCCGCGCGGGAACGTTCGCATCGCGGGGCTGCACGGCCAGGCACGCATCGACTGCGACGACGCGCAGCCGACGCTGATGAGCGACTGCCGAAACTCGCCACGCCAGCACGTGTCAGCTCTCACAGACGAATCCAGAGAGCGCGCGGGACGTGTCGGGCGACTCGTCGACCGGCTGCCAGCAGCGACGCGGGTCCGGCAGCTGAACCTGACCAATGAACAGATGCCCACGCGATACCGCTTCGCCCACTTCCACTCGAAACAAACTCTTCGAGGCCCCGATGACCAATGAACCCCAGGAGAAGACCACCGGTGCTTCCCCGCTGAGCGCGGAAGCGTCCACGCCGGCCCGCCTCTACGGGGCACTGGGTGACGGCAAAGACCACTTCAAGGTCGACCAAACCAACGCTGCCGCGCTGGACGAGATCCTGCCCGGAATGCGGCTCATCGTGCCTGACAACCGTGCCTGCCTGCGGCGGATGGTCGCGACCGCGGCGGACCTCGGCATCCGCCAGTACATCGACCTCGGGTCCGGGCTGCCGGACCAGCCGCCGAACCTGCACGAGGTAGCCCAGCGCACCGTGAAGGACGCGCGGTTCATCTACGTCGACAATGATCCAATGGTGTGCACGCACGGCCGCGCCCTACTGCAAGGCGGCGGCGTCACCATGATCGAGGCCGACGCACGCGACATCGACGCGCTGTATCGCACCTATGAGCTGCTGTCAGTGATCGAGACCGGCCGCCCGGTCTGCGTCGTGCTCGGCGCCATCCTCCACTTCTTCACCGACGACGAGGTGAAGCAGGTGATGGAGGCGCTGGACGACTTCCTCGCGCCCGGCAGCCTCCTCCTGGTCACGCACGCGACGAGCGACCAGCCCCACTACCAGCCCGAACAAGTCCAAGCCGCCCGTCTGGCCTATGAAGAGCAGACCGGGGCCCGGCTCTACCTGCGAAGCGTGCAGCAGATCGCCGATCTGGTGCTACCGGGTTGCGTCCCGCTGCGGCCCGGCCTCGTCACCACCGCGGCCTGGCACCCCGACTACGAGTACGGGCCCGCGCAGATCCCGCCCGCCCCGTACTTCATGGCCGTTGCCGCCCAGGTGCGCCACGACGTCGAGAACCGGCAGTACTTCCTGCTGGACGCCGCCCGGAAGGCGGAACAGTGACCGGCGGCGGCTACCCAGACTGGCGGCGGAGCCGGTCACTCCCCGGGGTGCGCTCCCACGCCCGTGATGATCGCCCGGGGAGACATCATCCTGACGGGCTCCGCCGCCTCCAGGCGCTCGTGGCCCGGTGCAGGGGAGGTCTTCGCCGGGCCACGAGCTGCCATCCAGAGCCCTGCGCTGCCCATTCAGCCGGTGTCCCGCTGTCGGACGCCGCGGGCGCGCAGCAGGGAGGGCGGGGCAGCACTCCACCGTGCCGGCCCTCTCCTCCGACTCCGAAGGAGAGGGAACTCATGGACGCTGGCATTGCGCTGGCTTGGCTGACCAGGGACGGCGTTCGCACGCGGGGTAAGCCCGCCGCGCAGACGTCCACGGATGAGGGTGTCGGCGCCGAGCCGCGGGATCCTGATCCGCCTGAAGGTGACGGGGGACGTTAGCTGCCCGGCCGCTCAGCAGCCCCCCGTGAAGCTGAGCGGCCGGGTTCACGTCCTCGCGTGTCCCGAGCCTCTGATCCTGTTCCCTTGTACCCCCCACCTGGGGAGGTGGCAGGCGGTGTCCTGCTCTCCCCCTGTCCTGTTGGATGTTCACACCCATGAGACAGTTACGCAGAGTCGTATCTTTATCGCTTTTGGTAATGCTGGTGGGCGGGTGCGGCTCACCGCTGCCCGCCGCCCCCACCAGCGGCCCGCTGCGCACCATCAAGGTCGGCATCATGCCCATTCCCGACTGCGCCACCGTCCCCATCGCGGACATGAAGGGCTACTTCAAGGCGGAAGGGCTGAAAGTGAAGATCGAGACCGTGCAGGGCGGCGGCGTCGCACTGCCCAAGCTCAAGTCCGGGCAGTTGGATTTCGCGATCATGAACTACACCGCCGCAGTGCTCTCCGAGGCCAACCAGCCCGGCACCCTGCGCATCGTCGCCGACGCCTACCAGTCGGCCCCCAACACCTTCAAGCTCATGGTCGGCAAGAACTCGCCCATCAAGGGCCTGGGCGACCTGAAGGGCAAGCACATCGCGGTCGTGACCCTGCAATCGGTCGGCACACTCACGACCGAGGCGGCGCTGAAGATCGCCGGACTGACCGCTGACGACGTGCGGATCTCCGAGATGCCGCTCCCGGACATGATCCCCGCCCTGCAGGCCGGCACCATCGACGCCGCCTGGATGACCGAGCCGTTCATCACCGCCTACCAGATGCTCGGCGGCGCGACACTCTACGACGTCATGCAGGGCCAGACGGAGAGCTGGCCGATCGCCGGCTGGGCCACCACCGCCGACTACGCCAGGGAGCACCCCCACGAGGTCACCTCGTTCCAGCGCGCCATCCTCAAGGCCCAGGCCGACGCCCAGGACCGGCAGGTGATCACGGAAACCCTGCCCACCTACACCAAGATCAGCCCCGCGACGGCGGCGACCATCACCCTGGGCACCTTCCCCATGGACCTCCACCCGGACCGCATCCAGCGGGTGGCGGACATGATGCTGGATTATCAGTACATCAAGGCCGAACTCGACGTCAGCCGGTTCCTCATGCCGCTCCCGGACATCGTCGCCTCCCCGGCGCCACCCTCCCCGCCGGCCACCCCGTCGACGCCCGTCCCCTCTGCGACGAAGGTGCCCGCGCCGTGACCCTCCACCAGAGCCCTGACACCCCGCCCGCCGTGCCCGCGATCGACGGCTTCGAGCGCGTCCAGAAGATGCTCAATGGCATGCCGGACTTCGCCGCCCTGTACACCGCCGTCGAGCTGGGCGTCTTCGAGGAACTCGCGGCCGAGACGATGACCTGCGACGAGCTGGCCGAAGCCTGCGGCGCCGACCCGACCATGATGGGCCGGTTGCTGGGCTGGCTACAGGCTCACAGCTTCGTCGCCGGCAACCCCGCCGGATACCGGCTCACCGAGGACGGCCACGTCCTCACCGCTGATGCCAACCCGTCCCAGCGCCACGCCGTCCTGGTCACCGGCTCAACGTACTGGCGGGAGGCGCTCGGCCACCTGCCCGACACCATCCGCTGCGGCTACTCCAATCCTCCAGAGGGCCATCCGCTGTACGAATACCTGATCTTCACCAACGGGCTCGCCGAGACGTTCGACCGGTTCATGACCGCCCGCAGCACCCCTGTCGGCCGGGACCTGGCCACCATCGACGGCTGGGCCGACGTCCGGCTCGTGGCCGACCTCGGCGGCGGCCTGGGCGGCGTCCTGGCCGCCCTCGTCCACGCCCACCCACACCTGCGCGGCATCCTGGCCGAGCGCTCCACCGTCACCGGTCGCGCCCACTCCTACGTGGCCGGGCAGGGCCTGCTCAGCCGGATCGAGATCATCGCGGCCGACATCTTCGACTACGTGCCCCGCGGCGCAGACCGGTACCTGCTGTCGTCGATCCTGCACAACTACGGTCCCGAGGCTTGCGTCACCCTGCTGACGGGCGTACGCCAGACCCTGCAGGACAACGGCGGCGGAGAAGTCTGGATCGTCGAAGGGACGCTGCCTCGGCGGCCGAGCACGGCGAGCCCCTGGTACAGCACCGACATCCGGATGATGTCCCTGTTCCAGGGCGGCAGGGTGCGCCGCGTCTCGCAGCTGCGCGAGCTGGCGAACCAGGCCGGGCTGAGCATCGACCGGTGCGCGCACCTGCCCTGCGGTCAGACGCTGCTGGTGGCCAGCCCGGCACCCGAGCGGGAGTGCTGACCATGCCGATGCTGCTTACCTCGCGTCGCAGGCACACACCCGGCGAGCCTCCGCACCAAGGCCGACCGCGTCAGCAGCAGATTCCAGGAGATATGCGAGGCGTCCGTCCGCCGAATGCGCCATCCCCTCATGGGCAGCGGCCTGGTGCTCCTGCCGGCGCTGTTCGGGGCGGCGGATTCGTCATCGGCGCGGGCGCCGGTGTGTGGATCGCGCTGCCGTTCTGGGCAGTCGTGTCTGCCCAGAGTCGGCGAGCGGAGATCAGTGCGTCGCCTCGGGCGACTCGCGGGCGGCATCAGCAGCCTCACGGCCCAGCGACTGGCATGTATCCGCCCCTCCGTCTTTCGCTGGTGCCGGGCACCCTCTTCCTCTCATCGCGGGGAGAGCCCCATGGATGATCCACCATCGGCACCACGCCCGGCCTACACACCCCATGAGAAGGGAAGCGCCATGCCGCTTACCTGCTCGGAAGATCTTCCAGGCTTCCTCATCACGTTGGACGGCCCCAGCGGTGTCGGCAAGACGACCTGCAGCCGCCTCCTGCGCGACATCCTCACCGCATCGGGCCTGCCTGTGCTCCGCACCACCCAGCCATCCGACTCCCCGATCGGAGCCTTGGCCCGCTCCGGCACCCACGACTTCCACAACCTGGCGTTGACGTGCCTGGTCGCCGCCGACCGCTACCACCACATCGCCACCGTGATAGAGCCCGAACTGCGCGCCGGACGAGTCGTCGTGTGCGACCGGTATGTCCCCTCGGCGTTCGTTCTGGACCGGCTCGACGGCGCTGACGTCGCGTTCATCACCAACCTGTACCGGCATGCCCGCCGCGCCGACCTGGCGGTGTTCCTGCTCGGCGACCCGCAAGTGTGCCTTCGCCGAGCCCAGCAGCGCGGCACCTACAGCCGCTTCCACCGCAGCGACCTGGCCGCCGCCGAAGCAGAGCGCGCCCTGTTCACCGAGACCGCTGAGCACTTCCGCGCCACCGGCACCCCAACGCTGATCCACCAGATCGGCCACGCCGATGCCGGCGCGGTCGCCGCAGCCGTCGCCGAGCCGATCACCACGGCGATCGCCGCCCGCTCCCACCCCTTACCTCGAACGAGGTGACTTCATGAAGGTCGCACTTTTGTACCCCGAGGTCTACGACATGGCGCGCTTCCGCGAGCAGCGCAAGGAGTTCCCGCCGTTCGGCGTGCTCTACCTGGCGGCCGTAACCGAGGCGGCCGGACACCAGGTGGAGATCCACCGCGTCGCCCCCGGCCACACCGCGCTGAACCTGACCGGCTTCGACGCGGTCGGCTTCAGCCTGGCCTCCTCCGCCACCTACGGCTTGATGCTCCAGGCCCGCCGCGAGACCAAGCTCGACCCCGGCACACTCGTCATGGCCGGCGGTGTGCACGCCAACTTCTACCCAACCGAGGTCCTGCACGAACTGGCCGCCGACGTCGTCGCGGACGGCGAATCCGAAGACACCATCCTCCAACTCCTCGACCACGCCCACGACCGGGACTTCACCGGCGTGCCGGGCGTGCTGTTCGCGCGCGACGGCCGCACCACGCGGAGCCCAGAGCGCCGGCTCATGCGCGACATCGACCACCTGCCGCTGCCCGCCCGACACCTGCTGCCGCGCGAGGACATCGTGCTGACCGACCGGCTCGCCGGGACCGATACGCGCATGGCGCACGTGATGTTCAGCCGGGGCTGCCCCTTCCCGTGCTCGTTCTGCGCGGTCGCCCAGCGCCGCATGCAGTACCGAGGAGGGGCCAGCGCCCGGGTCGAGCTCGCCCACCTGATCGACGCCTACGGCATCGAGGGATTCGCGATCGTCGACGACAACTTCATCGTCAACAAGACCAAAGTCGCCGCCATCTGCGCCCAGATCGCGGATCTGGGCCTGCGCTGGTCGGCCCTGTCCCGGGTCGATACCGTCGACCAGGCGCTGCTGGAGACGATGGCCGCCTCGGGCTGCATCGAAATCAAGTACGGAATGGAATCCGGCAGCGAACGCCTGCTGAAAGCGATGCGGAAGAACACCACCCAGGCCAAGATCCGCGCCGCGGTCGAGATGACCTCGGCCGCCGGAATCTCGGCGAAGGTGTTCATCATCCACGGCTACCCCGGCGAGAACATCGAGACCACGCGGCAGACCATCGACCTGCTGCGCGAGCTGCGGCCGATGCTCGGCCGGGTGTCGCTGTTTCGTTTCGTGCCCCTGCCCGGCACCGAGGTGTACGCCAACGCGCTGCTGCACGGCATCCGCGGCACCCACCAGCAACCGGACTGGGACGGCGACTGGAGCAAATTCCACATTCACCACAACACCCGCCGCTGGTGGGGCGACGACGAGGCATGGGCCGAAACCGAGCGGTCCTACGCAGAGTTGCGCAGGTTCGTGGAAGACGAATGGGGCCCGCAGGGATGACGACCGTTGCTAGCCTGCCCCGCATGGCTAGCCCCGGCCCCGAGACGGCGCAAACCCACACCCTCAGCCCTCAGGAGGCCGGCCGACTGTGGAACTGGGTGCTGGCCCGCCAAGGACTCGCCCCGCACACCCGCCGCAGTGGGGTGGAGGAGATCACCGATGCAGGGCTGGGGCTGCACGCCGCCCGGCTGCCCTCGCCCTTCGCCACGGTGGCGGCCCGCGCCGCCGACCCGTCCATCCCGCTGGAGCTGTTCAACCCCGCCGTACGCTCGCGGCTGTTGACCGTGCGATGCATGCGCAAAACCCTGCACACGTTGCCCCTGGACCTCGCCGCTGCCGCGCACGCCGCCACGCTGCGTTTCCGCGAACGAGACGCCCTGCGCGCGATCGTCAACGCCGGCCACGGCCACGCCGCCATCACCGCGGCCACCGCCGCCATCGTGGAGCTGCTGGGCGCGTCAGGGCCGCTGTTCCATCGCACCATCGAGGTCCAGCTGGGCGCGGCGGGGACACCGGTGATGGTGACACGACTGGCGCTGAAGCTCGCCTGGGAGCGAGGCGTCCTGTCCTACCTGAACCAGGCCGCGGGCTGGAACCGTGAGGTGCGCGTCTTCACGCTCACTGCCAGCACCTACCCCACCCTCGACACCGCGCTGGACCCGCACACCGCGGTCGAACTCCTGATGGCCGCCTACCTGGACCGGTACGGCCCGATCAGCATCAAAGACGCAACCTGGTGGTCGGCACTGTCACGCACCGCCGTGACCGAAGCTCTGCAGCGGTCGGGCGTCAAGCTCGTACGGCTGTTCACCCCGTGGAGTCACAGTCCGCTGTACATGAGCGCCCAGCGGTTCGCCGAGTACACCGTGGCCGCCGACGCCGACTACCTCAGCGGGGTGAACCTCCTCGCGCACGAAGATGTCGCGCTCAAGGCGTACTTCGAGACCCGGCGCCGCTACCTGGGCGACCTCGCCCAGCAGGCGGCGTTCAACCAGATCGGCGAGGTCCTGCCCACAATCGTGCTGGACGGCCGCGTGGTCGGCACCTGGAGGTGGGACCCCTCCGCCGGGCGGGTACGCCACCGGCTCATCCCTGGACTGCTGCCAGCCGCCCGGCGCCCCGAGGTTCGAGCAGCCGCCGCCCGGCACACGGCTGTCCTGTGCTCCGGCCTGTACCACGCACCCCGCCCCCGGATCGCACCAGGTCAGCTGTGAAAATCGCGGATTCCGGCGAGCCACAACCGGTGCTGCTGCTAGCGTGGCGCTCTCATCCGTCACATGTGGGAACACCATGCACCCTCTTCCCAACACGCATTCACCGTCGCTGGAAGAACTTCAGCGCTACGTCGCCGAGATGGAGCAGGAACGGGGCTTCACCCACAGCAGCATCGTCGACCAGTGCCTGAAGCTGGCCGAGGAGACCGGCGAAGTCTGCAAGGCGGTGCGTAAGCAGACTGCCATGTCGATCGACCCGACCAGCCAGGTCGGCTCCGTCGGCCAAGAGCTGGCCGACGTTTTGATCTATGTCGCGGCCATCGCCAATCGCGCGGGGATCGACCTCGCTGAAGAGCTGCGCGCCAAGGAACGGATCAACGAGACCCGCATCTGGACGACGCCGGTCAACTCCTAGCCAGGCTCTTCTGATCCGCTGCTCGGAAGATCCGAAGCTCAACTCATCTGGACTGCGACCACGCTCTGCCTGACCATCCCTGCTTGGCGCTGGTCCACGGCACCGACCTGCTCTTCGCCGCCGCCCGCCGCACCCAGCACCGCCGTCCTGCATCAGACCGTGCGGGCCTGCCGCGCCATCGTGGTTCCCACCACCGCGATCACCGACCACCTCCTCTACCTGGCACCCACGCTGGTCACACCTGCATCGAGCACATCCCCTGGGGCGTGCCCGATGCGCTCCTCGCCACCCCGCCGCCGGCCCAACCGCGCACCTGCGAGCCGTTGCGGCTTCTGTACGCCGGACGGCTGACCCCGAAAAAGGGCTCCACACCAGCGCCGAAACCCTGACCAGCATTCCCGGCCCGCACCTGAGCATCGCCGGTCCGCCCGCCGAGTACACCGCACGCCTGGGCGGGCTCGAACGTACCAGAGGCCGCACCACCTATCTCGGCTGACTGCCCCGGCACCGGCTCTGGCAAGCCTTCGCCGACCACGACGCGCTCATCATGCCTCCAGCACGCTGGAAGCCTTCGGCCTGGTCGCCCTCGAAGCCCAAACCTGCGGCCTGCCGGTGCTGTATCGGCCGGTGCCCGGCCTCGTCGAAGTCCTGAATGACTCAGCGCTGGCCGCCGACCTGGCCGACCTCGCCGCCCTCCGCCGCCTCAGCACCGACCACGCTATGTCGGCCGACCTACGCACCGCGGGTCTGGCCAATGCCGCGCGTTTCCCTCTCAGCGCCACCGCCGCTGCGCTCACTGCCGTCCTTCAAGTCGACGGCGACGCGGTATTCGGGGTTGCGATCCTCGGCCCTGAAGGACGGCCGCCACGCCCTCTGCCATGCGATGTGGTGGACGGCCCAGCAGCCGTTGCGATCCTCGGTCGCCCCGGAGGGCGACCGCCACCCGCCCGCAGGCACTGCTCGTCGCGCCGGTCCGGCGTTGCGATCCTCGGTCGTCCCGGAGGGCGACCGCCACCGCCGATCGGCAACGTGACCGCGGTGTTGATCTCGTTGCGATCCTCGGTCGCCACGGAGGGCGACCGCCACCTGGTCACAAACGTAGAGTTCCATCACTCGCTTCGGGGGTTGCGATCCTCGGTCGCCCCGGAGGGGCGACCGCCACTCGTCCACGGTGCGGGAGGCGGTGTAGAGCAGGTTGTTGCGATCCTCGGTCGCCCCGGAGGGCGACCGCCACCGACGCCGGCCCGCCCGGCGCCGCTACACCCCATGGTTGCGATCCTCGGTCGCCCCGGAGGGCGACCGCCACCTCGAACTTATGCTCTAGACGTCCTAGACGTCCAGTTGCGATCCTCGGTCGCCCCGGAGGGCGACCGCCACTTCACCTCGACCCACCACCGCAGTTCGGTCAGGTAGTTGCGATCCTCGGTCGCCCCGGAGGGCGACCGCCACGTGGGGCAGAGACGCTCCGATAATCCGAACCCATGGTGTTGCGATCCTCGGTCGCCCCGGAGGGCGACCGCCACCGCGGAGCGGTGGGGCGGCGGCCTGGTGATGACGGGGCCGTTGCGATCCTCGGTCGCCCCGGAGGGCGACCGCCACCGGGGTGGTGCCGAGCGTCTGCCCGGACACGGTGAGGCTGTTGCGATCCTCGGTCGCCCCGGAGGGCGACCGCCACCGCTTTAAGCCACTGCTCGACGTAGGCCACGTGGCCGTTGCGATCCTCGGTCGCCCCGGAGGGCGACCGCCACCTGCCCGTCGTCGTCGACCACCGGCATCGTGCCCTGTACGTTGCGATCCTCAGTCGCCCCGGAGGGCGACCGCCACGTACAACAAGCACTGGCTGGGCGGGCCCGGCGTGCAGTTGCGATCCTCGGTCGCCCCGGAGGGCGACCGCCACTTGACCAGGCCCTTGGTCGTCATGCGGCCAATCCAGGTGTTGCGATCCTCGGTCGCCCCGGAGGGCGACCGCCACGCGACGGATGCGCGCCACGACACCGCGCCCTCGCACAGTTGCGATCCTCGGTCGCCCCGGAGGGCGACCGCCACCTTCTGGGGTGAGGAGTCCGCCGCCCTGCAAGAGTCGTTGCGATCCTCGGTCGCCCCGGAGGGCGACCGCCACCGGGTCTCCATGGCGGTCCAGACGGCCATCACGCCGTTGCGATCCTCGGTCGCCCCGGAGGGCGACCGCCACCGCCACCTGTGATCGGCCCCCACGTCCCCATCCGGGTTGCGATCCTCGGTCGCCCCGGAGGGCGACCGCCACCCCAGATCCAGATGCTTCAGCGGGAGATCGACAAGCTGTTGCGATCCTCGGTCGCCCCGGAGGGCGACCGCCACCGTTGACGCGGACGCGGGCGCCGCCGTCACCGCGGTTGCGATCCTCGGTCGCCCCGGAGGGCGACCGCCACACCGGTGAACGTCCCCACCCCGGACAACTCCCACCCGTTGCGATCCTCGGTCGCCCCGGAGGGCGACCGCCACGTCCACCTACCAGCTGTTCGACGCCCGGGTGCGGTTGCGATCCTCGGTCGCCCCGGAGGGCGACCGCCACCGGATGTACCGCCACAGGATCGCCCGAACCTGCGGGTTGCGATCCTCTGTCGCCCCGGTGGGCGACCGCCACGACGAACGGTTCGACTGCTCCCGGGCGGCGCGGGTGTTGCGATCCTCAGTCGCCCCGGGGCGACCTCCACTCATCTCGAGGGTGAGCTCCTCGGTCGTCACAGCGTTGCGATCCTCGGTCGCCTCGGGGGCGGCCGCCACCGTCAGTCAGCGGTGCCGCTCCCTGTCGCATCCGCGTTGTTGCGATCCTTGTCGCCCCGGAGGGCGACCGCCACCCATCCGCAACTTGACCGGATTGATCCGCTCACCACGGTTGCGATCCTCGGTTGCCTCAGATGGCGACCGCCACCTCGGAACATTGTCAGTGATGTCATCCCAAAACTGGTTGCGATCCCCGGTCGCCCCGGAGGGCGACTGCCACGTGGTCAAATAGGTTGTCAGCCTGGTCATCGACGGGCGCGTTGCGATCCTCGGTCACCCACCCCGGTGTGACCGCCACGCTGTCACCGTCGCATCGGCGTCAGGCGCCGTGTGATTATTGCGATCCTCGATCACCTGGGGGCAATCGCCAACCGGCGATAAATAGCACATACGTGCGACTAGTGAATGGTTGTTGGATTACTTTCATGCGACGACCCGGGTAAGGGTTACCCCTTCAGCGAGGGCTACCTCGTCAACCCATATCTTGTAGTCGGCGAAGTCGCGTATTGGTTGCCCATCGACTGCGCCGCGCTCCACCTTTACCGAATCGGTGAGAGTGTGGGCAGGGGCAGTGCCGAAGCCGTCCAGGTGCGTGAAGACATACAGGCCGCGAAGTGCCATTTCGGCGCGACCTGCTGCGCGGTCGTGTTCGAACATGAGCGTCATGGCACGCCAAAGCATGGCGAGGTCTTCGGAGGTAACGCCGGTGCGGGCGGCCAGCGGGGCGCTGAAGTGGCCGATGCCGCGATAGAGGCCGTAGGCGATGGCATGCTTGCCGCCCATCTCGGTCTCTTTGTTGTCTGATTCCCGGGTGCGGGTGACGCGGGTGATGCCGTGTTCTTGCGGCATTACGGGGTCGATGGAGCGGGAGAAAGTGAGTTGGAGCGGTCCGCGTACGCGGCCGGCGGGTTTGGTGCCCGTGGCCATGACGGCGCCGAACATGCGCACGTCGAAGAACGTTCGGCACATCCACTGCTGAGCTGACACCTCAGCGGCTTTGCCGTCGGTCAGACCGAGTTCTTCGTAGGCGCGTTCGTGCTGGGAGTTGAGGGAGACGCCAGCCTCGACGTAGATGTCATAGCCGGGCTTGCCTTCGCCGAGCAGGGTGACCATGTTGCGGATCTTGCGCTTGATGGCGACGTCGGTGACGAGGCCTTGCATGGTCTCGGGGTCGGTGCGAGGCATGCCTGCGGCGTCCGGGTCCCCGTTGGGGTTGCCGTCGTGGATGTCGAAGAGGAACACGAAGTCGTGTTTGCGGGTGGGGTCGAGGTGGACCGGCTGGGTCATAGCTGTTGCTCCTTCTCCGGGGAAGTCAGGGAGATCAGGACTGGAGGGCCTCATCGGTGGCGGCTTTGGCTGCCTTAGCCGCTCGGGCGGCGGCCATGTCGTGGGCGCGCTGGTGGTCGTAACCGAGGATGAACTGAACCTGCCCACGGGCGTCCAGATGGGCGGGCAGCCCGGTCCGGTGGTCGATGAGCTGGCTGATGGTGGCTAGCCGGCCATCGAGTGCGAATCCTGCGGCACGGCTTGTCTCTTTGCCGATGAGTTTCTTCAGATGGCCGTTGGCGTTGGTGCGCAGCATGCGCATGGTGGTGGCGGGCTGGGTCATGGCGAGACCGAAGTAGCGGTCGCGGATGGTGGCGTTGGTGTCGGGCAAGGCCCGACGCTGAATGGCCTCCAGCACGGCGAACAGCCTTCCCCAGACATAGGCGGGGTCTGTGGAGGTCTCATCAAGGCCCGTCATGATGTTCTCCTTGTACGGGGGCCGGTTGAGCGCTAGCCGGAGTAGGGCTACGCGGGGCAAGTCGACGTGGTGGTCGTTACGAATGCGGTGAAGCAGGTGCGGTACCAGGCTGGAGGGCAGCGCTGCCTGGTGGAGGGCGGCGTGCAGCAGGTCGCGCTCCAGGCCGTGGGCGGCACTGCCTGGGTCGTACGCCTTACGCCCGCGGTGCCAGCGGCCGCTCGCCCGGGCCATCTGCCGCAAGGGCACATAGTGCACGCCGTCTTCCCACATCTGGGTGGAGCCATGGTCCGAGAACCATGCGGCGATCCTTCTCTTGATCTCAGGGAGGGGAACATCGAGCCAGTCACGCACCACGATGCGGCTCTGATTGGCTGACAGAGTCACGGCATAGAAGGCGTTGTCGTCGACCACCGTTCCGGTTCGGCCGCGCCAGACCTCCTGGAGCAGCCGTTCGACGTCCTTGAGGTGCGGGGCGTCGATGATGAGTGGGTTGAACGGATCGGGGTCGCGCAGCCACCAAATGAGGACAGTATCGTCACCGCGGCGTCGATGCTGATCGTTCGAGAGCAGGTCGGCGAGCCCAGCCATGGCCGCGCTGCCGCACTGTTCACAGAGGGGGGTGTTGGCGAGCTGAAGGGTGCTCATCCGGCCTTGCGCGGCAGTATTCACCGAGATCAGTGCGGCGTCCCGGCCGCGTTTGGGTCTCCCGGACGGATCCAGGCCAACGGGGATGAGGGTGCTCTTGACCATCTCCGGAATGGTCTTCAGCAGCGGCCCCACCTGCGCGCAGACCAGGCAGAGGCCGGCGCGGCCGGAACTCTTGCGCTCCCTGGCGACCTGAGCCCAGAAGCCGATGGCAGACGGGCGCAGGTGTGCCCATTCGCCATCGACCAAGATGCCGATCAGGTCAGAGGATTTCGCGTCTTCGGGCAGGATCTGCAGCAGGTCGAGGTGCCGCTCTGCCTTGAACGTTTCCCACACCAGCTCGGCGATTGGATCGGCACTCGCCTCAGCCCAAGCCTCAAGAAGGTCGAGGTAGGCGTCGTTGCGGCGGTCGGCGCCTGCCTGGGCCTTGTCGGTGTCGTCCTTGGCGACGGCCAGGCCATATTCGAGGGTGTCGACTAGGAGCATTGCCGCCACCCCGCTGGTGCGGGTCAGGTAGGGCGTAGGCAGGGGCGAGCCTTGCTTGTGATCGGCGTCGGCGCGGCTGATCAGTGAGAGCTTCCCGGTACGGGTGAGTGTGATGGCCCATCGCACGGCGCGGTTACGGAAGTAGCGGGGAGTCTTGTCACCAACCGCGGTTTCGGCATGTTCGGCCAGGCGTTGGATGAGCATGGGTTCACGTCCTGCTCTTGGCTGGGGCAGCGGATGGCAGCTCCAGGCCGTGCGGGGGAACGTGCATGATGCCAAGGTCAAGGCGTGCCAGGAACCAGCGGTAGGCCTCGCCGTCTGGCCGATAGTCGATGCTGTGCAGCATGACTCCTAGGTCCCGATCGTCTTTGATCGGCTTGGCCGAACTGGGGCGCCCGAACTGGGCGGAGAACTCTCGGGTGCCCAGGAAGGGCTGGGAGTAGCAGGCACCTTTGTCGACGCGGCGACGGAACTGTTCGCGATACTTCACCTCACTGTCGCGGACGTCCGGCCGCAGCTGTACTTGGGCGTAGATGCGATAGGCGACGTCGCGCAGCGCGACCGTGTTGCGCTGGTCGCGGTCGTTTTCCACGTCATAGCGCAGCGTGGGGTCGACCATGGCGCGACGAACCCAGTCTTCGGAGACCACGGACTTGACTTCGTTGCGGCGGATGGAGAACCAACGGATCGGCTTGAGCACCTCAATCTTGCAGATGATGTACTGGAACTCTGGCTTCCAGAAGATCGCCTCAAGTACGCCGCGAGCAGCCGACGGGGTCATGATCTCGTAGCTGAACCGTTCCGCCTTGAGCTCCGGCCGGGTGAAGCAGGCCAAGTCGCCGCTTACTTCGACGACCAGCGGAGGATGCGGATAGTACGGGTGCTGAAGTGCGCTCACTTATTGTAGTCCTCCGGCTTCGGATAGGCGAACTCGATTCCACGCTCGGGGTGGTAGGGGCCGAGCCACTCGTACAAGTCACCGACGAGCTCGGCAGCCAGTCCTCGCGCGACGGCGTACTTGGCCAAGGGCGCGGGCAGGGTGGCCAGGTAAGGCTGAAGACGGCGAAAGACCGCCGGCTCGATGCGCTCCGGATTGTGGAGGCGTTCCTTCAACTCGTCGCGTTCGGCCTCGTCGCCGTACGGAACGAGGATAGGAACGCTCAGCTCGTCGATCATGCGGAACTGCTTGGCAACGGTCGGAAAGTCGAACTCGGCACGTCGATCTTGTATCTGCCTGCCCGTTCCGCTGCCCTCGACGTTCTTCACCGCGTACCTGTCCCGGTAGTAGATCCGCAGCGTGGACAGGTGATCAGGATCTTCTCCGTCCGGTCCGAAGTAGGAGCAACTGACACCTAATGCGGCCCCATAGACCAGTTCTGTGCCCCGAGTACTGCCGTCGGCTGGGTCGAACACGATGACCTTGCCCTCGCTGAGAGTGCCGTTACGGTTGGCCCGCCCAGCAGCCTGCTGCAGCGCTTCAGCAGGGGCCATCGCGCGGTAGACCGTCGGAAAGTCCAGGTCGACCCCCGCCTCGACCAACTGCGTGCTCACCACCGCGACCGGCAGACCGTTCTCGAGTCGCATGCGGACCAAATCCAGGACTGCCCGGCGGTGGGCACTCGCCATGCGGGTCGACAGATGCAGCACCGGTCCGTCATGTCGCCAAACGGCGGCGAGCTCCTCATGCAGCCGCATAGCGTCTCCTGTGGTGTTGACGATCAACAGGACTTGCTTCTCGCCAGCGGCCTCTTGGGCGACTTGCCGGAAGGTGGGTTTTGGGTCGCACCACCAGCGATAGCGGACTCGGCGCAACCGGTCATAGAGCGGCTGGGGTCTAGCAATCACGTCTCTTGCCTGCAAGCCGCGGAAGATGTCCAGGTCGAAGAAGGCCGGCTGCGTCGCAGACGCCAGCAGCACACTCGACCCGAAGTATTCGGTCAGATGACGCAGCGCCGACAGGATCGGCAGCAGCATGGCGTCGGGCAGGGCTTGCACCTCATCCAGCACGATCACCGCGCCGGCCAGTCGGTGCACCTTGCGCATCGCTGACGGCTTACGGCTGAACAGCGACTCGAACAACTGCACCGTGGTCGTGACCACGACTGGAGCGTCCCAGTTCTCTGCCGCCAGCTTCTGCCACTTCCTCCCGCGGGGCTGCCGATGCAGGTCGATGCTGCTGTGGTGCTCCAGTACATGGGTGTCACCGAATAGGTCCCGGTAGACCTGAGCGTTCTGCTCGGTGATCGACATGTAGGGTACGGCGATGATTACCCGACGCAGCCCATGCTCAGCAGCGTGATGCACGGCAAACCCACCCGCAGCGATGGTCTTGCCTGAGCCGGTCGGTGCAGGAAAGGGAAAGATGCCTCTCGGCTGTAACGCCGTCTGAACTGCTTGCTCATAAACTTCTGCGCGAATCGCATCCACCGGGGTCGGCGAGCTGCCCATCCGCCGTTTCAGGTAAGCAGACCGTGCCTCTTCAAAAGGCTCGGACAGCGTGCCTAGAGAAGTCGCTACAGGCAATGACCGTCCCCTGAAGTGTTGAGCTGTATCGAGGAAGTCAGCGTCGACGAGGGCGCTGAACGCCATCCGTATCAGTAGTTCGACCGCATGAAGGTCGTTGGCCGAGGCCACCCAGGCTGGCATCTTCGGCGCCGGCGCCGTACGAATCTCAGGAATCAGCGCGGCAGCCCGGTCGATCGCCTCCTGGACCCGGTCGCGCGCCTCGGTCTCGGCCAGATACAGACAACGCTTGAGGTCCTGCGTGTCCGGAAGACCGCCGTGGTGACCAAGCAGCGGCATGCTAAAGAAGCCCAACCCCGCTGTGCGCGCTGCCAGCCACGTACCGGCCGCCTTGTGATCGATGCCCCTTCCCTCGGCATCAACCACTCGTCCACCCGCGGCTTCCGCCCTCAGCAATCCCTCCTGCCAGGCGCACCCGGCCTTACCGACGTCGTGGACCAGCCCTAGATACGCCCCTAAGCTCCGCGCATCGAACGCATCTGCGAATTCGCCTGCCAATAGCGATGTACCACGAAGGTGTTCCGTTAGGGCGTGTCGCCTTCCGGCTCGATTTGCACTATGTGCCCACATTTCATCCATTACAGCCCGATTCGATCGGCTACCGACTGCCGCCCGAGAACTCTACGTTCGGCGACCGACAAAACCTACGAGACTCGGAGCTGGTTTCACGGGCTAACCGAAACTTCTGTTTGCTGCGGGCCGGAATAGCCCGCAGCAACAGAAAACAGTCTTCCCGTAATTGCCCGGGAGGCCGTCTCAATTGCGATTCTCAGCGCACTCTCCACAAGCGCGCTGCCTCCATATAGCAGGCTAACCTGCGCTGCTACGAATAGTAGGGCTTTTGGGGAAGGCCAACGGGGCTTCTGGTTCTGAGAGGGTCTATTAGGAGTGAGCGAACCATCTTGGCCAACTTCGAGACGAGGCTGATTGGCGGCTGTAGCCTCGCGTTCGTCCCTGCCAACCAAGAGGCGCCGCCCCACCTCTCAAGCCGGACGGCGCCCCAGATCTCAAGGAGATCCATGTCCAAGTATCCCCCAGACACCGAGCATCGACGCCCGTCCGACGTGGCGGCCGTGGCGGGCTTGATAGCGATTCTTCTTGCGGGTGGCGCCCTGATCACCCTCGTCGGCCTCAGCCCCAGCGAACTTGTCACGGTTGCTACCGCGCTTGGAGGCTTATGCATGGCATGGAACACGAGGGCCCGCTAACCTGCGGGACCCGCAGAGCCTTTCATCAGGCGATGGATCGCATTTAAGTGCCTCTGATCTAGAAGGATAGGGCTTGCCTAGATCTTATCCACGCAGATCAGAGGCACTTTCCACGTAGGTGTGCCTGGCACCGAAAGATCACCTCCAGTAACGCCGCCGGACTCCTCTCTTTGGTGGGCCCCTGATACTCCTAGGGCGGCCTAACAGGCCATATAGTTCTCAGTCAGAGAACATGCTTTTGTCTCAGCCGAGGGAGTGCAATCCCTATTCAGATACGTGGCGGTCACTCTCCGGAGGTGGCCGAGCATCGCAACTACGTCCCTGAAGGGGAGATCACCGAACGAGATGAAGGTGTGGCCGCTTGTCGGGGAGGCCGGGACCGCAACGCCGAAGAAGTCGAAGGCGGCTACCCCGCTCCCAAGTGGCGGTCATCCTTCGGGGGGACCGAGGATCGCAACCAGAACTGGAAGACACCCGAGGCCCCGGGAACGACTGGTGGCGGTCGCCCTCCGGGGCGACCGAGGATCGCAATGTCGACACGCTGACGACGATCGTGGCTGGCTGGACATGGCGGTCGCCCTTCGGGGGGACCGAGGATCGCAACTGCCTAAACTGCGGCGAGGAACTCACCCTCAGCCCGGGTGGCGGTCGCTCTTCGGGGCGGCCGAGGATCGCAACGCGATTGCGGTCTTCGGGACGCTGCATCTGCTGTGGTGGCGGTCGTCCTCCGGGGCGGCCGAGGATCGCAACTATGAACGCTATGGCGACGATCTTTACCTATTCACGTGGCGGTCGCCCTCCAGGGCGACCGAGGATCGCAACGTGATCGGCACCCTGGTAGGCGGGGGCCTGCTCGAGTGGCGGTCGCCCTCCGGGGCGGCCGAGCATCGCAACGTATCGTCTTGTGGTGATCGAGTTCAAGGAGAGTCGGGTGGCGGTCGCCCTCCGGGGCGCCCGAGGATCGCAACGCCACCTCGTGCTCCTGCATGAGCGTCGTCTCCGGTGACGGTCGCCTCCGGGACGGCCGAGGATCGCAACGCCGCTCTCCGTGGACGCTGGGCCGCCCCTGAGGGTGGCGGTCGCCCTCCGGGGTGGCCGAGGATCGCAACGAACTTGCCGAACCCCCAGGCGGCCAGGGTCACGGATGGCGGTCGCCCTTCGGGCGGCCGAGGATCGCAACACCGTCCCGAACGACGACCTGCTGCACGCGGTGCTCGGTGGCGGTCGCCCTTCGGGCGGCCGGGGATCGCAACTGCCCGTCGTGCGTGTGGGACGTGAAGACGAAGCTGGTGGCGGTCGCCCTTCGGGGCGGCCGAGGATCGCAACGCCGGGTGGACGGCTGACCTGTCCGGCGGCAAGTGGGGTGGCGGTCACCTTCCGAGGTGGCCGAGGATCGCAACACCCCGGACGGCACCCCGCGGTACACCGTGATGTGTGGCGGTTGCCCTTCGGGGCGGCCGAGGATCGTAACTCTTCCAGGTGGTCGTAGACGTGCTGGGTGACCAGGTACGGTGGCGGTCGCCCTTCGTGGCGTCCGAGGATCGCAACGCTGGGGTGATGTCAGTCGTGGCCACCACCGATTCCGGTGGCGGTCGCCCTTCGGGGCGGCCGAGGATCGCAACTTCCGGCCCGGTATCACGAAGTGCTACTGGGTGCCCGTGGCGGTCGCCCTCCGGGGCGGCCGAGGATCGCAACTCCGGCACCCTGCACATCCCCAACACGAAGGTCGCCGCGTGGCGGTCGCCCTTCGAGGCGGCCGAGGATCGCAGCGAAGGGGCGCCGTTCGAGGAGCCCGCGAACCCAAAGTGGCGGCCGCCTACTGAGTCCCGTCTCTTGGCCTCTTCTACGAAATAACCTAGCTCCTGTCCCGCTAGGTCTAGCGGCTCTGCTAGCGGAAGGCCCGCACTCTCACCTGCTGTTTAGCGTTCTAGCGCCCCATGCGAACGCCCCTGGATGAGCCCAGAGGCGTTCACCGGAGAGCGTGAGCGACTAACGCTAGATCTTCCTCTTGCGCAGCGCCCCGGCCACGTCGGCACGGTGGAAGCCCTTGCGGTTGCGGCCTTTACCCGAGCTGTCGCGGCTCCACGTATCGTCCGTCCTGACACCGCATTCCTTGAGGCGTGCGGTCAGCGTGGCGGTCTTGGCGTCGTCCTCCAAGTCCGCCCACTGGCTGTAGGCGTCCGGCCGAAACTCGGCCAGCCGGTCCACGACCGTGCTGTTCCAGACTTTTTCCTCCTTGGCCGTGGTCACGGTCAGGATGTCGGCCAGCAGGTCGTAGGAGGCCCGCCTGGCCGGTTCTTGACCGATGGCCTGTCCGGACAGCGTGCCGGCTGCCTGGCGGAGTTGGTGGGCGCGTTCGGCGATCAGCTCTGAGGTGGGGCCGTCGAGGTAGGCCGAGCGGACGATGATCGGATCCTCGGCGATGCCGACCGCCCAGGAGATGCCTCTGTCGTTCAGCGTGAACATGGTGGCCTTGACCCCGGCCTGGTGCATACCGGTGCCCAGGATCATGTCGTTCTCCTGCCAGCCCATCACCCGCAGGCAGATCCGGATGCCCGCGTTCGCGGAGATGGCCTTGGGCAGGCTGTCCTTGTCCGGCCGCTGGGTGGCCAGGATGAGAATGATCCCCAGAGCGGGGCCGCGCTTGATGATCGCGGTCGCGTACTTGGCGGCCTCCTCGCCGTACTCGTCGTCGGCGAACAACTCCTGGCATTCGTCGATCGCGACCACCATCGGGTGCAGCCCCAGGTCCTTGCGGGCCGCGAGATCGGGCGTGACCTTGAACTCCGGCGCCTGATAGCGCGGCAGGCCGTCGATGACCTCTGCGCGCCGGTCCAGCTCGGCGTATACCTCGGCCAGCGAGGCGACACACGCCGCCTTCGCGGAGTCGGTGGCGCCCTTGGCGTAGTGGTGAGCCACCTTCTCCAGCGCCGACAGGTCACCGGTGCCCTTCAGCTCGAACAGCCGCAGCTCGGCCAGCGGGTCCAGCGCGCAAGCCAGCAGGAGGACCCGCAGCGCGAACGTCTTGCCGTAGCGCGGCATCGAGCCGATGAGCACGTTGGCGAACATCAGCAGGATCGACACCGGCCGGCCGCGCTGATCGTTGCCGTACGGGATCGGGTCGAACAGGCTGACCTGGCCCGACTTCAGCAGCGGCCAGGCGGGCTGCCTGGCCTTGCGCATCTCCTGATCGCCGACCCACAGCACCAGGCGACCGGGGTGCTCCTCCGACACAGGTTCGGGCCATACACAGCCCAGGGCGCGCCGAAGGCCGGAGGCGAGTTTGTCGCGCTTGTCCAGCACCTCCGCTACGGTCACGCCGAGCGGGAGATCCACCTCGGCCCGCCAGCCGGGTCCGTCCCGCATGATCGGAGCGGGAAAGGTGATGCCGCGTCCCTTCTTGCCGAGCGCCTGGTTGATGGCGGAGATGCCGAGTGAACCGAGCGCGTCCAGCACCTGGTCACTGGTGAGCTTCCGCACCCGGCTCGGAACGACCGCCCGATCCAGCAGCGGCTGGTCAGCAGGCGTCCCGATCAGGCCCGCCGCAGCGACGAGCACGCCGACGATCGCCCACTGGGCCCAGGCCGGCGCGGCCACCGCCACGAAAATGCTCACCAGCGTCAGAGTGACGGCACCGATGAGGAGGGTCCACAGCCGGGCTCTGACCCGGTTGTCGCGCTGCCGCGACAGCGCCAAGTACTCCGCGGACTCCTCCTTCGACACGGCCGCTCGGCGGACCGGGCGGCCTTCCAGATCGAACAGCCAGGAGACCAGTTCCACGAGCACCCGCCAGGCACCGGCCGGGGTTCGGGCCAGGAGCTTGGCCGCGTACTTCGGGAGGCGGAGCGCGTGATAGGCCAGCACGTAGCCGGTGTGCTCGGCCTGCCACGCGAGCACCTGCACCGCATCCGCCCGCGACCTCAGCCACACCGGGACCAGCGGCGCGCGCTCCTGACGGCGTGCAGCCAGCTCAGCGAGCACATCCACCGGGCCGGACTCATGTGGCTGATCTACCGGGACAACCCGGCCCTCAAGAACCTCGTTCTGGCTATCAACCTCCCCTGTCGGCTCCTCCGAGGCCGGCGCGCAGGTGTACGCACGGTCGACCGGCGCGATCTCCTCCGGGGAGGCGACCACGACGTTGTCGCGCGTCTCATCGGTAACCGTCACGCCTCCGCCTCCGCCCGAGTGACCGACGATCCACAGGCGCCCCCCACTGCGGGTCGGTGCACCGGACGTTCGGCGTGGCCTCGCGCGCACCATGGAGGAGGAATAGGCACACGTGAATGGCGTGGATGATGTTCTTCACGCCGCGGCCGCCTCGCCCAAGGGCACACCGTCCGCCGGTGGTACGGCGGCCTCTGCCTCTGACGTCTCGGCCCCTTTCGTCTCGGTCACCTGAGTCCGCTCCTGCTCCACCTCGGCAATGATCTCTTCGGCCTCACGCTGCTCCAGCCCCCACCGGTTCATGAGCGGGCGTCGGCCAAGGCGCTGCTTACCCTCGCTGAGGCTGTCGATGTAGGCGAGCCGGGCCGCCTCGTACCGGTCAGTGGGCAAGACCGGCACCGCGCGTTCCACCTCGACGACCGTTTCGGCGGGCTGGCACACGTGCTCATTGGCCGAGGACTCGTCCGCCGGACGTCGGGTGTTGCGGACGATCCACATGAGCAGCTCGTACGCTCCCGCGAACGCCACGGGTGCCAGGGCGCTGATCAGGCGCGATCCGAGTCCGCCGGACCAGCCGTGCGCCACGTTGGCCGCGAGGGTCACCGCCCCTCCCAGGGCGAGCGCGACCCATGCCAGGACTGGCACACGGAGCTGGCGGCGGGAGCAGTAGACCATCACCAGGGAGGCCATGACGATCACTCCGTCGGACATCGCGGGGTAGAGGATGGCCATGTCGTGCCGCTCCCCCAGAGCGATGGCCAGAGCGTAGAAGTGGTGGTACGACACGTAGGCGGCCGCGCCGGCGACCGCCAGCAAGACGGCCACCGCGAAACCGAGGATGACCCGGTCTCCGAGCCGACCTGTGCCGGGGCCGGAAGGGGGTGCGCTGACCGGCGCGGTCTTTCCGCGATCGGCTTGGAACAGCTTGCTGAAGAAGCGCCGGGTGCGCTCGGGCGGGGCCGCTTTCGCGGACATCGTTTCGCCGTCAATTGGTTGTGTGGAAGGGTGGCGCATGGCCTGGCTCCTGGTTTGGTCAGGGTGCTGGGTCACAGGCCGGGGTTCGGTGTTGTAGTCACCGAGCCCTGGCCGCCGTCCTGCCGCTGTCCGGGCGCAGCGCGATTAGCTGTTGAAGATCTCGGATGGGCAGGTGCTGGACTTCCCTGTGAATATGCGTGCGCCGCGCGGTGGAACCCGATCTCGTTGGGGTGGGTCGGGGAGCGGCCTTCTGCACGCCTATTCCGGGCACGAGACGTCCAGCCACGGAGCGTCGAAGTTACTCAGGAGATAGGCGATCGGTTCAAGTCCGGCCTCGGACACAAACCGAACGCACATGTGGGGGCTCCGGAGCAATCCGGGCCTCCACATACTGCTTTTCCAGGTAGAAAGTGAGCTTCAGCCCGAGCTGGGTGTAGAGCGCGGCCTTGTCGTCCGGGTCCGCTTCACCGACCAGCCGCACCAGGTCGCCGACCTCCTCGATCATCGACCTGATCTCCGCGACGCTGATGCGCTGCGCGGCCGGGGCGGCCTTGAGCTCACCCACCAGGTGGGCGCGTTCAATCTTCGTCTCGTTGATCCATCCGGCGATCTCGATAGGGTCCCCTCCGGCATCGAGGGCAGAGCGGTACTGACCCAGCTTGCGATCACACTTGGACAGGCGTTTCCGCAAGTCGACCAGGGCCGCCTCGTTGGGGTCGATCACCTGCTCTGCCATCGCCGCGATCGTGCGTTCCAGCGACTTCGGCCCGAACTCGGTCCCCAGCCGGCCATCGACCTCATCCAAGATCTCCGACTCCCGCAGGTCATCCGCAGCGCCGCCTCCGACGAACAGACCGCGACCCGCCTCTACAGCGCTCAACCCCATCGAGGACTGGCCCGGCCTCCACCAGATCCCCCTCTACAACGAGCCCACCCTGCTGTGGCCCGCGCCGGGCATCCCACGCAGCAGGCGCATACGCTGCCGGAACTGCTCCACTATCCATGGATCGTCCCGCTCCAACAGACCGCGCTGAAGCACGACCGACAGACGCCGCACCACGTCCAAGGGGTGAACGCCGGCAAGTTGCCGCGCCGACGCGCGATCCCTTGCGTTCAGACGTGAGCGCAGCGGCACGCCTTCCGTCCGCATCCGATTCCGCGCTACAGGGCGGCTTCGTTCATGTCGACCATGGTGTCGAACGCCGGCAGGCCTCCAGCGGGAGCGCGGACGACGCCGACCTGAGCCGGCTTGGGCCGTGCGATGGTCGTGGCGGAACCCCAGGACACGGCCTTGATCACAGCGCCGCCGTCGGCCCCTTTCCGCTTGTCCTCGACACTCCAGCCCGACCCGAACTGGAAGGGCAGGCCATTCGCATCGAAAATGATGCGCCAGCCGACGGCCCTGTTTGCGATACTCGCGTCAGGCCGCTTCCCGGCCACCTCACGAAATGTGGGCGACAATTTGTAGAGCTCGCCGAACGTGATGGAGCCCGAATACCATCCAGTCTTCCTCATGGCCGGAGTTTTGCCGGCCGGATTCGGCAGGCCGAACTTCCGCTCGTCGGCGTCGGCAATCAGCGTCTTGAGCGTTCGGATCTCGAAGATGTTGATGACCTGGTCACGGAAAGCCGTGGCCGCGGGGGTGCCCTTTCCGCGCCGCGCCCAGGTCTTTCCCTCAGGCAGGCCGGCGGTCCACAACCGCCCCGTGTCGTAGAACCAGCCGTTCGTGTTGACCCAGCGGTGCGGCCGAGTCTGAGTGAGCAGGCTTTTCGCGACCAGATCGCCTTCGGCGGCGTGTTCCTTGGCGAGCGGGAGGTTCTCCCTGTCGAAGTTCACCCGGCGGGTGAGCCCTACCGCGGCGACTCCGTTCCTGCCCAGTTGCAGCCTTCCGTCCTGGATCGGGTTGAAGCGGAACACGCGGGCCATGTTGTCGGCGGATCTGTTTCTGCCGTTGAACGTGACGGTGCCGTACTGGGTGAACTTCATACTCGCGCCTTTGACAAGCTGCTGCTGCACGGCGCGCACCACATCAGGAATGGCGGCCTCGGCCGGAACCGGCGTTACGAGCATCGCCGCGGGGCCGATGAGTACGGCGGACAAGAGCACTGGTGAACGGCGCATCGACGTATGCCTTCTGCTACAGGCCAGAGAACGGCCACTGAGGTGATCTCAGAGAAATAATTCAGGGCGATTGGGGATTTCTGGGACGCAGGCGGTGACGTATCGGGCCTTTCGGGAGGAGTCGTCGAAGGCCGGAGATGAGCGTGGAGCCTCCGGTAGATGAGT